>JACJYZ010000002.1:0-333466 GCA_020635855.1 Flavobacteriales bacterium | reverse complement strand
AGTGAATTACTTCCGAGGAGCCGATGTCATAATCAACCTGGCCAAGCAAAACACATCTGTGGCCCTCTCGATCCTGTCTGGCAATCTTTCCTACCACAACTATACATATTTCAATCATACCACCGGTTGGCCGGCCTGGTATATGTGGATTGATGCGAACACCTTTTCGGTATCCCGCCTTACCTCTCTGTTTGCCCTACTTGGTGTTCAGAATTTTTTTGCCACAAGCCTGCTCGTTGCGTCCGCAACCTACATTGGCATATGGAAGTTTTATCGGCTGGCGTGTGAACATTTTCCTCATTTGCACAAACAATTCGCATATGCCGTTTTGTATTTCCCCTCTCTTATATTCTGGGGTTCCGGCATCATGAAAGACTCATTCACACTCAGCTGTGCTTGTTGGCTGACATACAATTTCTACCAGATTGCCATTAAGAGACAACGGGTTCTGCCCAACATCCTGATGCTTCTGTGTAATCTCTATATTATTCTCAACATGAAGGCGTACGTGTTAATCACCTTGATGCCGGGACTGGCCCTGTGGTATTATTCACATACGATTTCGAACATCAAACTTCAGATCATCAAATGGTCGGTACTCCCTGTCCTGTTGTTCATCATTTTCATATCGTTGTCGTATATGATTCGCAACTTACAACATGCAATGGGTGACTATGGCAGCGTGGATACAATGCTGCAAAAAGCGAAGGTAATCCAGGGCGACCTGTTGCGCGCTGAGCAATACGGCAGCAACAGTTATTACATCGGTCAATTGGACGGAACATTGGGAAATGCCCTTTCCCGCATTCCCATTTCTGTTTTTACCGCTTTATACCGACCGTTGCCGAACGAGATCGGCAGCATCATGATGGTATTGTCAGTAGTCGAAAACATTTTCCTGCTGATGGTAACCGCAGGTATTTTATGGCGCACAAAAATTATCGGAATCATCGCGATCATCAGGCAAAATACATTCATACAGTTTACCCTGGCATACACCTTGGTATTTGCATTTGGCGTAGGACTTGCCAGCACCAACTTTGGAGCACTTGTGAGGTATAAGATTCCTATGGTGCCACACTTCCTCGTTACCATTGTGGTGTTGCACCACTTTTCAAAAAGAGCAGCTGGAGAACGTCTGATTAACGCCGAACAAAGTATCCCTTCAATGAGTCACCCAGACCCAGGCCATTCAACAAACCGTTGATTGCATTTTTTAGATTTCCCATCACCAAAGAACCACCGAAGGCTTTTCTTATTTTTTCATCCGTGCTCACAGGAGAAACCGCATTGGCGTTGGTATCATTTTGCATGCTGGTGCGACATCTGCTCACGCTTAAACCTGTAGTCAATACTTTTGTGGTGGTGAATCCTTCGCTCTCCGCAAGACGAATAAGCGTTGACCTGGTGAAATAGCTCAAATGTTCAGGATAGCCCAGCACGTTGTATTTTTCTCCCAATGCGTAACGAAGAAGGGAATTGAAATTCGGTGTTGTGATGTACAGCAAGCCTTTCGACCGTAAAAACAAACTGGCGGCGGAAACAAAATCGTGCACATTATGGAGATGCTCAATCACTTCAAAACTGGTTACCACATCAAACATACCCGGTGCAAACATGTCTTTGGAGACAGCACCCGATTTCATGTGAATTCCTTTTGAAGCGCAAATATTTACAGCCTGGGTTGAATACTCTGTTCCGTACACCTCCCAGCCTCTCTTTTTGGCTTCCTCCAGAAAATACCCGATGCCGCAACCCATATCCAGTAGCTTGCCTGTATTGCGAAAGGGCTCAAATGTATCCAGCAACCGATGATAGCTTTGAACCGTTAACGGCGACAGATAGTCATCACGGCCATATCCATCATAGTGGGAAATTAATGTGGCCTGATCGGGAATTTTTCTTGCAAAGACATGGCCGCAGTTGCTGCACTTGCAAAGATAATGGCGCTTGAATGCAGGTAAATCCTTCAACGCCTGTGCACCGCAAAGCGTACAATATTGATGGTACAGGTTCACAGTGAAAGTTCAGGTTTTACCTTATTTAAAAACTGTTGCATAACAATCATTAACCAGACGCGGTGGAAAAGGTAATCATTTCCTCTCCGGAAGGCATCTACATAACGTTTCACCTGTTGTATATCGAACAAACCAACTTCTTGTAACAGCCGATCAGACAGGTACTCATCAATCAGAAAAGACAAGTCTCCCTTCAGCCATCCGGCCAGGGGAATAGAGAACCCCCACTTCGGGCGATGCACCAATTCGGGCGGGAGGTAATCGGCCAACAATTCTTTCAACAGATATTTCTTAATCCGCCCGTGAACCTTAAGTGACGGATCGAGATTCATCGCATAGGTCACCACATTGTGGTCCAGCAAAGGAACCCTAACTTCCAGGGAGGCACGCATCGATGTCATGTCCACTTTTTCAAGCAAATCATCCTTGAGATAACCGTTCATATCAAACAGTGCCTGTTGCTCACAATCCGTCAACCTTCTTTTCAGCGGATGACCGGCAGGGAGAGTCGCATCAGGAACCGCATGCTTCAACAGGGGATGAATTTCTTTACGTGCAAAAAATCCTTGTTCCTGTGAAAAAAGATGATCGGACAATTCCTTGCGACTTGCACAATTCAGCAGGTGCGCCGCTTTCTGATACCGTTGATGTGACAAATTCCGCAGCATACCACTCAACGGTTTTCTACATCCCCACACCAACGGGTTTGCCAGTCGCCTTCTCCAATCGTACAGGCCATATCCCAAAAATAATTCATCTCCTCCGTCACCGGAAAGTGCAACGGTCACATGGTTCCCGGCATACCTGGACACCAGGTAAAACGGCAAAGCAGAGGTATCTGCAAAAGGCTGATCGAAATGTGCCATCACATCCGGCAGCAGGTCCCGGGCCTCTCGTTGGGTCACGTACAGTTCATGGTGATCGGTCTTCAGGGCATCAGCCACTTTTCTTGCAAAACCCGATTCGTCAAACGGTGCATTTTCGAATGCCACGGAAAACGTATTCAAGCTTCCTGGCATCAGCTCCGATGCAATAGCGGTTACCAGGCTGGAATCTGTTCCCCCGCTCAGGAATGCGCCTACCTTCACATCGCTGATCAACCGATACCCTACCGAATCGTAAAGTTTCTTTTTAAGTTCGGCTTTCGCCTGTTGTTCATCTTTCACCAGGTCCCGGGTCACAACGGCAGCGAGGTCCCAGTATGAATGTATGTTCCATTCACCGTTTTTCCAGGTACCCACGGAACCGGCCGGGAGTTTATGTATCTTTTCGAATACCGTATCCGGTTCGGGCACAAATCCCATATGCAGGAAAGACTGTATGTGCCGCATGGATACGGTTGCGGGTACTTCTGCTTGCATCAATGCCTTGAGTTCTGAAGCAAACGCAAGTGTTCCCGCTCCCTGGTAGTAATACAAAGGTTTGATACCCATCCTGTCACGACACAGGGTCAACACGCGATCCTGTTTGTCATAGATGGCAAAGGCGAACATGCCGTTCAGCCTAGGAACTACATCTATACCCCAAACACAGAATGCTTCCAGGATTACTTCCGTATCGCACGACGTACGCCAACTTATATCCAATTCGGAAGCAAGCTCCCGATAGTTATAGACTTCGCCGTTGTATACGATCACATACCGGCCGCATGCACTGGTCATGGGCTGCGCCGCCTGGTCCGAAAGATCAAGTATTTTCAGCCTTCTGTGTCCCAGATACACACCGGCCTCCGAATCCGTAAAATACCCGAATCCGTCCGGTCCCCGATGCATCAGCTGACTTGTCATCCGCTCCAGCTGGGCTTCCGCTCTTTTTACTGACAGAATACCTGCGATACCGCACATGATCAGATGCTGTTTAGGATACCTGCCAAAACTTCTGTTTGTTTCTTCCTGGAAAACCGTTCGACAATTTCCGGACGAATGGTAACCGGTTGCGACGTGTTGTTCAAAAAACCTTCAACATGGGTTACCAACACCGCATGTATCTCTTCAGGCGTTTCGGCCACACATCCGGGATCATAACGTTCCATTAGTTCTTCCAGGACGTCGTGGTCGTTCGGATAAACCAGTATGGGTTTCATCAAACCTATGTATTCAAAAACCTTGCTCGAAGGTATGCCTTTCTTGCCGAGATGAGCGATCATGACCAGCAACTGGGAGTTTTGCTGAATCGTTAGTGCCTCTTCTCTGCTCATCCGCTCTGTGATGATAACATTGGCTTCGTAGCCTTTCAATGCATACATAACCCTTGAAGCCTGCACCGTGTCGTACGCCAGTCCCGGGAAACATAGTTGGATGTGCACCTTATCCCTGTACATGTCGATCAAACCGGTCACTTCTTTCAAAAAGGTTTCAATGGGTTGTGATGGATACAGGGTGCCATTATAGGTAATCCTGAACGTTTCCGGATCCACCTCTGTTTGTTGCCTGTGCTTTTCAACCACCTCATCATAGCCATTCAACAGAAGCTCACCTCTCACACCGATATACCCGGCAATCTTTTGCACATAATGAGGGGAGACAGAAGTAATACAACTGGCGCTACCTACCCATTTGCGTTCCTGTCTCCTCATTCTTGGAAAGAGGAAGAGACGCTCAAAAGGAGTGTATTCGCTGATTTCGCTGGTGGTCCAGTCGTCCCTGTAATCGGCCACCCACTTCACCTTGTGTTTTCTGTACAGCATGTAACCGAAAAGAAACTGTTCAAAGGGCCGTGCGGAGACAACAACTTTGGAAACATCCGGATGAGCGGTCAGATAACGATCCGCCTCGATGTACATCGCATAAAAGGGCAACCTTGACGGCACAACCTGCTCTCCCAACCATTGCCACAGGGTAAAGAACTTGGAGATAAACCTCCATCGGGTACCGGACAACCGTGCATAAATCCGGTCCCTGAAGGTGATTTTAACGGGAACACTGATCACCTCGTAGCCCTGGGATGTCAGATGCTGAAGGTTACTGTCAGTAGGCACAGACATATCCCTGGCGGATCGGATGTCATGATCCCATCTTCGGGTGATCACAACGGGTTCATAACCGAACGCTTGGAGATGGTCTGCCCATCCGGCCGGGCGAAGGGAAGCCGGCATGTTGCAGGGTGGAAAAAAATAGGATATGATGAGTACCTTCTCCACGCTATTTGCCGAATATATGATGGTAGACAGACCTAAACAGCCGTGGATGATAGTTACCCGGTATACCGTCGGAAACCATGCTGCGATTGTGCCATAGCAAAACAATGGTATGACCGTACATCATGGCCCTGCTGATTTTTTCGAGTGCCAGTTCCTTTGCCTGTTTGCCATTGACCCGCAAATAGTCGCTGAAGGTACCGTCCATCAATGTAAGCGGATAGCTTTTCACTTGCATCACGGCCTGTTCCCTGAAACACCACATACGCGCCGGAAAACTTCTTCCTCCCCTGAACATAAGATCATCGGCGAAACCGAAACTATAATCTTCCTGTATGCCCAGCGGGTCCAAGGCAGATAGGTCATCTTGTCGGAAAAATTTCAGGTAATGCAACCTGGCCATCTGCGCGCGCCGGCCGAAAGTATTTTCAAAGGCCCCCATTTGACGCTTTAATCGCGCTGGTTGATATAAGGCATCGTATCCCGGATGCAAACCGAAAGCCACACCGGATTCATCCAACTGCCGGATAAAATGCCGCACCGCAGGCTGGGAAAAATCATTGCAAACATCATACTGTTCATCATCACGGGTCATCAGCCAAAAAGCGATGTTACGCACCGTCACATCACCACCGGCCAGGCCGTAGTTTTTTGCAAACATATCATCATTCAAATACGGATTGAACACCGGGTTACTGCGTCCCTTTCTTATAGACACCAGGTTGCGGATCATCCGACGCCAGTTCCCTTTGACCAATTGTTTGAACAATATCTTGAATGTACCGGTTGTTCCGACCGCATCCCAAATATTCAGTATATCAAAATCGCATGTGAACACCACCTCTTTCGGATGTATACCGGGGTTGGTTCCCAGCTGTATCCTCAGCAGGTCCCCAAGAACATCGGTCACGGGGTAGGTCAGGTATTTCCTGTGGTGCACATGTACCCCTTGCCCACTGACCCGTCCATGCCGATCAGGCTCAATATCCGCCGAAAGGTAGAATTCCGCCGAAAAGAAATGAATCAGCTTCAGCAGCGCCGCACGGGGGTGCCTGACATGAACCATTGCATGAATTTCTGTTATCGGCCTGGCCTGTTTCAGCATTTCCATCAGATCGTCCAGAAATTGCAGGTCGGCCTCATCACAGGCGGGCTGATTGAAGTCGAACCCGGCTTCCTCATAGAAGTTCGCACCGGATCTCACTCGAATGACCGCTTGTGATACATCGAGATCCAGGGGCGTTGTTATGCCCGCTAGTTCGGTAAGCAGATATGTAATGTGGTTTGTTGTTACCATAACCCTGCAACCCACCGGTAATTTCCATTCCTTTGCAAAAGGCGGGAGGCTTGAAAGGGCTAAAGTTGCGGAAAAAATGTGTGACTTATATTCATTTTCAGCATACCTTTGATTCACATCAAACCAACGCCGTCAGTGAGTACCAGGGTAAAACAGGATTTCGAAAGCTATTGGGCCCAAACGGATAATACATTTCACGCCAACCAGGACCAGGCGAGCCTGAATAAATATGCTGCCGAGATTTGTTACCTTGTTGGTTTCGGCCATCGGTTGTTGGACTGCGGATGCGGCAACGGTGATTTTCTTCCCGAGCTGAGCCGACACTTTAAAAAGATCACCGCTATTGACTTTTCAGAAAAAATGTTGGAAAAGGCATCCGAGCAATTGCAAAAAGAAGGAATCGGTCACGTCGAACTCATGCGCGGAGATATCAGGGATCTTAAAGAATTGTGCAAGAAGGAAACATTCGATGTCATTTTGTGCAATGCGGCATTGCAATATCTTACCGTAACCGAAGCGGAGCAATTTGTCCGCACATGCAAGGGTTTGCTGAATGAAAACGGCAAACTGGTGTTAATGAACATTCCCGACCGGAAGCTCAAATCACTCTACCTGACGAATCTCTATAAGGATGATGGATCGCGCAGTGATATGGCCATGTTCTTTCAATCCTTGCGCGCCCGCTTTTACCTGTTCCGGAAAAAACTTTTTTCGAACCGAAAAGGCGATTCGGCTCAGATCGGTACTTGGTTCACTTACCACGATTTCAAGAACATTGCCTCAAAATCCGGCATGAGCTGCTACTTCTCATACTCCATGTACCCGCCATACGGATATCGCTTTCATGTGGAAATGTATCCGCAACGATCCTGAACGGAGCATACATCAACCTTTCAACGCCGACATATAAACTTCCGCCAGTTGGGTTGAGACCCGGGATTCACTGAACCGTTCCATCATGTGCTTCCTCACAGATCTACCGTCAAATGCCGATACATTGTCGATGGCCTTCTGCAAGGCAGCAGCATAATCATTCTCATCCTTCACAAGTACCAGGTTGCTGTCGCCGCTGAAATCCCCTGGCCCGCCCGAATCCATCGCAACAACTTGCCGCTCCATTGCCAGTCCTTCCAGAACATTAAGGCCAAAGGTTTCAAAGCTGCTGGTGGAAACCACGATGTGTGATTGCTCCAGATGTACACGAACATCTTCGTGACTCATTTCCGCAAAGATCTCCACATGATCCTGTAGCTGCACATCCCGGATATATCTTAAGATGCGTTCCCGTTCGGGTCCTTTGCCGATGAGGGTAAGATGGAGGGGTGTGCGCTGCAAGAGTTCCCGGAATGTACGCAACAGCAGCAGGTGGTTCTTGTTCGGGGAGAATTCGGCCACATAAATCAGGCGTACCGGAGGAACGGAAGGAACCGGATCCGGTGGTAACTCAAACATTGGGGCAAGTACGTTGGGCACCACTTTGACCCGCTCAGGGTTGAGTTTGTACAGGTTCTTCAATTGGGCTCCCAGAAAGGTGCTGACCGGAATAACGGTGGCTGCATCATGGTACACCTTTTCAATCAGAAACCGTTCATAGGAATGTTGCCGGGGATATTGCAGCACCATCGACGAAGCATGTTCCGTGATCACATAGGAAAGTTGCCGCTTCGCAAGCAACACCGAAGCTCCGAAGCCTCCCATGAACACACAATGTGCGTGTGCCAGGTCCGGTGAACCGAATTGTTGGCAATACCGGTCATATGCCCGAACGATGGACCGCGCCATGCCGTTGAAATTCATTTGCGTGTACCCGGGTGCTTTGGAGCGAAGAGTCAACTCCAGTACCGGAAAATCATTCGTATGGTAAGCATGTACCTTATTCCCTTCAAAATAGTTAAGAATAGAAAACCTGCCGTTCCACATGGGAAACAAAACACCCACCTGAAAGCCCTTTTTTTGCATCATGCGGGCCTGCTCATCAATGAAGGTGGCATAAAAAGGGTTCTGTCGGGTTTTAAACCAGGATGGGATAAAGAGTATGTGCATACTTGCAGATCTTCCGTTCATGTTCGACTTCGAATGCCGAACAGCATCCATGGGATTTTCATCAACTCAAGTACCAGATATACGGAGGGTTTGTTCATCATACCCATGTACCACACAGAAAGCGATACCCGGAATTGACGATTGCATCTGGCCTGATAAAGAAACATTCTGTACTTGCTGTCTTTATACATCAGGATATCTGCCTGCGAGAGAAAAGGGCGGATGATTTCTTGGTGGTTTTGGTACAGATCATCTATGGCCTGGACGTACATACGAACATCTTTCAGCTTAACCACATTCAGCGACTGTTGTACCGAGCTGCCACTGTGTACGAACTGCAAGCTTGTATACCCGGGTAGCTGGTACACCGGATGAGCAGCAGCTATCCGTAACCATAAATGTGTATCCTCCCAAATCCTGAATCGCTCATCAAAAGGATTTCCGATGAGTATATCGCGGGAGATACAAACCTGGTCGGGTACAACAAATGTTGTCCATATTTCTTTCAGCAGGTTGGGTGCCGACATGTTCAGCAGGGGGTATTGCTGCAACCCGCCACCTTCGTGCCTGACTTCAAGTCCGGACACACACATCCCTGTCTTAAGTTGATGATCACCGATGTATTTCTGAAAGGATGCCAGGTGATCCGGATGGAAAACATCATCACTGTCCAGAAAGCAAATCCAAGAACCTTTCGATTCCCGAACGCCCCGGTTCCTGCTGGCGCTGCGTTCCTGGTTTTGCTGGTGCAGATAACGGATACGTGCATCATCAAATCGCTCAACAACGGTACGGGTCTCATCGGTGGAACCGTCATCTATGACAATGAGTTCCCAGTTGTTCTCCGTTTGTCCGAGCACACTCTCAATGGCCCTTCCAAGGGTACGTGCACGGTTATAGGTAGGAATAACAATGGAAAACAAGAGGGCGTTCATACGAGAAATGCAAACGGCACATATTGCCGGCGTTTGACCACATCACGCAACCGCGGTCAGGTTTACTTCTTTTTTTTAAACAGGTAGTGAGGGTTTTTGGCTACACATTCGAAATCCGGATGTACCAGAATTTCTTTCATCAAATCGGAGGAACCGAATCCGGCCTCATCCGAACTATCATCAAAAAACACATACCCGCCCGGGTCCAGAAACGTGGCAATATTTTCAAAATCCCGCTTTGCATATTCGTAGGTATGGTTTCCATCCACAAAAGCAAAGCTGATAGGCCCGCCGAGGTGTACATCCCTTCCAAAAAGATCTTTTGCCTGTTGTTTTTTGGACCACATATCAAAAAAATCATCGGAGAAAACCTCGATAGGATGCGGCAGGTTGTCTTTGGAAAAGAAAGACACGTTACGTTTGAAGGTATCCATGACAAATGATCTGTACTCGGTATGATCAATGCCGGAATGCCCTATCCTTCTTCCGGCTTCCGCACCTTCAAATATCCACCTGTCCGATGTAAACACTTTGTTGTGTTTGTTGTGTCTGGCCAGACAATAGGTGATCATGTTGGTGGACAAGCCGCAAAAAGAGCCGATCTCAATGATGGGGTTGTCTGTAGGAAGGTTGCGGATTGCCAGATCAAAGCAATACAGATTTCCTCTATCCATCATACCGGCATTGGCAAACGAAAGCCATTGAACATATTCGTCTTCCAATATTTTTCGCGAAGGTGTCTGATGCCCCCTCACTTTATGAAGAATCTTTCGAAGCAATATTCGGAGTGTATGGTTACTCCCGGTTATTCGCCTGTATGCACGAACCACACGGGAAAACCAAAGGTATTGTTTTTTTCGGATTCACGGAGAATGCCATTGGGTCGGAATTCGGAAGGCTGATTGCTTGGTTTTTTTTGAAAATATCGCCGGTAATGGCATGAATTCATAGCCAACATTTACCCGCTATGTTTCATCTTCCAAAACAAAAACATTTCAAAGGAATAAAGAACAGGCTTTGATAAAACTTAGAGTGCGTCGTGATCAAAAGAATGAATGGCCCAGAATGTACTTTTGTCAAATTGCTCCATTTCATTCTCCGAAGCATAAAAGATAAACGGAACCCTCTCATGAAGCGGACCTCTGTTAAAGGGATTCCGAATAAACCCGTACTTTTTCAAAAGCCTTGATTGCAAGGAATTTTCCTGTAAAAAAGCAACAATTCCTTTTGTATCCTTCCCCATGGCCGCCTTCAGGTAATTGAACAACTGTCTGCCCTTTCCTGATGGATCTGCATAAAAGTCAAACAGGATTAACTTGTCTTTCTGTTTGTAGTAGGTCAAGTAAGAGCAATATTCACTGCCATCCTTAACGGCAATGGTCTTATATACATGCAGTGGATTGGAAGTACGCCAGCAAAATATTTCCTTGTTCTTGAATGAATGAATCTGCGCATGCTCGTTGCTTTTTAAGGTCAGGTGCTCGATAACACCAAGATCTGAAACTTCTTCCACCATGGAAAAATCCCGGCCCGACAAACCGGTCAATAGCTTGGGGTAGAAATAATACCTGACCTTGAATATTTCCTTCCACCCAAACTTCAAAAAGCCCGGTGTGGATTCGCCTCCTCCGAAGCCTATGATGAACAATTTGTTTTGTTCCCTCAAAAGATCATAGCAATGCATAGCCAGCATCCTGAACAATCCTTTTCGCCTGTGGTTCGAGTGGGTCATGGTATCACATGACTGGTATATGACTCTCTTCTCACCGTTGATCACATACGTCTCAGGTATTACGCCGTAGTAAGCAGCTACTTCTCCTTTCTCATCCTTGGCGTAAAATCCTTCGGCAAAACCAGAGGGATTGTCTTTAAACTTCCACTCGAAATATGTAATATCCACCTCCATTCCGAAGCAATCCTGCATCAGCGGGATTAGGAGCGGGAAGTTCTCTCTTTCAAGCTTATGAATGGTATATCCGCTCATTGCTATTTCCTCATTCTGGCGTGAAAACGTTCCGCTCTCAGGATGGTCTCATGGATGGGGTCATCCATGAGATAAATCCTGCTGATCAGGTTGAATTCTCTGTTCACCTGAGAAATATCATTCACCTGATTGTCCACCAGAAGCATATACTTTACCCCTGATTTTTCAACAAATGCTTTTACCTGTTCGTTGTACTGTCCGTTGGGCAACGACAAGATATCAACTTCCCTGTTCAGCTTAATTCTTAATTCATCCAACGAAGCCCTGACCTCCGTTTCCATGGCAGTCATTCCTTCCACGGTGGTTAGTATATTATGGTTGTAGGTATGACTTCCCACATCAACATCATTGTTTGCCAGATAGATAATTTCCTCCCAGTTCATCATGCGATGATGCGATCGGATGTTGTATTGCGCTGCAAGCTGTGTGATGACATTTTTTCTTTTCTGTTCTCCTGTATTGAGCAGGTGATGGAAGAACTTGAGGTAGTACATCATCCAATTGCCCCCGAACTCTGACACTTTCTTTATTTCGGGATCGGTGGTGATGTTGTTTTCCTTAAGATGGTTGAATATATCATTCAACTTTTGGGTCCAGATGGTTTCGTTGCTATTCGCACATGCATTCACAATGTTATGGTTGGCCGGCAGTCCCATTCGCTGGAGAATAGGCATGGCATGTTGGATGAAATCGTAATACCCATCATCAAAACTTAAAATGAGTTTTGGTTTCGATGCGGGAACATGAATGTCTTTGAAAGATACCACGGTGTAGTACTTGCACACATACTCCAGCAGCAGCCGGAACGTCTCCGTTTGGATGGGATTGAAGAAATAATCCCTTTCATCTGAAATCCGGTGAAGGCAAAGCACCGATAGGGTATTTTTCTTGCCCAAACGCAACATGCCGGGCAGTCCCGCATGATACAAAGTCCGCAAAAGCAATTCCTTCATACAGTGGTATTATGTGTACCTGCGGAATGACCCTGAGTGCACAAATTGCAACGGATTTTAAAGTCACAAACAAAGATACGTTTCTGGCTGAAACGATGTCCGGCGTGAGTCTCAAATATACGGATGAAGCTTGCTGCTAAACCCAGCCGCAATTTCCTGAACCAAATACGTCAACACGGTTAAGGTTTGCTTTTATCTGTACTGATGCGCGGGCTGCCCTTGGGATAAATTCTCGATATTTACCAACTTCTATGGCAAGCACAAAAATACTTCCCGACGATGTGTCCGACGCACTTGAAAAGAAAACCATGCAGGTCGGCCACCGGCACCGTACCCGCCTGCAGTGAATACTTTGAAACAGGGTTCTGAGGCACCACCAGCAACACGTTTGATAATGATCCCCAACACAACTTCTCCATCATCTCTATGCATGCACGGATCACCAGCCATTTATGACATACACATGGGCAGGTAGATAAATTAATTACATTTAGCACATATGTCTTCAAAAACAAAATCCGCTTACCTTAAGGTGTTCGGCCCTCTTCTGGTCATCTTTTTCCTTTCATTCATAGAGTGGTGCATTGATGCTTACGTGGGCAATGGTGATGGCTATGTGGAATCCTACGGAATTGACATCTTTTTTCTCTCCGTACAAGCATTGCTGTTGGTGATGTTTTTGTTTCGGCTCACGGGAATGATTGGAAACAGAAAGCACCAATTCGTATTCCTATTAACCCTGATATTCCTGGCCCTTTGCTTTATCGCCGGAGAGACCACACTGAGGATCTTACGCTGGAAAGATTTACGTTCCTTGGATGGCTTGGCCGACTATGGCGACACATGGAAACTGCCCAGCCGCTCGCAAGTGAACGTATCGGGAGGTGGGTACCTGAAACCCGATTTCAAAACTTCCATCATCGGAGAAAACGGAGAACCGGTTGCTTATGCCACCAATGCATTCGGTTTCAGAAACAGTTACGAGGTTACCAAGAACAAGCCCTCTGGAACACAACGGATCCTCAGTTTGGGCGACAGTTTTAACGCAGGATACCGGATCGGCCAGACATCCACTTATGGTGCATTGATCGAACAATCATTGAACCGGATCCACCCTGACCGTAAACACGAAGTGCTGATCTCTTGCATTGAAGAACCTGTGACCGGGTTGTACTACCTGCAGCATGACGGCAAAGAATTTCAACCCGATGTGGTTCTCCTTGGTATCACCCTTGGAAATGACATTGCACAAAGTTACGTCAGCCTGCACCCTGATGGCATGTTTGCGGTGACCGATTCCGGGCTGCTGACCCTCGACACCAATCGCTATGAGAATTTCGGGTTCTCCTCCCTTGCAGATGAAAAGATCGGCAACGGATGTTTGCAAAACAAAGGAACCGGTGCGGGAGATGTGGCGATGAAGGTGCTGTCACATTCTCATTTCTTTCACTTTCTCCGCCATCTTTTTGATCCGGGTGTGGCCATCCTCAGCTGGTATGAGGCCAAAGGATATACATGGTACCCTCCCCAAACCCATGACCCTGCCCATGCGCTGGGTTATTTCATGAAGGAGTCCACCCCCTCGGTGGATAGTGCCTATGCCGTTCTCACTCACACATTGCTGCTTTACCGGCAATACTGCGAGCGCATCAATGCCCGCCTGGTGGTTGCGGTATTCCCTCAGCGGTTTCAGGTACAAGCAGAAGACTGGGAACAGACAATTCAACGCTACCATCTGAAAGCCGACTGCTTTGACCTCTTCAAGCCGAATACGGTCATCAAAGCTTTTTGCGAACAACACCGGATTCAGCTTGTAGACCCTACGGACGCCATGAAGAATGCACACATCAATACCCACATCCAGCTGTACATAAAAGGAGGCGACATGCACTGGAATGCCTCCGGCAACCGCGAATTCGCCGAATACTTCATACAATCCGTACCCGATCTTTATTGATTGCATGGTGAGCCAGCGCATACAAGGATTTGACACCCTCAGGGCAGTGGCCGCTTTAACGGTAGTCATAGGACACATCGCCCTGCTCAGTTATCCAGGATCGGGCACAACGGATACCACTTTTCAAACACCCTACGGACACATCGCGGTGGTACTGTTTTTTGTACTCAGCGGTTTTCTCATCACATACCTGCTTTTACAGGAAAAAGAAACCCACGGATCGATACATATTTACAAGTTCTACCTGAGACGCATTTTTCGCATATGGCCGGTGTACTACCTGGTGCTTCTCTCCTCGTACCTGCTTTTCGATGCCAACTATCCCGGAATCACCATCGGTTTGTGTCTGGGCATTTTCCCGAACATAGCCCATGCCCTGGATCAACAATGGCCTACAAGTCCGCAGATATGGTCCATCGGTGTAGAAGAACAATTTTACCTGGTATGGCCTTGGATCATCACATATTGCTCTCGCCGGAACCTGCTTCGTGTAAGCGTAGCTTTTGTCATACTTTACACGTTGTTGCCCAACATCATAACTTTTTTTCAAACATACGCAGTGCCGGATGCGGCCCGGGGTAATTTCTTCAACCGTTTTTTTTACAGCGACAAGTTCAACTGCATGAGCCTGGGTGGAATCATGGCTTACCTGCATATGTACCATATGTCATTTGTACAACGCACCCTTTCCAAAAGGTTGATCATATTGGTGATGTGCATTGCCGGGGTGCTTTGGTACGGAGGGTTTTACCTGCCTGCTTTCAACGATGAGTTTTTTGCCACCCTGTTTGGCATCGCTATACTCGGTATTGCCACCCATGGGAAATTAGGAGCAAAGCTGGAAACAAAACCGCTTGTTTTCCTTGGCAGGATCTCTTACGGCATATACATGTATCATTGGATCATCATTCTGTTGATGCTTCAATGGATGAGAAACAGCGACCTTCCCGTCTCCGTGTTTCTGCCTGTTATGTTCGGGGCGGGCGTGGGGCTGACCATCCTTGTTTCCTGGTTGTCATTTCAAACCATGGAACGTTTTTCGCTCAGGCTTGGTAAACGCTTTGGATCGGTCGAGACGACAAATAGAGAACGTCGCTAAGATACATCAGCGGAGCGGATGCCATTGAGCGTAATTTCCACCTTATCCGGACCGGGATATGCGGGCGACTTCATCACCAGTACGCCATCTACGGAGAACGACTCATCCATATTGGCAGATGCCACCACCTGGTATCCCAAACCAGACAGCGCATCCATACAAGACTGATGCAAAGCATTCGAATGTGTGGAAATGAACAGGTATCCCACCTTATGTTCCTTTAACATCTTGGAAGCACCTTCCAGCATGTCTCCTTCAAAGCCTTCGATATCGGAATGCAAAATATCCACAAAAGAAATGTGCTTCATCCTGCAGTAATCGTCAAGTGTAATCGTGTTGGTTGCAAAGTCACTTTGCGCCCCGATGCGAAACAAACTGAAATCCCCTTTGCGCTTGTTGAGCCGAAAGTTGTACTGTCCGGTATGAATTTTATCCAGCGCCGCTTCCACCATAAACGCCCTGCCATTGGTTTCGGACAGAAACCAGAGCGAATAGAAAGCCCAATAGGCACCCATCTCCACCATCACCGGCTGCTTTCCTTTCATGGCCTGCAGTATCTTTCCAAACACCAGTTCTTCCTGTGGTTCATGTACACCTTTGTTTCTCATCAATAAAGAAAGCATGCGCACATCATAGTAGCTGAGCAGATCCACTTCTACTCCGTTGTGCATCACCAAACGTCCTTTCCGGACCTTACCGGCATCGGCTGCGCGTGGAATCTTCAGGTTGTCGGCACATGACATGGTAACCGCAATCCTCTCTTCCCACGCAGCTGCATCGTATTCACCGGATAAAATCTCCAACGGGTCAATTCCCTTACCTACCCTCTCCAGTGCATGTTGGCGTACTTCATGCTGATGACGTCTTTGGAGGTATCCGTAAAAGTCGGACAGCACCAATGTCTTGTATAGTTTCCGTTTGAAAAGGGCAAGGGGATTCATTTCATTACCGTGTCAAAAGCTAACTACCTCCTGGAATTCCTCCAGTGCAGGCATGGAGGTAGCATAATGCATGTGATACAACAAAGCGTGTCCGACAAATGCCGCACAAATGGAAAAGGTGGAAGGCGGACCGGCAATATAATGGCACATTGACATCCTTACAAGGTCTTCCATTGCATTGCCACCGGATCGCTGAATGTACAGGCCCGGGATAGAAATATCCACGCTTTCATTACTAAAAACAACGAATGATGCGTTGGGCAGTATGCTTCGGATGTGGCTCACCAGTTTTTCATACACTTTCACCTCGTAGTAGTACCTGCCACCTTCAAAATCCTTAAAATCACCCAGGCGCATGTGTATCCCAACCAGCACCGTTTGATGTTTCTGGTCCATCACACTGTCGCGCCAGCGCTTCGCACTATCCATATAATACTGTTTAGGCATCATGTAGGCGATGATTTCCTTTCGGTGTTTTTCAACCAGCTGCGGATTACGGAATGACCACCCCTGGACCAGAACGGTGCGGTAAGGTTTATCCAAACCCAGATGGGGTTGGTTCAGCATGAATTCCTTTTTGGTGTGATCATACTTCCTCACATCCACAATGGCCACCTTTGCATTGGGCAACCTGGAAAGCTTATACATGAATTTGATCCTTACCGGGAAGAACAATTTTATAACCAGTTTATGGATCCAGGGTATTGTTGAAAAGTACACCCGCAACCTGCCCTTGATCGGCCATGCGAAATATGGGGCATATACATCAAAATGCGGATATACGAATTGATAGCCATACTCCTCGCAATAGGCAAAAAAACTTGCACTCAACAATAATCTGTTAGCCAATTGCCCTTTCTGATCAATGATTACTATTCGCACCGTTGTATCATCAAATTACCGGAACCAATGAGCGGAGGTCCGATTTCCACTTCACCCATTGTTCACGCAATGAAAGTTTACTTTTTTTCAGAAGTTCTGCCATATACCGGACCGATTCGTCTTCACCCCTTCGTTTGAATTCCCCGTACCAGTATAGGAGAAAATCATGACAACCTTTAATAATATCGGTTCTTCGCCGGTCATCCACCTGTGCCAGGAAGGATCGGTAACGTCCGTCAGCGGCCACCTGCTGCAGGTCATGTAACAAATCCGAAAGCAGGAGCGCTCTTTCCAATACCATTTGATTTCTGTGCTGTACGGTTTTTGAATCAGGATGTTCGATGAAATTCACAACAACCTGATCCACCACGCGTATGTTCGCGGTTGAATGCAGCAAAACAAACCGTATCCACATATCCAGGTCCATACACAGATGAAGGGTTTCATCCAATTGCCCCAGGCGTTGGATACATGTTTTGGAGAAAAATGTGGCCGGTTGATCGATCCTTGCATGTGAAAAAATCTGAAAATCATTTCCAAGGGGGGTTTGAGAAATCCAGGTTTGCTCCATACCAATAATCCTGGATTTGGCAGCAACGGCATGGGTTGTTCCCTGCTCATAGGCATCAGCGATGGCAGCGAACGCATCGTGCTCGTAGTAGTCGTCGCTGTTCAACCAATGTACGATGTCACCCTTTGCCTTGCCAAGCCCTTTGTTGATCGCATGTGTCTGACCGCGATCCGGCTCCGATACCCAATAGGCCAGATGGGGTTCGTACTTGCGCAGCATATCCGTCGTGCGATCGCTGCTCCCCCCGTCAATCACAATGAGTTCTTTTTCGGGGTAACCCTGATCCAGCACACTGCAAATGGCCTTTTCCAGGAACTCCGCTCTGTTCAATGTGGGTATGATGATGCTGAATCGCGGTTTGGTCATAACTTCAGGCAATGGCAGGGTGTTTCCAGCATATGTCAGGGATATATGCTTTCCAGGTATCGGGGTGAGTTTGGTAGGCATGGCATCCGAACGGAAGCTGACCGGCGGTAAGCGCCAATGTTCTTTCCGGTTTGTTGTCGGCAGCAAAGAAGGCAGAATCCACAGGAAGGGGTGCATGGAACCAGGTGAATTTTTCCGGCACTTTTATCGCCCAGAAAATATCTTCGTTGCGGTCGTACCGGTTAAACAAATGGAAGGTATTGTTCCCGAAAAAGTAAAAGTAAAGGGCCGGCAAAATACCTTTCCAGCCTTTTTCCATAAGGTTGGCGCGGAAAATATCCCTGAAGGAATAGATGGTGCGGAAAGACGAAAGCACTTTCAAGGATGCACCCACCTTACGTAACGAGAATCCCCCGTTGAGTGTAACCACAGGTATCCGCTCAGAAAATTTATCGGGCAAAATATCGTGCACCGGGGCACCCACATAATCATACCCACGATCGCACCAGCTCATCAGCTCATCACTGAACACAAATGCATCCGTTTGGCAAATGAGGATATGAGAATATGTTGAAAATGCACGGTAAAACCCAATGGATACCATCAACCTGTTATAACCGGTTAAGTCTTTGAAATACATTTCTGCAAAAGTGCATACCCGGATCTCAGGCCAGCGTGCGGTGTAATTGCTGTAGTCCATTCCCTTCGGCCCAACCAGGTAGCAATCGTACGCTGCCAGTTTATCCAAGTTATTGGTAAGGGCTGCCCATTCTTCAACAGGCAAATCCTCCCGGTAAACCGGAACCACCACCGCGGGATATGTTTCAGCGGGATTCATCAAATAAGTTTCATGATCATGGGTGCCGAAAACCCTACCCGTTCTCCCGATACCTGTTCCAGTTTCCGACCTTGTCTGTATATCCGTATGTTCATTCCGATTCCTCTGCCCTTTCGTGCGATCCATTCTCTGAAAAGCATTCGGGTTCCGGCTTTAAGTTCTTCCGCACTGCACAATCCGTCCTTCCACATTTGCCACAACATGTGGCCGTATTCGAGCAAATTGGTACCGGATTGCGAATGTTGTGAGCGTGCGCTTTGCGCATGATGCCTGAAATAGTTGCATTGTTCAGCACATTCTGCCACCTGCGTATTCCGCGCAATCCAACACCAGAAGAGCCAATCTCCATTGAGGCGGTAGGGCAGCACATGTTCACGGTACCGGAGCCAAAGATCTTTCCGAAACACAACGGCACTTGCATTGGGCACCGGATTGCTCAATGCCCAGTTCTGTTCGCGAACCGGCGATGCAGGTGTTTCATGACCGGGTTCCGGGATACCGGCCTCGTCCACAGATGCCGATCCCAGTATCACCATACCTACACCGTTATGAAAATGTTCACTGGCGATTTGCAAAAAGTCAGGGGTCGAAAAATCGTCACTTTCGGCAATCCAGATCCAGTCACCGGTGGCTGCATGAATACCTTTGTCCCACTGGAGAAAGGTGGAGCCGCTGTTTCGGGTATTGTAGAGCACCGCGGCGGTTTGAGGTTCTTTCCTGTATTTTTCCAACCATCCCCTGCTGTTGTCAGTGGAATTGTCATCCAGCAATATCACTTCAAAATCCCGGAACGACTGGAGATAAACAGATTTCAAACGTTGTTCCAGAAACCTGCCGTGGTTGTAGTTGGGGACGACTATGCTGACCTTCGGCATACGGTTATGTTTTGCTTCCAGGCACTGGCAAATGCTGCCATATCAAATGCATCGCGCGCCTGTTGACGCGCCTGTTCGGAAATTTGCAGGAACAAAGATGGATCGGTTAACATACGCAGGGCATCCAATGCCTGCTCTACAACCTGATCAGGTTCCGGAGAGATAAGGAATCCTGTACGGCGGTTCTCCACGTAGTCACGCACGAATCCGACGTCGGTTGCAACCGGTACCAGACCGAAAGTCATCGCCTCGGCCACCGCCTTCGGAAAACCTTCCGAAGAAGAAGTCAGCAGAAGTATGTGCGATTCATTCAGGATATCCTGCAACCTGCGTACATCATCAATGGTACCATAAAGATGAACATCTCTTTCCACCCCTGGATGATCTTGCGGCCTCGGGCCGATGGCGGCAAACGTGAACGGCAGATTTTCCGCCCGGGACGCCCTGGCAATCCGACAAAACAACCCGAAGCGTTTTTCCATGGAATCACGCCCCAGGAAAACCACCCGGGTACCATATGTCTTTTGAACAGGTTGCACCGCCAACGGCACACAGTGGGGTGTGACGGTAACTCTTTCCAGAAGATCCGGATTCAATCCGTTTGCGGCATAGCGCTCAGCCAGGAGTTGACGCAAGCCCTCGGTAACCGCTACACGCAGGTTGATCCGGGGCGTCATATCAATATTCAGGTATGCATCCTGTTTTTGAGAATCCGCAATGCTGTTGTGCACCACATCCATCACCGGTACGCGGGGAGAGATATGGGGCCAGACATCCTCAATCGATTCCCTGTGCCAGAAAATCACCACCGGAGATTTGGAATGATTGATGCGGGCGGAGATAAAACCCACAAAGAACGGCTTGACCCAATAGGCAAGACGGCTCGCTTCATAATAGTCACTCAGGAAGCGTACCCGCGCGTATTGTCTGAAACTTGGTAACATTGCCGTATCCACCTTTTTTGCCGCCTTATCCTTTAACCTTTCGTACCCCAACCACCTGTTGACCCGATATCGGACAAACAACTCCGAACTTTTGCGGGGAAGGGTTCGCAGAATATCCAGATGTACATGCTCGGTTCCTCCAACCGATGCCAACGGGATAAAAAAAAAGCGTGCTCACCTGTGCGCGGCGCCAACAACCAGCCGGCCAAACGGCCGCACGCGAAAAACAATTCTGATATGCGCGACTTCAGGTTCATGGATGGAGGATACGTTCAAAAACCTGTACATATTTCTCAGCGCACAGGTTCATGTCGAACTTGCGACCGGCCGCCAGGGCATAGTCCCGATGTTTGCTCAACAACCCTTTATCACAAAGATATTCTTCTATCGCATTGGCAAAAGCTTCCGGATCCGGAGGCTGGTGAGTCAGCGGAATGATCTTTCCCGCACGTTCACCGGAGCCGATATCGAGCATGTCGGCAATATCGCCTGCATCGGTTGATATGACCGGTTTGCCATTCATCAATGACTCAATAACAGTATTGGGAAGACTTTCAGCGGCATAATAGGTAGGAAACACCACCAGGTCCCATGTTCGCAACACGGGCTCAACATCTGCCAGGAAACCCAGGAATCTGATACGAGGTTCCGACACATATTTTTCTTTCAACGATGCGATATACGGGTGATCGGTATACCCGAGTTGAAGCTCGATATGATCATATCCTTTCTTCAACAACATTTCAAAAGCGTCAATAAGTACCTGCCATCCCTTGGCTTCAATCCCCCTGGCAAACAAGCCTATGATGAATGTGTGTTTTTCCACAGCCGCTTCTGTTCTGTCAGGTGGTGTATATCCATAATATATCTTCGTTATCGGTCCGGAAAACCCATGTCTGTCGGGCAGCAAGCGGTTTCGTTCAGACGCGAGCACAACCGCGCTCGTTTTTTTGAAAATGGTATGCGTTGCAAGGTCAAAGTGTTTTCTGTCATATACCACATTATCAACAACGATGTTCCCCTGCTGGTCTACCAAACGATTGTACTTTTCAAACGACCCGTGCATGGAGATCACAAATGGCATGGATCGAAGCTGTTTGGCAACGAATAAATCCGCCTCCCAGAGATGGGCATTCACAACCTGGATACCGTGTTTGCTGATTTGCTTCCTAAGGAACCTGCCTTCCAGGAATTGACGCATGCGCACCCTGGTATTCCGGATCCCGAAGCGGTTCAGAAGGCCGTTCACCCGCCACAGCAGATTGTCGGTTGCAGCACCCAACTGAAGGGTGTGCAAAAATGTAGGTGTAAAATCTTTGGCCACGTGATGTGCGATGAACGTACTCAGATCTTTCCGGGTAGGATAAACTTCATACAGAAAAACCTCATGCTGACGTGAAAGCATCCATGCCAGCCGCAGCATGAAGATCTCAGCACCACCGGTACCTATCTGATTTGTAACAAACAATATTCTCATCGTCGGGTGAATACGGCCATGATCACATCGGCTTTGTATCTTTTGGGAACAAACGGGTAGCATGTTCCCGCGAACCTACTCATGCTTCTCAGCACCGGAGGAAGCCGCGCCAGTTTCCTGCTCAGTTCGTTCACCAGAATAGGCCTTGCTTCCGGCTTGGGATGAGAATAGTGTACGTGGGTAAGGCGAATCGGAAACGCTTTTTCAATTCCTTTAAAAGCCTTCCGGCCCCAAAGCCCCATGTGATGAGGGGGTTTATCCAACGGATTGTATGGTTGTCCCATGAAATCGTGATTAGGGACAGTAAACAACAGATGACCACCTGGTTTCAAACATGCGATACAGGCATCTATAAAATCCTTCACATTCCAGATGTGTTCCAACAGATGAAAAGCACATACAACGTCAAACTTTTCTTGTGTGTGTTGGGCAAAATGCTCAACAACCTCCTGCTCAATCACAAGCTGTTTACGTCGGGCTTCATCAATGGCTTTCCGGTTCAACTCCAAGCCTATTCCCTTCGCCCCCGCAATAACCAGTTTTTCCAGAAAATTACCGTTTCCGCAACCTACCTCGAGTACCGAATCTCCAGGCTTCACATACGACAAGGCTTGACCGAAATCCCACTTCTGCTGCACATAGTACCAGGAGAATTCCTGCAACTGATCGTACACTTTTTCATCGGCGGAAAGCGAAAAAGGATAATAGAACCTGTAGTGCGTATCGGTACATTCATACACACTGATTTCTTTTATCTCATGAAAAAACCGTGAGATATCTATTCCGTAATCCCGGCTATAGTGATCCACAATGGAGACCGCCTCAAACGATTGAATTTTCCTGGCTGCCTTTCCGGTCAGCGGACTGTTTACGGTATTTGCGGTTGTATTCATAGATATGCGACAGGCCGTTACAGGCCGATCGAAGAGAAATCGATATTCGGAAAATAGCGGGTGAATGTTCGGATCCGTTCCATTTGTGCTTCCGACAAGTCGTGTTGCCCACGTCCTACAACCCCACGGTTAAACCGCATGTCATCACGGCCTGAAGAAGTCGCCAAGCTCTCATGTAACTTATGGTCGGGAATGCCTGAGCCCAGAAAATCGTGTATCTCACGGTAAACCTTTTCCGGATCAGCCACCAGTGATTCATATGTAAGCCACAATTGTTTATCGGTATTCTTATTTCTCTCCCAGGTGACCACAAAATTAACAACCCATGGCGTCAGAAAATCAATCACCATATCCAGTTGAGCCTCTTTATCCAGCTGAAAATAGTTCTGATCCGGAAAAATCATGAACCAATACTGATAACTTTCCCTATGCAGATGGTCATGAAAACTGATGATGATATCGTAGATATTCCGTGTGAGCACCAGGGGTCGTACCTTATATTTCTCCACAAGTTCCAGGTTATGGCTTGCGGCTTTCAGGTGCTGATGGATCACGTACCCGGATCCGTAATGATCAATCAGTTCGGGTTCATAAAAGTCCTGCTCCACCTGTCCGGGAGAACTGCGCAAGGTACCATAGCCATAGTTCAATTGCGCTGCCAGCATTTTGCTCAACCAGGTAGAACCCGACTTGGGCAGGCATGCAACCAAAACATATTTACTTGGCCCGGCAGGAAGATCCTCCGACCTGGCGGAGATCATATCGAGTATCGTTTGCTTTTTTTGTTTGTGCCAGAACATCTTGTTGACTTAGAAGTCGTTTCCGGATTTTTTAATGCCCCATTTCTGCGGAACATACACACCTTGCCTGCTCCCGTCATTCGGATAGCCGGAACCATAAAAATCTCCCCGTAAAACTGTAAACCTGAATGCATGTTCAACCGAATCGGCTATCTCCTTGTTGACCTTCAACGTTGCCAACACCGAGAACTCACCATACATGAAAGGTAAGGGTTCCAATTCACAAACCAGCGTACCGGTGGAGGTGTCGTGTTTGAACGGTGCGCCTGCCATCCGGTTATTGAGGGCGGTTACAAATTGATTATCGCCATTGTATATCGCAAGTCCCGCTTCCACCTCATATGAAGACGGTTTACCAGAAGCCTGATGTTTATAGGTAATTTCAAATCTCACCGGACTTCCGGATGTAACAGTGGTGGTTTCAAGACCATCCGACATGGAAATCATCCGGATCCGAACAATCAGGAACTGTCCGTTCCCTTCTCGGTTGGTCCTTTCCTCCAAGCCGATCACAGCATCCTTTTCCGCAAGACCTGCGAGATAAGAACCCACTACCTTGTCACGGTCATCAAACATTTCCAATCTCCCCGAACGCAACAACATGGCTTTGGTGCAAAATGCTTTCACGGCACCCAGATTATGGCTCACAAACAGCACAGTTCTTCCGTGTTTAACAATTTCATCCATTTTGCCCAGGCATTTTTTCTGGAAATCGGCATCACCTACAGCCAAAACTTCATCGATGATCAGGATATCCGGATTCAGGTGCGCCCCCACAGCAAAGGCCAAACGCACGTACATTCCACTGCTGTAACGCTTAACAGGCGTATCAATGAACTTACCCAAACCGCTGAACTCAACGATCTGATCAAACTTGGCTTTGACCTCTGCGCGGGTCATTCCCATGATGGTTCCGTTCAGAAAGATGTTTTCACGGCCAGTTAACTCGGGATGAAAGCCTGTGCCCACTTCCAGCAAAGACGACACCCTGCCAACCACTTCAATACGTCCGGTGGTAGGCTCCATGATACGTGACAAGATCTTGAGCAAGGTTGACTTTCCGGCGCCATTGTTACCAATAATTCCAACCGCCTGACCTTTCTCGATATTGAAAGACACATCCCTTAGCGCCCAAAATGCGTTCTCCTCCCGGCTATCAGCGGCAAACAGGTTGCGCATATACCGACCCATTCCGGGTGCCCTGGCCTGACCCAATTGAAATTCTTTGGAAACTTCCTTTGCAACAATGGCATCGTATGCAGACACTGTCATCGGTATTTCTTTATTTCTCGGTCGTAATTCATTTCCAATCCAAACATGTTTCATCCATGGGCATGATGCATGCATTCACAGACCTAAATAAGGTCAGCCATTAACCTTTCTGTCTTTTTGAAAAAATAAAGTCCACTCACAAAAATAAATGCTGTAATCCCAAATGATATATAGGTAAACACATGAAGCGCACCCGTTCCAAGGATGGCCCACCTGAACCCTTCCACAATACCTGCAACCGGGTTCAGAAAATAAATCGCCGTGGCCCATTCGGGTAAAGACTGGGTCACAACTTCCGCGGGATAGGCAACCGGGGAAATATACAACCCAAGTTGCACCAAAAAAGGAACCACATGCTGAAAATCCCTGTACCGAACGGTAATCGCACTCAGCCACAATCCCATACCAAGTGCTGAAACGACAGTAAGCACTACAAACACGGGCAAAAACACAAGGTGATGGGAGGGTTTGATGGCGTATATGAACAACAGCACAGCGATGAAGACAAGCGTTACCAGAAAATCGATCATTCCCACTGCAACTTTCGAAAAAGGTATAATCAGCCTTGGAAAATATATTTTCTGAATAATGTGCTGCGCGCCAATGATCGCATTGCCCGATTGGTTCAGGATAAAGGCAAAATAGGTCCAGGCCGACATTCCACACATAGCAAACAAAGGGTACGGTACGTTGCCCGTATCAATATGGAAGGCATGGCCGAATACCAGCGCAAAAATCAACAATGTGAACAAGGGTTGTACAACAACCCAAGCAAGCCCAAGGAATGTTTGCGCATACCGTACACGATAGTCCCGGTATGCTAGAAGGAGAAAAAGATCTTTGTATTGAAGCAATTCCCGGAGGTGAAGTTTGGGGATTCCTTTTGATGCTTCAATAATGACTCTTTTTTTGGCCTCCATCTACCAATGATTAGCGGGTAAAGATACAATTCTAGGAATTCCAACCGGAAATGGTACGGGACTCCTGCAACGAATAAAACCCTGGCACCCTTTGTTCGTATAAAGATCAGGCTGAAAATCAATGTCATGCCGATGGTGCATCCCGGGTTCATCAAATGACCTTGTCCTTAAAACAAATGTATTTATCTACTTTTACATCAAATCAATCACTTGTATCTTGTTGAGCCATATTAAAATATGCCTACTCACGGCGCTGTTTTGCGTTCTTCAAGGACATATTTGTAAAGGACAGGCGCCTCCCGAGCCGTCTTCGCTTTCCAACCTGCAATTGTGGTTGCGTTCCGATTCGGTCGCACGATCCAACGATACCGTCTCCACCATCTTTGACAGGTCTGGAAACGGACGCAATGCATCACAAGCAACCGATGCAAGCAAACCTCTATACATACCCGCCGAGCCAGGGGTCAATAACCATCCTTCCATCAAGTTCGACGGTTCCAATGATTTCATGACCGGTACTGGTGCCCTGGGTGGCATCACCAAGTATACCTTCTTCATGGTGTCGCGCATCAGGGCACACAAAAACTACAACTGGATCTTCCAGAATGCACCTGCTGGAACTTCCGCCAACTTCAGCATTTCAGGAAACTCCGCCGGTAAGTATTCCCATTGGGCCGTTGGGGGCGGTGGACAAGGCATGTTCAACAACGCCGTGGCAACTACCGATTACGATATCATCACCGTGGTCAGCAGCAACGATTCTACCCCCAAGGCCCGATTCTTCAAAGACGGTTTTGCCGAAGGAACAAACACTAACAGCACTTCTACTCATGCCGCCGACGGGTATACACTCGGACGGTGGAACGGAGGCGGGTCCAACTTCAACGGAGAGATCATCGAGATCATCCTCTACGACAGAAGGCTCTCTTCCGATGAAAGACAACAAGTTGAAAATTACCTCAGGTACCGTTACTTCCCAGCTCAGTACGTCGCTGATGTCGACCTGGGTACTGACATCAACCTCTCTTACGGTTTCTGTGACACCACGCTGGATGCCGGAAGCAACTATGTCTCTTACCTCTGGAACACGGGCGAAACAACCCAATCCATTCAGGTCAATGCTTCCGGTTCATACTCGGTCATGGTCACAGATACTTTCGGGCATGCTTCTTCCGATTCCATCAACGTTACATTCCCTTCTCTGAATTACCCCGCAACTTCTTCCATTTGTTTGAACGACAGTGTCCTGTTCAACCCGAACCTATCCGGTGACTATACCTACCTCTGGAGCGATGCACGAACCTCCGAACAGGTGTTCTTCTCGGTGCCGGGGGATGCATGGGTGGATATCTCCGATTCAAACGGGTGCACTGTCACTTCCGATACCATCGCTTTTACCGTGGATTCTTTCCCCAACTTCATCTCCCTGGGACCTGATACCGCCATCTGTAACGGCAACTTCATCGCACTCAAAATGGGCGATGAGTTGGTGGCATCTTATCTCTGGAGTTCCGCAAGTACAAACGACACAATCGTGCCCACAGCTTCGGGTACTTTCTGGGTCCAGGTGACCGATACCGCCGGTTGCATCGCATCAGACACCATCGACATCACCATCAACGGATCTGCCCCGGCTGCCGCTTTCTCCGCTGATACCGTCTGCCTGGGACTACCAACTACCTTCGCAGACCTGTCCTACTCTACCGATGCCAGCAACATCGATTCATGGCAATGGGATTTCGGTGATGGTAACACGGATACCATTGGTTCGCCGATTCATGCGTATGGTACATCGGGCACCTTCCTGGTGACGCTCACCGTAACCACCGACTCAGGGTGTGCAGCTCCGTTCACCAAACAGGTGTATGTGGCAAAAACTCCCGGCATCGATTCCATTTCCGTTGGGTTCACATGCATGAATGCGCCGCTGCCTTGTTCGGCTTTCGCTCAAACCGACTCCCTGGACAACATCATCCTATGGAGCTGGGACTTCGGCGATGGCAACCAGGCTACCGGTAAAGACACCGTTCATTCTTTCTCTTCACAAGGAAACTTCAACATCCATCATGTGATCTCTACACATTTCGGATGTAAAGACTCCACCGATTACAACATCGACATTACGGACCTTGCTACTCAAACACCGCTGCTGTATACACCCCCTTACGGCTTTGAAGATCCTGAAAGTGTCTCTCTTTCCTGGCAAACAAGTCCCTGCGGTTCAAGTTATGATCTGTTCATCGCTGATGATCCTGCTTTTACTTCAACGGTCCTGCGAGACAGTTCCCTGAACAACCCTGATTATACGGCTGTTCTACCCGGTGGATCTTACTATTGGAAAGTACGGTTCTTCGACGGCACCAATCACTCAAACTGGTCGGCTTCTTCATCTTTCTCTATTGTTTCTCCTGATCTCATTCCTGGAATAGCCCTCTGGTTGAGGTCCGATTCGGTCGCACGATCCAACGATACCGTCTCCACCATCTTCGACAGGTCTGGAAACGGACGCAATGCATCACAAGCAACCGATGCAAGCAAACCTCTATACATACCCGCCGAACCAGGGGTCAATAACCATCCTTCCATTCGGTTCGATGGAACAAATGATTTCATGACCGGTACTGGTGCCCTGGGTGGCATCACCAAGTATACCTTCTTCATGGTGTCGCGCATCAGGGCGCACAAAAGCTACAACTGGATCTTCCAGAATGCACCGGCCGGAACTTCCGCCAACTTCAGCATTTCAGGCAATGCTTCCGGTAAGTACTCTCATTGGGCCGTTGGGGGCGGTGGACAAGGCATGTTCAACAACGCCGTGGCAACTACCGATTACGATATCATCACCGTGGTCAGCAGCAACGATTCTACCCCCAAGGCCCGATTCTTCAAAGACGGTTTTGCCGAAGGAACAAACACTAACAGCACTTCTACTCATGCCGCCGACGGGTATACACTCGGACGGTGGAACGGAGGCGGGTCCAACTTCAACGGAGAGATCATCGAGATCATCCTCTACGACAGAAGGCTCTCTTCCGATGAAAGACAACAAGTTGAAAATTACCTCAGGTACCGTTACTTCCCAGCTCAGTACGTCGCTGATGTCGACCTGGGTACTGACATCAACCTCTCTTACGGTTTCTGTGACACCACGCTGGATGCCGGAAGCAACTATGTCTCTTACCTCTGGAACACGGGCGAAACAACCCAATCCATTCAGGTCAATGCTTCCGGTTCATACTCGGTCATGGTCACAGATACTTTCGGGCATGCTTCTTCCGATTCCATCAACGTTACATTCCCTTCTCTGAATTACCCCGCAACTTCTTCCATTTGTTTGAACGACAGTGTCCTGTTCAACCCGAACCTATCCGGTGACTATACCTACCTCTGGAGCGATGCACGAACCTCCGAACAGGTGTTCTTCTCGGTGCCGGGGGATGCATGGGTGGATATCTCCGATTCAAACGGGTGCACTGTCACTTCCGATACCATCGCTTTTACCGTGGATTCTTTCCCCAACTTCATCTCCCTGGGACCTGATACCGCCATCTGTAACGGCAACTTCATCGCACTCAAAATGGGCGATGAGTTGGTGGCATCTTATCTCTGGAGTTCCGCAAGTACAAACGACACAATCGTGCCCACAGCTTCGGGTACTTTCTGGGTCCAGGTGACCGATACCGCCGGTTGCATCGCATCAGACACCATCGACATCACCATCAACGGATCTGCCCCGGCTGCCGCTTTCTCCGCTGATACCGTCTGCCTGGGACTACCAACTACCTTCGCAGACCTGTCCTACTCTACCGATGCCAGCAACATCGATTCATGGCAATGGGATTTCGGTGATGGTAACACGGATACCATTGGTTCGCCGATTCATGCGTATGGTACATCGGGCACCTTCCTGGTGACGCTCACCGTAACCACCGACTCAGGGTGTGCAGCTCCGTTCACCAAACAGGTGTATGTGGCAAAAACTCCCGGCATCGATTCCATTTCCGTTGGGTTCACATGCATGAATGCGCCGCTGCCTTGTTCGGCTTTCGCTCAAACCGACTCCCTGGACAACATCATCCTATGGAGCTGGGACTTCGGCGATGGCAACCAGGCTACCGGTAAAGACACCGTTCATTCTTTCTCTTCACAAGGAAACTTCAACATCCATCATGTGATCTCTACACATTTCGGATGTAAAGACTCCACCGATTACAACATCGACATTACGGACCTTGCTACTCAAACACCGCTGCTGTATACACCCCCTTACGGCTTTGAAGATCCTGAAAGTGTCTCTCTTTCCTGGCAAACAAGTCCCTGCGGTTCAAGTTATGATCTGTTCATCGCTGATGATCCTGCTTTTACTTCAACGGTCCTGCGAGACAGTTCCCTGAACAACCCTGATTATACGGCTGTTCTACCCGGTGGATCTTACTATTGGAAAGTACGGTTCTTCGACGGCACCAATCACTCAAACTGGTCGGCTTCTTCATCTTTCTCTATTGTTTCTCCTGATCTCATTCCTGGAATAGCCCTCTGGTTGAGGTCCGATTCGGTCGCACGATCCAACGATACCGTCTCCACCATCTTCGACAGGTCTGGAAACGGACGCAATGCATCACAAGCAACCGATGCAAGCAAACCTCTATACATACCCGCCGAACCAGGGGTCAATAACCATCCTTCCATTCGGTTCGATGGAACAAATGATTTCATGACCGGTACTGGTGCCCTGGGTGGCATCACCAAGTATACCTTCTTCATGGTGTCGCGCATCAGGGCGCACAAAAGCTACAACTGGATCTTCCAGAATGCACCGGCCGGAACTTCCGCCAACTTCAGCATTTCAGGCAATGCTTCCGGTAAGTACTCTCATTGGGCCGTTGGGGGCGGTGGACAAGGCATGTTCAACAACGCCGTGGCAACTACCGATTACGATATCATCACCGTGGTCAGCAGCAACGATTCTACCCCCAAGGCCCGATTCTTCAAAGACGGTTTTGCCGAAGGAACAAACACTAACAGCACTTCTACTCATGCCGCCGACGGGTATACACTCGGACGGTGGAACGGAGGCGGGTCCAACTTCAACGGAGAGATCATCGAGATCATCCTCTACGACAGAAGGCTCTCTTCCGATGAAAGACAACAAGTTGAAAATTACCTCAGGTACCGTTACTTCCCAGCTCAGTACGTCGCTGATGTCGACCTGGGTACTGACATCAACCTCTCTTACGGTTTCTGTGACACCACGCTGGATGCCGGAAGCAACTATGTCTCTTACCTCTGGAACACGGGCGAAACAACCCAATCCATTCAGGTCAATGCTTCCGGTTCATACTCGGTCATGGTCACAGATACTTTCGGGCATGCTTCTTCCGATTCCATCAACGTTACATTCCCTTCTCTGAATTACCCCGCAACTTCTTCCATTTGTTTGAACGACAGTGTCCTGTTCAACCCGAACCTATCCGGTGACTATACCTACCTCTGGAGCGATGCACGAACCTCCGAACAGGTGTTCTTCTCGGTGCCGGGGGATGCATGGGTGGATATCTCCGATTCAAACGGGTGCACTGTCACTTCCGATACCATCGCTTTTACCGTGGATTCTTTCCCCAACTTCATCTCCCTGGGACCTGATACCGCCATCTGTAACGGCAACTTCATCGCACTCAAAATGGGCGATGAGTTGGTGGCATCTTATCTCTGGAGTTCCGCAAGTACAAACGACACAATCGTGCCCACAGCTTCGGGTACTTTCTGGGTCCAGGTGACCGATACCGCCGGTTGCATCGCATCAGACACCATCGACATCACCATCAACGGATCTGCCCCGGCTGCCGCTTTCTCCGCTGATACCGTCTGCCTGGGACTACCAACTACCTTCGCAGACCTGTCCTACTCTACCGATGCCAGCAACATCGATTCATGGCAATGGGATTTCGGTGATGCATCTACCGATTCGGTGCAGAATCCGCAACACACCTTCGCTTCAAAAGGAACTTTCAATGTGACACTCACCGTAACCACCGACTCGGGATGTGCCGGGTTGACTTCGAAAACCGTTTATGTTGCGCAACCTGCATATATTGATTCACTGGCCATAATGAATCTTTGCAGCGGTACGCAAACCACCTTTAACGGCTGGGCCTCAAAAGACTCCGTAGATGCCATCAACACATGGTTGTGGACATTCGGAGACGGATTTGTATCATCACAACAAGACACCGTACACACATATGCCACCAGCGGGTCATTCACACCACAATTGCAGGTAGCAACCGTGTTTGGATGTTCAGACTCGATGTCGCGGGCCATTGAAATCACGGATATCACCGCCACCGTACCCGGTTTAGTTCAGCCGCCTTACAACTACAATGCATTCAGCCCGGTTAACCTTCAATGGGAACAAAACCCATGTCTGGACATATACCAGGTGTGGGTCTCAACAGATGTAACATTTGCAGACAGTGCGTACTTCAATGACTCACTAACAAGCACGTTCGTTTCGGTGCCGCTTGCACCGGGCACATACTACTGGAAAGTACGTTACTCGGACGGCACATCCCTGTCGCCATGGTCAGCCGCGTCAGTATTTCATATTACCGATCCGCTTACCATTCCCGGACTTACCCTGTGGCTCAGGTCAGACTCCCTCTCCCTATCATCAGATACGGTGAATGCGGTCTTCGACCGGAGCGGGAACAGCTATGATGCCATGCAGACTTTACTGGGCAATCGTCCGTTGGTAAATCCCTCGGTTGCCAGCATCAACAACCACCCGTCGGTTGTATTCAACGGTAGCAATCAATACATGACCGGTACTGCATCGTTGGGTTACATGAAAAATTACTCCTTTTTCATCGTTTCAAAGATCACGACCCACAAGGATTATAACTGGATATACCAAAATGCACCCGCAGGTGTGTCCACCAGTTTCAGCCTGGCAGGCAGAGGAACTCAACGCTACAGCCACTGGGCGACAGGCGGAGGCGGCGGTGCGAATTTCAGCACCACCGTCGACAATCAGTTCCACATCGTTTCGATGGTATCATCCAACGATTCAATACCCAAAACCAGGTTTTACACCGACGGTATTGCCACCGGTTCGAATACCAACGCCACAACCACGCACAGTGCAGCGGGATACACCATTGGGCAGTGGAACGGCGGAGGTTCCAACTTCAATGGTGAAATTGCAGAGATCATTATTTATGATACTTTGCTTTCCGACGAGCAACGCTATCAGGTAGAAAATTACCTCAGAAACCGATACTTCCCTTCTACACTTGAACCGGATGTAAACCTGGGTCAGGATGTAAACGTAGCATATGGATATTGCGATACTACATTGGATGCCGGATCAGGGTTTATCACTTACCTCTGGAGCACGGGAGAAACATCACAATCCATACAGGCATACCAAACCGGCACCTACTGGGTAAGTGCGACAAACGATTACGGACATACTTCGAGGGACTCCATCACAGTTACATTCCCGGCCATTCAGATGCCAGCCCAGCTCCAATTCTGCCAGGGAGACAGCATCACCTGGAATCCGAACCTGACCGGTAACTATACCTTCAACTGGAGCAACGGAAGCACAAGTCAGGTTCTCACCACATCGGTACCGGGTAGCTACTTTACCGAGATCACCGATTCCAACGGATGTGTTACCTATTCAGACACACTCACATTTGTAATGGATAGCTTTCCCAGTCATACACGCCTGGGAAATGACACAACCCTCTGCAGCGGTAACAGCATTGGTTTGATTTCCGGCTACGATCAGGCCGTTGTTTACTTATGGAGTACGGGTGGCACCCATGATACGCTGGTGCTAACAACAAGTGGAAATTTCTGGGTGGAAGTTCATGACTCGCTCGGATGCATAGCCAGAGACACCATTGCGGTAACGGTAAACGGAACAGCACCCACCTCTTCCTTTTCAACGGATACGGTTTGTCTGGGTATGCCAACCCCATTCACAGACCAATCTCATCCGAACGATCCCAGCAACATCGTGAACTGGAACTGGGATTTCGGTGATGGTAACACAGATACCATTGGTTCGCCGATTCATGCGTATGGTACATCGGGCACCTTCCTGGTGACACTCACTGTAACCACCGACTCGGGGTGTGCAGCTCCGTTCACCAAACAGGTGTATGTCGCAAAACCTCCTGTCATCGATTCCATTTCCGTTGGGTTCACATGCATGAATGCGCCGCTGCCTTGTTCGGCTTTCGCTCAAACCGACTCCCTGGACAACATCATCCTATGGAGCTGGGACTTCGGCGATGGCAACATGGCTACCGGTAAAGACACCGTTCATTCTTTCTCTTCACAAGGAAACTTCAACATCCATCATGTGATCTCTACACATTTCGGATGTAAAGACTCCACCGATTACAACATCGACATTACGGACCTTGCTACTCAAACACCACTGCTGTATACACCCCCTTACGGCTTTGAAGATCCTGAAAGTGTCTCTCTTTCCTGGCAAACAAGTCCCTGCGGTTCAAGTTATGATCTGTTCATCGCTGATGATCCTGCTTTTACTTCAACGGTCCTGCGAGACAGTTCCCTGAACAACCCTGATTATACGGCTGTTCTACCCGGTGGATCTTACTATTGGAAAGTACGGTTCTTCGACGGCACCAATCACTCAAACTGGTCGGCTTCTTCATCTTTCTCTATTGTTTCTCCTGATCTCATTCCTGGAATAGCCCTCTGGTTGAGGTCCGATTCGGTGGCTCAAACAAACGATACCGTCTCCACCATCTTCGACAGGTCTGGAAACGGACGCAATGCATCACAAGCAACCGATGCAAGCAAACCTCTATACATACCCGCCGAACCAGGGGTCAATAACCATCCTTCCATTCGGTTCGATGGAACAAATGATTTCATGACCGGTACTGGTGCCCTGGGTGGCATCACCAAGTATACCTTCTTCATGGTGTCGCGCATCAGGGCGCACAAAAGCTACAACTGGATCTTCCAGAATGCACCGGCCGGAACTTCCGCCAACTTCAGCATTTCAGGCAATGCTTCCGGTAAGTATTCCCATTGGGCCGTTGGGGGCGGTGGACAAGGCATGTTCAACAACGCCGTGGCAACTACCGATTACGATATCATCACCGTGGTCAGCAGCAACGATTCTACCCCCAAGGCCCGATTCTTCAAAGACGGTTTTGCCGAAGGAACAAACACTAACAGCACTTCTACTCATGCCGCCGACGGGTATACACTCGGACGGTGGAACGGAGGCGGGTCCAACTTCAACGGAGAGATCATCGAGATCATCCTCTACGACAGAAGGCTCTCTTCCGATGAAAGATACCAGGTGGAAAATTACCTCCGGAAACGATACTTTCCTGCCAATGTCATACCTGACGTTACACTTGGATCCGACATCAACATCGTCTATGGTTTCTGTGACACCACACTGGACGCCGGAGCCGGATATGCTTCTTACCTATGGAGCACAGGAGACACCACGCAATCCATCAAAATAAATGCTTCCGGCACGTACTGGGTAGAAGTACAAAATCCTTACGCACACACATCCCGTGATACCGTAGAGGTGCAATTTACGCATCACATCAAGCCAAACGTATCCGCATTCTGTTTTGGAGACACCATTACCTGGGACCTGGAACTGGATCCCATTTACGACTATACCTGGAATACCGGCGACACCACCAGAAACCTGCAGATCACAGGACCGGGAACATACGTGGCAGACATGTACGATACACTGGGATGCCACTACCTGGATACCCTTACTTTACAAATGGATTCATTCCCGGCCATCATGTCACTCGGCCCCGACACCAACTTCTGCTCCGGCAATGAACTCTTTATCCAGATCGGCGGAGACAACGTTACCCAATACATGTGGTCAGACGGTTCCACCACCAAAGGCATGACGGTTCAAACCACAGGATCTTACTGGCTGGAAGCTGTTAACATCAACGGATGCGTGGCAAGAGACACCGTGGTGGTAGACAGCATCATCGGAAAAGCTCCGTTCACCCTGTTCTCATCCACCCAAACCTGCGAGAATCAGAGCACATCATTCTCAGACCTTTCGAGTGTCTCACCCCCGGATGCAATTAACATATGGCAATGGGATTTCGGTGACGGAAGCACCAGTACAAATATCAACCCGAATCACATGTATGCGGATACAGGATGGCATCACATCTCCCTGCATGTGGTAACCAATACCGGATGTACCGGAGATTACCTGGACTCGGTGCTAGTATACCCCAACCCGCTGGCACATTTTCAATCGCTGTTTGCATGCGAAAATGGTCCTACTCAATTCCACGACCAGAGCCAGAATTACCGGGGAGACGACCCTGTTACCGGTTGGGAATGGAGCTTTGGCGACGGCAACACGGGAACAGGTTCCGACCCGGTGCATGTGTACGGATTGGACTCAATATTCTCCGTGCAATTGATTGCGACCACAAATGCCAACTGCAAAGACACCACATATGGTAAAGTAACGGTCAGACCCTCACCGGAAGCCGCCTTTGAACACAGCGAGGTATGTGACGGTGAGATCATCCAGTTTGCCGACATTTCAATCATCCCTTTCCCATGGACATCCACAGGACGTACATGGACATTCGGAGACGGAAAACCGGGCAGCACCAATGCGAGCCCAGTGTACCTGTATGACCAGGCCGGTGAATACGAGGTAACATTGATTGTAACCGCCAACAGCGGATGCACCGACACCCTCCGGGAAAATGTGGTGATCCATGAATTACCCACTGCCTATTTCAGTGGAACCGATTTTTGTATGGGGGAAACATTCACCCTGCAAGATTCCAGCTATGTGGCATATGACAGCCTGGTTGATTTCAACTGGGTCTTTGAAGGACATGGCACAGCCACCGGAGACCAGGCCACATTTACGGTAGCGGATTCCGGCCGGTATGATGTGATGCTGGAAGTAACTTCCTCCGCCGGTTGTGTGGGCAGTACAACCCAACAGGTGGAAATCCATGGACCCCCATCACCCGACTTCACATTCGATCCCACCTACGGCGCACCACCGCTGAAGGTGAACTTCACCAATACAAGTGCTGGCGCAGTTAACTACCTGTGGAACTTTGGCGACAGCGGCACCAGCAAACAAAGCGACCCAAGCCACACATTCTCCGACATCCGGATCTACAACATCCAACTGATTGCAATTGACACCTATGGTTGCCTCGATTCCATTTCAAAATCGATCAAGGTGATGCAGCCCATCCTCGACCTGGCCGTTGTGAAGGTTTATACCACCACATCCGGCGGATACGTCAGCGTATCGGTAGATATGGTGAACTTCGGTACGAGGGACATCACCAGCGCCGACTTGCTGTTGCGCACAGACAATGGTCACTCCATCCGGGAACAATGGACCGGTCTGATACAAACAGGCGAACTGGTTCACTATACATTCGTAAGCGCACTGGAATTGCCTCCATCAGGTACCTTCTCGTATATATGTGCAGAGGCGCAAAACCCGAACGGAGAAACGGATGACGTTCCGTCCAACAACATTCAATGCCCGGCAGATGAACAGCAACCCCTGCTGCTGAATCCGTATCCGAACCCGGCAGATGATGAGGTACATCTCGACTTCATCCTGCCTACCGAGGGAGACGTGACACTGACCATCTACTACGCCGACGGCAAGCAAATGATCCAGGTGTTTGCCGGTGAAGCGCCTGCCGGTTTGAACCGGTTGACGTTCAGCGCACGTACTTTTGCCAAAGGATTCTACACCTGCCAGCTTACCTACGGCAGCCAGGTACTCCACAAACATTTCCTTAGAAAATAACCGCGGTCAGGTGTTTTCACACGATGCGTACCTTTGGTACCATGGAAATTGTATTTGCCACCAACAACCTCAACAAGCTGGAAGAGATCCGGCGGAAACTGGGAGATGATGTCACCGTCAGAAGCCTGTCAGATATCGGTTGCCGGGAAGAACTACCGGAAACCCACGAAACACTGGAAGAAAATGCACTTGAAAAAGCCCGTTACGTGGCCGACAAGTATGGGGTCAACTGCTTTGCAGACGATACCGGCCTGGAGATTGAAAGCCTGAATGGCAGACCCGGCGTATACTCAGCCAGGTATGCCGGACCTGAATGCCGCGCCGAAGACAACATGGCGCGGGTGCTGGAGGAAATGAAAGATCATACCAACCGCTCGGCATGCTTCCGTACGATTATTGCCCTGATCATGAACAGCAACCATCATCTCTTTGAAGGCAAAGTGAATGGAACCATCCTGGAACACAAACAAGGAGAAAAGGGTTTCGGATATGACCCGATCTTTCAGCCGGAAGGCCATGCCTTTTCTTTTGCGGAAATGACGATGGACGCTAAGAATCAGATCAGCCATCGTGCCAGGGCGGTGGAAAAACTGACCGCATTCCTGAAAGAATTACGGGTTACGAATGACGCATGATGAATGGCCATCCTTCACCAAAGCCATGGCACACGGGCAAACGACAAACCACAAACGACAAACCACAAACTCGGTAGGTTGTTAATCTCCGTCTGAGTACATTTGCACAAAGCCAAATCAGGTGTATACCGGCATGAAAATCAGGGTTGGAATTATTTTCGGTGGTGCGTCCAGGGAAAGGGAAGTTTCTTTCGCAGGCGGACGAACGGTGTATGACAATTTGAACAAATCCCTGTTCGAACCGGTACCGGTATTTGTTGACAGCTTCGGAAGATTCATCCTGCTCGAATGGCCTTACATATACAAAGGCAGCATCCGCGATTTCTACCCACCCTCTGACATGGTACCGGAGTCCGCCCATGGATTCCAGGTATACGCCGAAAGCATTACGGAACACAGCCATGGTGCGCTCACAGACAAATTGGGTAAACATATCGCCCCCGAACAACTGGCGGATCACATGGACATCGCCTTCCTGTGTTTGCACGGCACATATGGCGAAGACGGCAGGATTCAGGGCATGCTCGAATACCTGGGCATTCCCTATACCGGTTCGGGCATCCTTCCATCTTCCATCGCAATCGACAAGGTGGCTCAACGCAAATGGATGGACACCGCCGGTTTTCCATCACCCCGATACATGCAGGTAAGCAGGGAATCCTGGCGCGGGCAAAAAACAGATTTGTTCAGGGAAGCGGAAGAAAAAGTGGGCTTCCCCCTGGTGGTGAAATCAGCCCGGCAGGGATCTTCCATCGGGGTGAGCATCCTGATGGAAAATGATCCGGTTGCCTTTCAAAAAGCACTCGACAAAAGTTTTTTCTATCTGCAGCTCGAAAAGAAAGAGTGGGAAGATATTCAGGATAAGGTGCACTATATCAAACGCCTTTGTGATTTCAGGGAAAACCTGGGTTTGCCCTTGTTCTGCAACCGACAAATCATTCACCATCCCGATGCATTGCTGAAAACACTCACAAGCTGGTTTGATGAAAATAACACCCCCGCAACCCTGGAAAGTGTGGATGGTGAAGAAGACGTACTGATCGAAGCTTTCATTGAGGGCCGCGAGTTTTCCTGCATCGTGATACAAGACGAGAATGGCGCACCCATGGCATTACCGCCAACGGAAATACGCAAGCGCGGCAACCTGTTCGACTACCGTTCGAAATACCTGCCCGGGCTTTCGCGCAAGATCACACCCATTGATCTGCCAACAAACCAGATCAACGCCATCCGGCAGGCATGCGAACAACTGTTCGATGCATTGTTTTTTGATGTGTATGCCCGCATTGACGGATTTATCACACAAGAGGGAACCGTATTTCTGAACGATCCCAACACCACCTCCGGCATGATGCCGTCATCGTTCTTCTTTCACCAGGCAGCGGAAATCGGACTTAACCCCTCCCAATTCCTTAGCTACATCATCCAAACATCCCTCGTACAAAGGAAGCGGACATTCCGCCAAACCGGCGTATTGGATGGCTTGCTGAACAGAATGGACGAACTGCTGGCCGCCGAAAGAGCAGCGGAGGATGGAAAAACAAAAATCGCGGTCATCCTGGGAGGATACTCTTCTGAAAGGCACATTTCCGTGGAAAGCGGACGCAACGTATATGAAAAACTGGCGTCTTCCAGTACCTATCTCCCGGTTCCCATTTTCCTCACGGGGGATGAAAATGCCCACGCCCTTTACGAAATCCCGATCAACATTTTGTTGAAGGACAATGCCGATGACATCTGCGAAAAAGCCACGCATTTCCATATCCATGAAGTGATCAGGGATATCATCCAACGGGCTTCCGGCGTCACCCGTAAGTTCAGTCACCACGCATTCGATTTTGAGCCGAAGCAGATCAACTATGAAACGCTGAAGTCAAAAGTGGATGCCGTCTTCATCGCGCTTCATGGTCGCCCGGGAGAAGATGGTGCAGTACAAGCGGAACTGGAAAAACTGGGGCTTCCCTACAACGGTTCGGGCCCGGAAAGTTCCTCGGTTACGATAGACAAGTACAAAACCAACCAAATCCTCAGGGAACATGGCTTCCTCGTAGCCAACCACAGGCTGGTGGAAAAAGAAGAATGGGCAGCCGACCCGGCAGCCATGATGATGGACATCGAAAAGGGATTCAACTATCCCCTCATCGCCAAACCGGTGGACGACGGCTGCAGTTCGGCCGTGATCAAAATCAAAAACCGGGAGCAACTGGAAGCATACGCACGCACGTTCTTCCGCAGCGAGGATGAAATCTCGCCTTCCGATGCAAAAATGCTCGGTGTAACCAACCACGCGGAGTTCACACATAAGAAAACCTTCCTTGTGGAAAGCTTGATTTCCAAGGAAGGTGCGGACCACTTCCTGGAAATTACCGGTGGATTGCTTACGCACCTGGATCGCGACGGCCATATCCGTTACGAAGTGTTCGAGGCTTCTGAAGCACTTACCGAGGGAGATGTGCTTTCCCTGGAAGAAAAATTCCTCGCAGGTGAAGGTCAGAACATCACACCGGCGCGGTACAACTCCGATCCGAAGAAACGACAAGCCATATCCGATCAGGTGAGGGAGATTTTTGAAAAAGCGGCTTCCCTGCTGAACATACAAGGTTATGCAAGAATCGATGCCTTTGTAAGAACCTGGAAAGATGGAAAGGTGGAGGTAATATTTGTTGAAGTGAACTCGTTGCCAGGCATGACACCGGCAACATGTATCTTTCACCAAACAGCCATCAACGGGTACAAGCCATTTGAATTCATTGATAAAATTATGGAATTTGGGGCACTCAGAACCCAAATGAACAACCCAGTAAAAGCATAAAACCAAACCGTGCAATTGTTCCGATTCCTCACAAGCAAAGCGTTTTTTATCAACCTGTTGATCCTGGCCGGGATTGCGGCAGTATCGCTTTGGTTAACCATGAAATGGCTGGACAGCTATACGTTTCACGGCACATCGGTGGCCGTACCCGACTTCAAAGGGGTAAACATCGACAACCTGGATGAATTCGTTGCCGATAAAGAAGTGGGGTATGAGATCATCGACTCGGTATTTGACCTGTCTGCCAAAAAAGGAGCCGTACTCGATCAGAACCCCAAGGCGGATAGCCGGGTAAAGAAAGGCCGGAAGATTTACCTCACCGTAAATGCACAGCTCTCGGAAAGAATCCGTATGCCCGAATTGGCCGGTTTGAGCCTGCGACAAGCAAAGTCAATCCTGGCATCATACGACTTGCGCATTGATTCCGTGCAGATCGTTCCCAGCATTGAAAAAAATGCGGTGCTGAAGCAAATATACCGGGGTAAACCGATAAAGGCCGGCACTTCTGTGCCACGCGGTGCTTCCATCGTGCTGGTTGCCGGTGGCGGAATCGCCAGTGAAAAAACATTTGTTCCGCTGCTGTACGGTTTGACCCTCGAACAAGCCCGTGAAAAACTGGAAGCCAATTTCCTCAACCTGGGTGCCACCGTACCCGATCCGGACGGTGAGATCACAGATACTTCCCTGGCGGTGATCTACAACCAAACCCCAAAACCCACATGGGACCTAAATGTTTACCAGGGGTCATCGGTGGACGTTTACTATACCAACAATGCCAGCAAAGTACCTTCCGTAAAAATGCCGGCACCCTCCGATTCCACCCTAACCGATACAGAAAACCCGGAATGAAACAACTGATTTTCATATGCCTGGCATTGTGGTTACCGGCGGAACTATTCGGCCAGGAAGTGCTGATGAATCTGGATGTGAATCCCGCCTTGCAACAGGAACCGCCTGCGAATTCCATGCGGCTGCATGTCAACGACACATTGCCGCTGCCTTTTGTTGATGATTTCTCTCAGCAAAGTTCCCGCCCGTCATCCCTTCGTTGGAGTGATGCCTCGGTGTTCATCAACCCCGAATATGGCTACGATCCCATCACATTCGGAATGGCCACTTTCGACGGACTGGATGCCAAAGGGAAGCCTTACGACTTCACAAACCCCACCTCACACGGCTCCGCCGACACACTCACCTCGCTGCCCATCGCCATGGATACACTGGTGCCCGGCGACTCTGCATTCTTCAGCTTCTACTACCAGCCTACCGGGCGAGGCAATGCCCCGGAAAACAATGATTCGCTGCTGCTGCAGTTCTCCACGCCCGGGGTCGACTGGCACACGGTGTGGATGAAAGCAGGTAATGATACGAGCATCCACAGTTTCCATAAAGTGATTCTCACCATCAAAGACGCCAAATACTTTGAAAAGGGATTCCGCTTCCGGTTCCGCAACTATGCAACGCTATCAGGCAACATCGACCATTGGCACATTGATTATGTATATCTGTACATCCCGCAAGGACCGGGTGATACCCTGGCCAACGACATCGGGTGGACCGCCAGACCCACATCCTTTCTAAAAGATTACAGCTCCGTTCCGTGGAAACATTACCGCGACAACCCGATTGCCATGATGGCCGATACCGCTTATATACCGGTTCGCAACCTGAAAGATACGCTGGCCCTCATTGACATCGGGGCCAATATTCGTGACGCAGGCGGAAACGCCGTCAAAACCTACCCGGTAGGTGGTAACCTCATCACATCAAAAGGAATGCTGACCTACAAAATGCCGGTCAACTTCACATTCCCCGATAACGGCAAAGACAGCGCCGATTTCACCGTCACCTGTTTCAAAGGGAATTACAATGACCTCATCATTGACAATGATACCGTACGGGAAAACATCCACCTCTATAACTATTATGCCTATGATGACGGAACCGCCGAAAACGGGTACGGTCTGAATGCCGTCGGAGGTCGCATTGCCTATAAATTCACCACCCAGATCCCGGATACCCTGCGCGGGGTGCAGATGTATTGGAACCAGATGATCAACAACGTGAGCGGCATCTCATTCAAGCTTACGGTGTGGGATGGCGAAAACGAACCTGGTAACATCATTTATCAGGAAACAGGAAACCGACCAACGTATACAGACAGCCTGAACAAATTCCATACATACGTCCTCGACTCAGCCATCCAGATAACAGGCACTTTCTTCGTGGGATGGGTGCAGGTAACAACAGATCTCCTGAACCTCGGCCTGGATCGCAATAACCTGTCGAACGATCGCATGTTCTTCAATACAACCGGTAACTGGAGCAAATCACAGATTGCCGGTAGCTGGATGATACGGCCCGTCTTCGGAGATTCGCTGCCCCATACGGGTATCAAACCCAACGAAGCCACAACCCTGAACGGACTGCTGGTTTTTCCCAATCCCGCTAGTACACAACTGAATATCTCCTCCGACTGGCCGAACCAGACAAATGCCAGCTATGAAATCACGGATGTGGCAGGCCGGAGTATCCTGGCAAACACGTACAACCACCAACCCATTGACATTGCGGAACTGCCGGATGGCATTTTCTTCATCCGCCTGAAGCGTGATGACACCGGTGAGGTGAAACAAAGCCGGTTCATCAAAATAAACTGAAGCGATTGGAAGATTTTCTGACAGGAGACGACACCGAAGAACGGGAGTTTTATGAACACCACCGGTTCGAGGTGGACAAGGGCCAGGAACTGCTGCGGATTGACAAGTACCTGATGAACCGGCTGGAAAACACCAGTCGAAGCAAGATCCAATCTGCAGCTTCAGCGGGCAACATCCTGGTTAATCAGCAATCCATCAAATCCAACTATAAGGTCAAACCGGGGGATGTGGTCTCCATCGTACTGGCCCACCCGCCGCGTGACCGGGAACTGAAACCCGAGAACCTGCCCCTCAACATTGTGTATGAAGATGCGGATGTGGTAGTGATCAACAAAGCCGCCGGAATGGTGGTGCACCCCGGACACGGCAACTATACCGGAACCCTCGTCAATGCATTGGTCCATCACTTTCAAAACCTGCCAAGCATGGATGCCGATGAAGCAAGGCCCGGCCTGGTGCACAGACTTGACAAGAATACCACCGGCCTGATGGTGATCGCCAAGAATGAAATGGCCATGACCAAGCTGGCCAAGCAATTCTTTGACCGTACAATCGATAGAACCTACACCGCCCTGGTATGGGGCGATTTTGAAGAAGATGCAGGTACCATCACCGGTAACCTGGGCAGAAGCCTGAAGGACCGCAAGATCGTAACCGTATTTCCCGAAGGCGACCAGGGCAAACACGCCGTCACCCACTGGAAGGTGCTGGAACGTTTTCGCTATGTGACCCTGGTGGAATGCAAACTCGAAACCGGCCGAACCCACCAGATCCGTGTACATATGCAATACACCGGGCATCCGCTTTTCAATGACGACACATACGGAGGAAACCGCATCCTCAAGGGAACCACTTTCAACAAATACAGGCAATTCATTGAGAACTGCTTCACCCTGCTGCCACGCCACGCCCTCCATGCCCGTTCACTGGGCTTCACACATCCCACCACCGGCAAGAAACTTTTTTTCGACAGCGAACTACCGGACGATATGACACAGGTATTGGGAAAATGGCAACGCTACACAGGTGCCTCCACGGGCGACCAGGACGAGGTTGACGGATAAGAAGCGGCCGGAATCACGGCGAACCGATCCTCCGGCCACACCCATTTACCCCTGCTTTGTGTTGCTTCTCAGCGCCATCAGTTCATTCACGTGTACTTCCGTGAAATAGCGGGTTTGTCCTTCTTTATCCTCATATGTCCTGTATTTGAGCTTCCCCTCAATGGCCACTTCATTGCCCTTTTTCATGTACTTCTCAACGAATTCTGCGGTTTTCCCGAATGCCACTACATGGTGCCATTGGGTATCGGTTACCTTGTTTCCGCTTTCGTCTTTGAAAACCTCTGATGTGGCAACGGAGAATTTCGCCATTTTCCGTCCCTTGTCCAGGACCTTGATCTCAGGATCGTGACCGAGATTCCCGATCAGCTGCACCCTGTTTTTCAAATGATTCATATCCATAAGTTTTGGTTTGAGAATGCTGTGCCTCTTCCGGACACAGGGTACAAAGAAACCAGACTCAACCCGCCCAGTCGGTTGAGAAACAATTATAAACGGATATAAGCGACACCACCGATAAACCGGAACTTACGCATGTAACAACATCCAACACTTTCGCCCAACCAGTCGAAAGGTTTTTGCGACATTAAAAGAAAATCCATGGAACATGAATGCCTTGAATGCGGCGAACCTTTCAGCGGCAGGAGCGATAAAAAATATTGCTGCGATGCCTGCCGCAACCTGTACAACAACCGAGTGAACCTGCAAGAAAATCGCTATGTGAGGAAAATCAATGGCATTCTCGCCCGCAACCGGAGAATACTTGCCGCACTCCACGACCTGCCAAATGCCCGCCTGTACCGATCGGACCTGCTGCGATGCGGACTAGAACCCGCCTACTTCACCGGGTACAGTCAGAATGAAGACGGAACATTTCTGTACCGCTGTTATGAGTATACATATGTGATCGATAAAGACCGGGAAGTGCATATCGGCAAATCAACCGATCACACCAACGGGTTACAACAGGTGGCCGGATTTTACACCGCAATTGCAGCGCCGTAGTCCTTCACCACCCCATACAGCGTATCCCGCTCAATGGGGTGTTTGCCCGCCTGGCGGATCAGGGTCACCAGTTCTTCGGTGGTCAGCGTGGGAGATTGTTCCTCAGCACCTGCCATGGTGTAGATCTTTGTCGAATCGTCAATTGTACCGTCGATATCATCCACACCGAATGACAAGGAAATCTGTGCCGTATTGCGGCCGATCATGGGCCAGTAGGCCTTGATGTGGGAGAAATTGTCCATATAAATACGGGCGATCGCATAATTCCGCAGATCTTCCACAACCGACACTTCACCAAGGTCTGACATGGCGTTGCCCTGACTGCGGTACTTGAGTGGAATGAAGGTATTGAAGCCCCTGGTTTCATCCTGCATCCTGCGCAATTCATCCATGTGGTGGATGCGGTGTTCGAATTTTTCCAGATGCCCGTAAAGCATGGTGGCATTCGAGGGGATACCCAGCTGGTGCGCGGTGCGGTGGATCAGCAACCAGTTCTCAGCGCTGGCTTTGTCATCACAGATCTCCTTCCTCACGTCGGAGTGAAAAATCTCGGCGCCCCCACCCGGCAAGGAATCAAGCCCGGCTTCTTTGAGTTTCAGCAAACCTTCCTCCAGGGTGAGTTTGGCCTTACGAATCATGTATTCAAGTTCCACGGCAGTAAACGCCTTGATATGCAGGTCAGGTCGATAGCTGCGGATCTCACGCAGAAGGTCGCAAAAGAAATCCAGGTTAAGCTTGGGATGTACACCTCCCACAATGTGCACTTCGGTAATGGGCTTGCCGTCGTAGACCTTCACCATATCCATCATCTGCTGTTTGGTGAGCACCCATCCGTCTTCTTCCTGCTTGAGCAGGCGTGAATACGAACAGAATTTGCAGGTGAACACGCACAAGTTGGTGGGTTCGATGTGGAAATTGCGGTTGAAGAATGTGCGGTCGCCATGCAAACGATGACGCACGTGATCTGCGAGTACGCCCAGGTATCCCACCTCCGCCTGCTCATACAGCAGCAGGCCTTCTTCAGGTGTGATCCGTTCTTCAGCCTGCACCTTTGCAGCAATTTTCCTCAGATCTTCCGGAAGTTCACCGGAAGTCGCAAGCCATACAATATCTGCCGTCATGTGGATTTTGTTTGAAACAAAGGTACACGCTTCACGAAAATTACCCGGTCCGAAAGCGCAAAAAAAATCCGCACCACCCTTGAGGATGATGCGGAATAGCTATTCCATGACCTTAGCGTGCCAGGCGTATGCGTTCCAATTTTCTTTCCGTGGCTGTGCGGATCTCCGCAAAGTAGATCCCGTTGGGCTGTTCAGACAGGTCGATCCTGTATTTTCCACCCGTGCTGTTATATTCTTCAAAACGGGCCACCACAGTACCCAGTAGGTTGTATACCCTCACTTCCATGTTCACCTGTTGCGGAAAGGTAACTTCAAGGAAAATCACGTCGGTGGTTGGGTTGGGATACGTCTTAACCGACACTTCATTGTCCGGGGAAGAAGATACCGATACCCCCGCAAGCGTCTTTTCCGCACCCATGACCTGCAACACGGGCATGCTTAGCAACACCCACATGCAGCACGGCACGATCCACCGTAGCCTTATGTTTTGTACCATCCATCTCATAACCGATCCTTTTTACGCTTTCTATTAAAACGCTCCAACCCCGAAATGGTTACAGGTGAAGTGATGGATCCGGATGCCGGGCTTTGGTAAGTAGGTAGGGGCCCACCAGAACGATGCGTTCTCCCAGGCTGTCGAGGTATTGGCATTGGTCCACCCTGTCGATGCGGTAATCATAGGAAATGGGATCGGGTGGGTAATACAGGGCACGGTATGATATCACGGCTTCTTCCAGGGCATTTGATCTAAGGGCTTGCTCCGTATCCACCCCATAGATCAGCTTGAACTTTTCATACCATGGCAAAAGGAATGACGGTTCATGGATAATGGCCTTGAACCCGATCACTGAAGGCCGTTGCGCTTCACAAGCAAAGGATGTGTTATCCGGGCTGTACAGGAACAGGGCATCCTTGGGCGTATGTTCCCGGATCCATTCATGCATCTTAGCCAGGTCGCCATGGGGGTAGTTACCTATCTGGTAACGATCTTCCAACACCTTTCCGCTTACGGGTATGTCACCGGAATTGGTAAGCACCAGGAGGGCCAGCAGCGCACCCACCACCACCACATTCCTCAGGTAAGCCAGCACCGTGTACATGGATATCCAAAGCTGGATTGTTTTACTGATTACGATGGACAACAGGATGGCCGATATGGCTGCCAGCCAAATGGTGGTTTTGAACCACTGCAGCTTGCCGATGAACCGGAACCCGGGTACGGCTATGGCCAATGAATACAGTACCAATCCCAGCAAGATGATACCGATCATCAGGGACACACGGGGTTTTTCCACCTTCAGGCGGAACAGGTACATACATACCAGCGCCGCCAGCAGCAGTATTCCGAGCTTGACATATTCACGGGTGGGAAAGAGCGACGGCAAATAGTGGAGATAATTGCGAAAGCGGTACAGCAACTCATAATACAGATCGTGATCATAGGACACATGCATCCAGAACTGTCGGTACAGAATGGGCACCAGCATGGGGGCGGCACTCAGGATAAAGTACAAGGCTGTTTTCCCGGCAAGCTTCCATCGTTCATGTTTTTCAAAGATCAGGTTTACGCACATCAGCACCAGGAAGAGTTGCAACCCCACCAATACCTGAAACACAGATGCGAAACCCAACAACAACGACATCCATACCCACTTTTTCTCGAAGAATGCTGCCAGGCCACCAAGTGCAAATGCCTTCGCCAGGGTGGTACAGATCAGCGTGGGATCTTCAATGTGGTTCCCTCCCACCGTAAAATTGAAGAAGATGAACAGCACAAAGACGGGGCTCAGGTATGGGGCCAGCCGGTCCAGGCTGAAATAAGCCGTGATACGCATGATGGAGTAGGATGCGGCGCTGATACATAACAAGGTCAGTACGAAACACCATGCATCCAACGGCATCACCGCTGTCCCATACACGAGCAGATATACATATATGTCGCGGATGGTGAACTGCCGGGTGGCCATCTCCACAAAATAATCCCCATGGTAAAGAGAAGGATCCAATGCCTTATACACCAGCGGCAGATGTTCGGCCTGATCCCCGGAGTTGAACGCATACCCTTTCACAAGCAGGAAAAGACACGCGATGAACACGGAATACAGTCCGTAAGTAAGAAAGCTCTGAATGTATGGGTTTTTGACTTGCATACCTCCCAAACAAAAGTAACGTATTTTTACATCGCAAAACCGCTGGTAAAATGGCCCGGATATTATTGGCAGAAGACGAGGAAAACCTGAGGAAAACCCTGAAACTCAACCTGGAGCTGGAAGGCAATGAAGTGCTGACAGCCGGCAACGGGCACGAGGCTTTGCAGATCTTTCCTACAGCCCGTTTCGACCTGGTGATCCTGGATGTGATGATGCCGGAACTGGATGGCTTTGCCGTATGCCAGGCCATCCGTTTGCGAGACCGTGACACGCCCATCCTTTTTCTCACCGCCAGGAATGCGGGAACAGACAGGGTGCAGGGACTGAAACTTGGAGGTGACGATTATCTGGCCAAACCCTTCAACCTGGAAGAGTTATTGCTGAGGGTCCGGATCCTCACCCGCCGAAGAAACCGCTACCCATCGGATGTTTATGAGCGAAGCATTGGAGATGCATGTAACATCGGTCCGTTCCGGGTTAACTTCAAAACCTTTGAAATCATAGGCCCCGATGAGCAAACCCGCAAGATCACCCAGAAGGAAGTACTGCTGCTGAAACTCCTTACCGAACAAGAAAACGAAGTGGTATCGCGGGAACAAATCCTGGAAAAGGTTTGGGGTTATGATGTATTCCCATCTACCCGAACAATCGACAACTACATTGTGAACTTCAGGAAGTATTTCGGCGACGACCCGCGTGAACCAAGGTATTTCCATTCGGTAAGAGGCGTGGGGTACAAATTCACGGGAAAATAATGTGGGAATGGACTATTGTTTCGAATTATCAATTGCGTATATTTGCAACGAAAATTGTCTGAAATGAACTTTCAACCCGCGTATATCGTTCAACCTGCCTCAGCAACCAACATGTGTTGTTGTGCTTGTTGCTGCCTTGAAAAGCAGTCGGGAAACGGTATACCCAGGGCATAACAAAATATAAGAAAACCCTTAAAAGCCTTTCCTGACACACCTGGAAAGGCTTTTTTTTTGAATCCAACAAACCCATACATATGCAAAGTTTCAGGACAGAATTGGAAAACCCCATCGTTGAGAAAGACATCCTCGACCTGGAAAAGAAAATCCGCCTTTTCCGCGACGGCAAAATCGACGATGAAAAGTTCCGCAGCCTGCGTCTGGCACGCGGTATCTACGGCCAACGTCAGCCGGGGGTACAAATGATCCGCATCAAATTTCCCTTTGGGCGCATCACTACTGAACAGATCTACCGCCTGTCCGAAGTAAGCGATACCTTCTCCACCGGCAAGCTCCACCTCACCACCCGCCAGGATGTACAGATCCACTACGTAAGCCTGGATCGCACACCGGAGCTCTGGGCCGAACTCGAAAAAGATGCCATCACCATCCGGGAAGCCTGCGGAAACACCGTTCGCAACGTAACCGCTTCCCACCTGGCAGGCGTCGATCCCCAAGAACCTTTTGACGTATCCCCCTACGCCCAGGGAATCTTCGAATATTTCCTCCGCAAACCCTTCGGTCAGGAACTGGGAAGAAAGTTCAAGATCGCTCTCTCTTCTTCCGATGAAGACACGGCCTATACCTTCATGCACGACCTGGGTCTCATCCCCAAGATCAAAACCATCGATGGAAAAGAAGTGCGCGGATTCAAGGTGATGATCGGAGGCGGACTGGGCGCCCAGCCGTTCCCGGCGCTTGTGGCCTACGACTTCCTCCCCGAAGACGAGGTGATCCCCTTCATTGAAGCAACCATCCGCGTGTTCGACCGGCATGGTGAAAGAGCACGCCGCAACAAGGCGCGCATCAAATACCTGATCCATGAGATCGGCCTGGATGCCTTCATGCAACTTGTGGAAGCAGAACGCCCCGCCGTTCCAAACCAAAAAGTGGCTTTCAACCACAACGCCGTTCCGGAACCCACACCGCCGCCGGTATTCGCAGGTAACGGAACAGCCCCCAAAAACACCGACCTGTTCCAGGCGTGGAAGAAATCCAACGTGATCCCGCAAAAACAGGAAGGTTTTGTTGCCGTACAGATCAAGATCAAACTGGGTAACCTGACCACCGACCAGGCCAGGAAGTTCGCCGATATCGTAAAGCAATATGCCGCCAACGATATCCGCATCACCATCAACCAGGGGTTCCTGCTGCGCTATGTGCGTGAAGAAAGCCTGATCGCCCTGTACAATGCCCTTGACGAAATCGGGTTCACCGAATCAGGATTCGACAGCGTAGCCGACATCACCGCATGCCCAGGCACCGATACCTGCAACCTGGGTATCTCCAACAGCACAGCAACTGCGCTGGAACTGGAACGTGTGATCAGGGATGAATACCCCGACCTCATCTACAACCAGGACATCAAGATCAAGATCAGCGGCTGCATGAACTCATGCGGACAACACGGACTGGCCCAGATCGGTTTCCACGGAAGCTCCATCAAGAATGGCGACCATACCTTGCCGGCCCTCCAGTTGCTGCTCGGAGGTGGTATCGTGGGCGATGGCATCGGTCGCTTCGGCGACAAGATCATCAAGGTACCCAGCAAACGGGCACCCCAAGCGTTGCGCACCCTGCTGGATGACTATCATGGTAAGGCACAGGAAAACGAAAACTACAACACCTATTACGACCGCCAGGGGAAAGATTACTTCTACCAGCTTCTGAAGGAACTGGGCAACAAAGAGACTGTGACTGACGACGAATATATCGACTGGGGTAACTCAGCCCGCTATGTACAGGAAGTGGGTGTGGGCGAATGTGCCGGTGTGATGATCGACCTGGTACAAACCCTGCTTTTCGAAGCGGAAGAAAAAGCCGAATGGGCCGCTGAAGCACTGGCTGAAAAGCTCTATGCAGACAGCATGTACCATAGCTACAGCGCCATGGTGAGCGGTGCCAAAGCGTTGCTGACCTCCAAAGGTGCCAAGTGCAACACCCAGGCCGGTATCATCCGCGACTTCGATACGGAGTTCGTAGACAAAGGCCTGATCAAACTGGATCAGAGCTTCCAGAACGTGGCCCTTCGCATTCAACAACAAAAAGCAGACGCCGCCTTTGCACAGGATTACCTGAACATTGCAAAAGATTTCCTGCAACAACTACGTGCCGTAAGTACACAACCATCCAACAATGCCGTCAACACGCCATCCTGAGCAAGGTAAACTCACCCTCGTGGGTGCGGGTCCGGGTGACCCCGAGCTGATCACGCTGAAAGGTGTGAAGGCGCTCAGGGAAGCCGATGCCGTGCTGTACGATGCACTGGTGAACGAGTCGCTGCTGGACCATGCACGGCCCAATGCCCAACGCATCTTTGTGGGCAAGAAAGCAGGTAACCACGCCTATGCCCAGGAAGAGATCCACGCGCTGATCGCCCATTTATGCAAACAAGGATTGCATGTGGTTCGCCTGAAAGGTGGAGATCCGTTTGTGTTCGGGCGCGGATGGGAAGAATGGTCGTTCGCAGAAACACTCGGCTTTCCCGTGGAGATCGTGCCCGGCGTGACCAGCGCCATTGCGGTTCCGGAAAGCCTGGGCATCCCCATCACCAAACGACTCGAATCCGAAAGTTTCTGGGTGGTCACCGGTACCACATCCGGCAACCGCCTCTCCAAAGACATTAGGCTGGCTGCCCAATCATCGGCTACCGTGATCGTACTCATGGGACTCGGCAAGATCCGGCAAATCCTGCAACTTTTCAGCGAACAGGGTAAAGACAACGTTCCCGCCGCCGTGATCATGGAAGGCACCACCGATCATCAACAATGGGTAACCGGCCATGTGCACAACCTGGCTGAGCGCACCGAAGCCGCAGGCATCCAGTCACCCGCCATCATCGTGATCGGCGAAGTGGTGGCCGATATCCGAAAAGTGCATCCCGAACACATCAACCGCTCCGCAACAGAAAAATGATATGACCCTGCAGCACCCCAATACCCTCATGCCCATCTTCCTGAAACTGGAAGGTCGCCGCATACTTGTGGTGGGTGGCGGTGCGATCGGACTGGAAAAGATCGGTGCGTTGCTGCGGAATGATCCGAATGCACGCATCCATGTAGTGGCACCCGAGATCCGCGAAGAGATCCGGGAACTGGCTGCAACACGTACCATCACCCTCGAACAACAAGCCTACAACCGTTCACACATTGAACAGGCTGACCTGGTCTTCGCCGCCACCAGCCTCCGGGAAGTGAACGAACAGGTGGCAAAAGATGCCCGTGAGGTCAAGGTGCTGATCAACGTGGCGGATACGCCGGACCTATGCGATTTCTACATGTCGTCCATCGTACTGAAAGGTGACCTGAAGATCGCCATCTCCACCAACGGCAAATCACCCACGGTGGCCAAACGCCTGCGCGAATATTTTGAGAAATGGATCCCGGACGAAATCAACGAGGTGATGCAGAACCTGCATGTGCTGCGCGAAAAACTCCGGGGTGATTTCAGCCACAAGGTGAAAACCCTGAACGAAGCCACCAAAGTTTTTGAAGAGGAGGAAAACGCATGAGTACCCTCACCGCATCACAAACCGACCTCCTACGCCACAGCGAGGCACTGGCAACATTCGTGGGAAACACACCGCTGTTCCCCATCACACGCGTGTTCAGCAAACCCGGCGTACGCATCTTCGCCAAACTGGAATGGCAACAGATGGGACAAAGCGTGAAAGCCCGACCCGCCTTCCGCATCCTGCAGGAAGCCCTGCGTGCCGGACTCGTGTCTCCTGAAAAAGGATTGCTGGATGCCACCAGCGGCAACACCGGCATTGCTTATGCCACGTTCGGCGCCGCACTTGGCATCCCCGTAACCCTGTGCCTGCCCGAGAATGCCAGCGAGGAACGCAAGACCATCTTGAAATCACTCGGCGTGAACATCGTGTATACATCCCGTTTCGAAGGCACCGACGGCGCCCAGGAGAAGGCAAGGGAACTGATGAAGGAGCATCCCGACCGGTATTACTATGCCGACCAGTATGGAAACAACAACAACTGGCTCGCACACTACGAAACCACCGCACAGGAAGTGCTTGAACAAACATCTGGAACAATCACGCACTTCGTTGCCGGGTTAGGCACCACCGGAACATTCACCGGCACCGGCCGGAAACTGAAAGAAACGAATGCCGCCATTCAGCTGGTCGGACTGCAACCCGATACGGCCATGCACGGACTGGAAGGATGGAAACACCTGGAAACCGCTGTAGTACCCGCCATTTACGACAGTACACTTGCAGACGCCGTGCTGGACGTGGATACACTCGGTGCCTATGAACTGATCAAGGAAACCGCCCGCAAGGAAGGCCTGCTCATCAGTCCGTCGGCCGCAGCCAACCTCCAGGGTGCCATCAAGGTGGCCAACAGCATAGATAAAGGAACAATCGTGACGGTATTCGCAGACAATGGCGACAAGTACCACGATGTATACAAACAGATTTTCTGATGAATGTAAAGATCGATACCCACGCATTGAACACCATGCACCAGCATGCAACGGAAGCATTCCCCAACGAATGCTGCGGATTCATGTACGGCAGCGACGGCAATGAAAGGATCATCTCCCTCGCCCGCCCGGTAATCAATAGCAAGGACGGCGACCAACGCAGGCGCTTTGAGATCTCGGCGTTCGATTACATGAAAGCCGAACAGTATGCGATGGAAAACAACACCACCCTGCTGGGCGTGTACCATTCGCATCCGCAGCATCCGGCCATCCCGTCAGAACACGACCGCAAACAGGCCATGCCCTGGTTTTCTTATGTGATCGTTTCGGTGATGAACGGAACGGTGGATCACACACGCTCATGGCGCCTGAACGAAGAAAAACAGTTTGACGAAGAAGCTTTGGAAATCCCAGTATAATCAAGATAAAACAAAGAGAAATGGCAAAGTTGATCATCCCGACCCCGTTGAGAAAATTCACCGACAACCAATCATCTTATGTGGCGGAAGGACAAACCGTGAAGGAAGCCGTTGCCGCATTGACCCGGCAATACCCGGAAGTGGCCAACCACCTGCTGGATGAAAACGGCAACATCCGTTCCTTCATCAACATTTTTGTGGGCGACGAAAACATCCTCGCACTCCAGAAAGAACAGACCCCGGTGAGTGCCGACAGCGTGGTGAGCATTGTGCCCGCCATTGCAGGAGGAAGCCGTTGATAGGAATTTGAAAAAACAGACAGATCATGTCACACGAATCGATCACATTCAGTAAGGAAGAACTGGCCCGCTACGACCGGCACATCATCATTCCGGAATTTAACCTGGAAGGCCAGAAGAAGTTGAAAGCCGCCAAAGTGCTTGTCATCGGATCAGGCGGACTCGGAAGTCCGCTGCTCCAGTACCTCGCCGCTGCCGGCGTAGGCACCATCGGCATTGTGGATTATGATGTGGTGGACGACAGCAACCTGCAACGCCAGGTGCTTTTCACCGTTGATGACATTGGCAAACCCAAGGTGGAGGCGGCCAAACAACGCATCCTGGGCATCAACCCGTACATCACCGTACATACCTACAACACCCAGTTTCATTCATCGAATGCACTCGACATCATCAAGGATTACGACATCGTAGCCGACGGAACCGACAACTTCCCCACACGCTACCTGGTGAACGACGCCTGCGTGCTGGCCGGCAAAGTGAACGTGTATGGCTCCATCTTCCGGTTCGACGGACAGGTATCCGTGTTCAACTACACCGATGCCAATGGCCATACAGGTCCGAACTACCGCGACCTCTTCCCCACCCCACCTCCTCCGGGACTCGTACCCAGCTGTGCGGAAGGTGGCGTACTGGGCGTGCTGCCCGGCATCATCGGCAGCCTGCAGGCCAATGAAGTGATCAAGGTCATCACCGGACTCGGAGATGTGTTGGCAGGCAAACTCTACCTGTTCGATGCACTCAGCTTCGAAAGCCGTACGCTGAAAGTGGCGAAGAACCCTGAAACAAAGATCACCGGATTGATCGATTATGAACAATTTTGCGGACTCAAGGAAACCGCCAAAGAAACATCCAACGGCATGAAAGAGATCACGGTACAGGAACTCAAGGCATGGATGGATGCCAACGAAGACTTCCAGCTCATCGACGTGCGCGAACCACACGAATATGACATTGTGAACCTGGGCGGAGAGCTCGTTCCCCTGTCGCAACTGCCCAACATCAACCTGGACGAAAAGGTATCCAAGGACAAGAAGGTGGTGGTGCATTGCAAAATGGGCGGAAGAAGCGCAAAAGCGATCCAGTATATCATTGACAAGAACGGACAAAACAACCTGTATAACCTCGTGGGTGGCATCCTGGCCTATGCCAAGGAAATCGACCCGAGTCTACCAACCTATTGATGAACCTCGACGAACTCAATAAAAAGTACAAGGACCTCTCTTACGAAGAGCGCATCCTTACCCTCTACGACGATTTCCCGCCGGAGAAGGTGTTGCTGACCTCCTCGTTCGGAACTACTTCAGCTTTCCTGCTACACCTTTTCAGTCGCCTGCGGAAAGATCAGCCCGTACATTTCATCAACACCACCTACCTGTTCCAGGAAACACTGGATTACAAAGACGAACTCGTAACGATGTTCGGACTGAACGTGGTGGAGGTGAAACCCGAAGACTGGAAAAACGAATTCACCAAGAACGACGAAACCTGGACCAAGGACCCCGATCTGTGCTGCTCCATCAACAAAGTGGAGCCGCTCGAAAAGATCAAGGCCGAATACGACATCTGGGTTTCGGGTCTCATGGGTTACCAAAGCAAATTCCGAAAACGCCTCCCCATTTTCGAGAACAAACGCGGCATCATCAAGTTCTATCCGCTGATTGATGTGACGGAAGAACAACGTGATGCCTATATCGCCGAACACAAATTGCCGTTCCACCCGCTGAAGGAGGAAGGCTATGCGTCGGTGGGTTGTGCGCAGTGCACCGTCAAGGGAAAGAACCGCGAGGGACGCTGGGAAGGCTCATCCAAAACAGAGTGTGGATTACATTTATAAATCAATTACAACAGAGCTCAAGTAATCATTCATCATGGAGAACAAAGAAATTCAAATCGGCCTGTTCGGTTTCGGTTGTGTCGGACAAGGACTGTATGACGTGCTGAACATGTCACAAGGATTGGAAGCACGCATCGTGAAGTTTTGTGTGAAAGACAAGAACAAAAAACGATCAATCGATGCATCCAACTTCACCTACGACAAGGAAGACATCCTCGGAAGAAAAGACCTGGATGTGGTGGTGGAACTCATCGACAATGCAAACGATGCATTCGAGATCGTAAGCCGGGCAATGAAGAACGGCGTGAACGTGGTGACCGCCAACAAGAAGATGCTGGCAGAGAACTTTTCCGAACTGTACAAACTCCAGCAGGAAAACAACGTGGCCCTCATCTACGAAGGCTCGGCAGGGGGCAGCATTCCCATCATCCGCAACCTGGAAGAATATTACGACAATGAGTTGCTGTCCAGCCTCAGCGGTATCGTAAACGGTTCCACCAACTACATCCTCTCCAAGATGCAGTTCGATAACCTTACCTACGAGGACGCATTGAGGGAAGCCCAGGAAAACGGTTTTGCGGAAGCAGATCCCTGGCTGGACGTAGCAGGCTACGACGCGCTGTACAAACTCATCCTGTTGATCGTACATGCCTTCGGGGTAATCCTGAAACCCGAAGATGTGCTGAACGTAGGCATCCAGAACATCCGCATCCACGACATCTACTTCGCACGCGAAAAACAACTGCGCATCAAACTGCTGGCGTATGCACGCAAAGAAAACGACAAGATCCGTGCCTATGTGCTGCCCCACTTCGTGAGCCGTGAAAGCGAACTGTTCAACGTGAACTATGAATACAACGCCATTGAGGTGGAAGGCGCCTTCTCTGACAAACAGATGCTGGCAGGCAAGGGAGCCGGAAGTCACCCCACCGGCAGCGCGGTGCTTTCCGATATTTCTGCACTCACCTATAACTATCGCTATGGCTATAAGAAGCTGAAGAAAAACGGAGCCAACGGAACCGCGGAAGGCGCCAATGGCATCGTGGAAGATGATTTCCCGCTGAAGTGCTACATCCGTTTCTCCAACCCGGAATCGCTCAAAGAACTCGACATCCTCTCCATCGAAGAAGAATACCGCTCGGCGAAAACCAACTATGTGATCGCCAACGTTTCGTTCAAATCGCTGTTCAATCTGAAGGGCAACAAAGACACGGAACTGTTCGTGTGCGTGGTGGAAGACTAGGCTGCTGAACAATGACAGAATTGCGGCACCGGGCACAGGTACATGCTCTTAAAAGGGAAGGATACCTGGCCTACCTGACCCTGGAGGTTGAAAATAATTTCCGCTTCCGGGCCGGCCAGCATACCGTGTTGTACCTGAAGACCGAAGAGAGGGATATTCCGTTTTACTATTCCATCGCATCTTCACCGGGCATACTGCCCCATATTGAATTCCTGATCGGATGTCGCGACGGGGACCTCCGCACACACGGTCTCATCGAACACCTGTCACTGAACAAAGAAATAGAAATTACACCCGCCATGGGCAGCTTCATCCTGCCGGATCTCCTGCCCGAACGCCTGCTGTTCATTTCCGCCGGTACGGGTATCAGTCCGTTACGCGCCATGATGATTACCCTCCTTCACAATCACACCGGCCACCACATCAACCTGGTGCAAGGAGCAGGACTTGTATGCGACCTTCCCTACCATGAGGCATTCTCTGCGTTGGAAAAAAAACATCCTTATTTTCATTACCATCCGATCGTTTCCAAAGAAACATGGCAGGGGCCTCAGGGCAGGGTGCATGAACTCTACCCAGGATTGATATCGCCCGCCAACACAGCCGCATTTATTTGCGGGCCAAAGGAAATGGTGGAGGAAACAAGGGAGAAATTGGTTGGGTTAGGATTGGACGTTCAACAAATTTTCAAGGAGAAACACTAGTATGTTGTGCGACCCCTTCGGGGTCGTAGACTTTCCTTTCGCACGCGTTTGCTATAAACCTTGAATCCCGTTGGGATTCCTTCGTTCATCGCTGGATATATTCCGGGCACAGATCTACATCTAACCATTTTTTTTGGATTGTGATTTTCATGGCCGAGAAGCCAATGCTGAAGGCATTGAAGGTTTATTGAAAATTGCAATCAGGATGAAGATGTGCGACCCCGATGGGGTCGTAGAATCTTCGCATATCCGTCATTGCTATAAACATTGAATCCCGCTGGGATTCTTTCGTTCATCGCTGGATATTGTTCCCGGCACAGATCTACATCCAAACCATTTTTTTTTTGGATTGTGATTTTCATGGCCGAGAAGCCAATGCCGAAGGCATTGAAGGTTTATTGACGATTGCAATCAGGATGAAGATGTGCGACCCCGATGGGGTCGTAGAATCTTTACATATCCGTCATTGCTATAAACCTTGAATCCCGTTGGGATTCCTTCGTTCATCGCTGGATATGTTCCCGACACAGATCTACATCCAAACCATTTTTTGGATGGTGATTGGCATTAACGAAAGCCAATACCGAAGGCATTGAAGGTTTATTGACGATTGCAATCAGGATGAAGATGTGCGACCCCGATGGGGGCGTAGAATCTTTACATATCCGTCATTGCTATAAACATTGAATCCCGCTGGGATTCTTTCGTTCATCGCTGGATATGTTCCCGACACAGATCTACATCTAACCATTTTTGTGGATGGTGATTGGCATTGACAGAAGCCAATGCCGAAGGCATTGAAGGTTTATTGACGATTGCTATCAGGATGAAAAAGGTGCGACCCCGATGGGGGCGTAGAATCTTTACATATCCGTCATTGCTATAAACATTGAATCCCGCTGGGATTCTTTCGTTCATCGCTGGATATGTTCCCGACACAGATCTACATCTAACCATTTTTGTGGATGGTGATTGGCATTGACAGAAGCCAATGCCGAAGGCATTGAAGGTTTATAGCACAAATGAACACGGATGATAACCTGCGACCCCGAAGGGGTCGTACATCCCTCCGGTAAATTTGTTTTCCATAAACCATGTAAGCAAATAAGCCAATGTCACCGGCATCGAACATTTGCCGCACAATACGTCCGTAAGATCACCCGATATTCAAATGGGTTGTGGACTTTTCATTTCAGCATGCTTTTGATATGCCTTACATTCATTCTGAATTCTTTCATACATCAACCCATGTCCACCTACTCACAGATTTATATCCAAATTGTTTTTGCCGTCAAACACCGGGATGCCTTGATCCGGCCCGAATGGGAAGAACGCCTCTACCAATATATGACAGCCGTTATTCAAAACAAAGGACAAAAAATGATCGCCATCAACGGCATCCCGGATCACATCCATTTGTTCATCGGCATGAAACCCACTTGTTGCCTGTCCGATCTCATCCGCGAAGTAAAAAAGGTGAGTACACTTTTCATCAACGAACGCGGATTCACAAAATCAAAATTTCAATGGCAGGAAGGGTTTGGAGCATTTTCATACGGTCATTCTCAAATTGATCAGGTAACACGGTATGTGATGCGACAAAAAGAACATCATCGCAAAATCACATTTTACCAGGAGTATATGGATTTCCTTGAAAAATTTCAAGTGACTTATGATGAGAAATACCTCTTTGATCCGACGGAATAGCACCGCCATCGGGGATCGGTTCCGCCCGTGCCAACCAACCCTTTCACATCCGCCATCCAACATCTTCGGTATACCCGCCAACACTGTCCCTCCATATGTAAACATTATCATAATACACGGTCCAACATTTCGAAATGTGACCATCGTAGGTTTGTGCATCCTTCGGCTTGCTGATGAAAAACACCTCCATCTTTCATCAGCCTTTGTTCACATGATAAAGTTCCAAAGCCATGACCACACAATCGTTTACACAAGACATCCTGCGGGTAGAAGAAAAATTGCATTCTACAGCCCACATGGATCCTTACAAAGAATCAAACACTTACTTCAGTGAATCCCTGGTTGAAGAGCTGCTCAAAAAAATAGAAGACGAGCGAAAAATGAACAAGCTCTTCTGGAAGAAATTAACTACCCACTCATCCATAGGTACAGACGCACAATTGGCACTTTGAACGTTTCCTGAAGCAAACGAACGCCGTATTTCCGTCCCAATGTCGTTGCGCATGCGGCATCTTTTCCTTTTCGCAAGGCATTGATTTTTCATACAGTCAAACCATGCTTTCATAAAACCGGGACGCACCTTCATACATCCGGACACAGAAATATGCGCGAATCTCCGTAACATTCACTTTGATCATCCTCCAAGATCGACATGTTAACATACCAGTGGCCGTCACGCATAGGAACCTCCTTCAAGGGCTGTAATGAAGGTTGTAAAAAACGATCCGGCGGCTTTCCATACATCCCCGATCTCCTGAAAATAATTCTCCCGCTTCACGCCATCCCATTGGCATATTTTCCATGGGGATCAACTATCCATACGTACATAAGCAGTCATGATCAGAACCCTAATCGTAGATGACGAGGAAACCACCCGAAATGAAATCCGCAAAGAACTATCCACCCATTACCCGGAAGTAAGTATTGTCGGTGAAGCAACCTCCGCAACGGAAGCCCATCAGCTGATCGTTGAGTTCAAACCTGACTTGGTTTTTCTGGATGTTATGCTGGATAAAGGAAGCGGATTCGATCTGTTGTCTCGTTTTCCGGAACCCGCTTTTCATATAGTGCTGATCACGGCAAATAACGAGTACGCCCTGCATGCTTTCAATTACTGCAAGCTGCGCTACATTGTGAAACCTATCCGCCCGCATGCCCTGAAGTCTGTATTGGATGACCTCATACCGCAGGTGGCACTGCAACGGGGGCAATCTGAACAGGTTCATCCCCTTCCCGGTGAGCAAAGAACAAGAAAGACCATCACCGTAAATGTATCTGATGCGATACACGTGGTATCCATCGGAGATATCATCCGATGTGAAGCCGAAAAGAATTATACTTTCTTCAACATTTCCGATGGAAGAAAAATCCTGGTGGCAAAAACACTAAAGGAATATGACCAGGCACTTTCCGCCCAAGGCTTCATACGCATCCATCAATCACATCTGATCAACCTGGTATATGTGAAAACATATATCAAGAAAACCGGAATCATCGAACTTTCCAACGGAACATTGCTTCCTGTATCTATCCGTAAACGCGAACATTTGATCGCCGTACTTAGTCAATAGCTGTCTCAACGCTGACATTTAACAGATGAAGTGTTTGTTAGCCGTTCCGGATAATCAACAACAGAATACATCTGTTCCCGAGTGGTCAACAAATAATAAGTATCCTTTCCTGCACTTGCAGGATGTGCCGCATCGACCTAAAATTGTGTATCAAATCGGATGTGCAGTTGCGTCAACCACCAACGTTCTAGCACCGTTGGAATGGATTCTCCGTGCATTCGCAATTCATCACTTAAACACATCAACATGGCGAAAATTTACAAAGTGGATCCGCTGAAAACAGGATTTTTCAGCGGCTCACTCAATCCCAAGAAACTGGAGGAAAGACTGAACCAGGCATCAAAGGAAGGTTGGACATTCGACAAATCCATCCACGAAACAAAGGGAAAAATCCTGAAAAGGGAAGCACATTTCCTGGTCTTCACCAAGGAAGCATAGTCGATAGAACCACCCCTTGTGGTTGATCAACGCGCCGCGTGCAGGCACCATGCACCGGCGCGTTTTTTATGACACGGGATTCCTTGAAAGGATATACAGCAAACCCACACACGCCGATACACTGAGCAACACATTCATGACGGCCCAGCCCAGCTGGCCCTCGCGCATCAGCAGCACGGTTTCATGACTGAAGGTGGAGAAAGTGCTGAACCCGCCGCAGAATCCTACCAGCACCAACAGCTTCCAGGCCGTGTCCAGTTCCGGACGGGCGGAAAAGAATTTCACCATCACACCCAACACGAGGCAGCTGGCCATGTTGGCAATGAAGGTTGCATACGGATATCCGCTCCAGCCCATGGCCGATACCCACCGCGCCACGCCGTAACGCGCCAGGCTACCCATGCCGCCACCGAAGAATACCGCCAGCCAGCCGATCATCTGAAAGCGTATTTGTTCATGAACGCAAGGTACAATTTGCCGAAGACCCATGCCAGCATCCACCCCAGCAAGGCACCCCCCAACACATCAAACGGGTAGTGCTTGCCCACGTAGATGCGACTGTAGGATACCAGGCATGCCCATGCGATCAGCAAAGGATATACCCAACGTCGGTGTGATTTTAATATGTTTCCGAGAAAGAAAGCAGCAGTAAAACTGTTGGCTGCATGCGAGCTAACAAAACCGTACTTACCGCCACATCCCACCAGCATATGTATAAAAGGAAGCAAACGCGTTTCCTTGCAAGGCCTCAAACGTTGAAACACCTCCTTGAATCCATACCAACAGATCTGGTCCGACACAACAACAGCTACAACTGCAAACAACCACAACCACAGGGCGTTTTTTCCCAGCTTGTTGATGGACACATACATCAGGATGGCAGCAACAGGTATCCAGGCATAAGCGGATGTGACCGCCACCATCAGCTGGTCAAATCCCCGGGCATGGAACCCGTTCAGCAGCAGGAACAACCACTCGTCGAACCGCTGCAGGGCATTCATAAGGTCGGGTTTTCCACCGGGTCACTGTTCAGCGCCTTCCACAGCATGTCCTTCAGCTGATCCAGTCCTTGTCCGGTATGAGATGAAATGAAAATGTACGGCACATCCGGCAACTCGGCTTTCATCTCCTCCAACAATTCCTCATCCAGCATGTCGGACTTGGAGATGGCCAGGATGCGGGTTTTGTCCATCAGGTCGGGGTTGTGCATGTGGAGCTCGTTCAGCAGGATCTTGTACTCCTTGCGAATGTCCTTTGCATCGGCAGGTATCATGAACAGCAGGATGGAATTCCGTTCGATATGCCGGAGAAAACGCAAACCCAATCCTTTCCCTTCATGTGCACCTTCAATGATGCCAGGGATGTCGGCCATGATGAAGCTCTTGTGTTCATAGTACGGCACAATGCCCAGGTTGGGCACCAGCGTGGTAAAAGGATAGTCGCCGATTTCGGGTTTGGCCGCGGTGATTTTGGAAAGCAGGGTGGATTTACCGGCGTTGGGAAAACCCACCAGTCCGACATCCGCCAGCACTTTCAGCTCAAGTATTTTCCACTCTTCACGCCCCGGTTCACCGGGTTGGGCATGCCTGGGTGTTTGGTTGGTCGGCGTCTTGAAATGCGCATTTCCGAGCCCGCCCCTGCCGCCTGCCACCAAAATTTTTTCTTCGCCTTCTTCGGTGATCTCAAAATGCACCTCGCCGGATTCCGCATCACGGGCCACCGTACCCAGCGGCACTTCCAGGATCACGTCCCTGCCCATGGCGCCGGTTCTCAGCACACGGGATCCGTTCACGCCGGCCCCCGCGATTACATGCTTGCGGTATTTGAGCGGCAGGAGGGTCCAGAGCTGGCGGTTGCCACGCAGGATGATGTGCCCGCCACGTCCGCCGTCGCCACCGTCAGGGCCGCCTTTGGATGTGAACTTATCGCGATGAAAATGCGCCGATCCCGCCCCGCCCTTCCCGGAGCGACAGCAGATTTTTACATAGTCGACAAAGTTTGACAAGGGAGTGCGGTCGTATCAGGAAACCGTCTGGTAGCGGTCAATCGCTTTGCACAACGAACCGAAGATATCATCAATCGAGCCGATGCCGTGGATCACAATGCACTTTTGCTGGGCACTGTAGTAATCCTTGAGTACGGCTGTTTTCGAGTTGTATTCCTCGATGCGTTTTTCGATGATGGCCGGATCCTGGTCATCCGCCCGACCCGAATCTTTACCGCGGTTCAGCAACCTGCGCACCAATTCGTCTTTGTCCACCTCCAGCGCGAGCATGGTGGTGATGGGCGCATTCTTTTCATCCAGCAAACGATCGAGGGCCTCGGCCTGTGGGGCCGTGCGCGGAAAGCCGTCGAAAATAAACCCTTTGGCAGCGCGGTTGTTTTCGATTTTAGAACGGATCATACCGATCACCACTTCATCCGGAACAAGCTTACCTTCATCCATCAGGCCTTTTGCCTTCAGGCCAAGCTCCGTGCCGGCCGCGATCTCACTGCGGAGAATGTCGCCGGTCGACAGGTGAACAAGTTGATACTTTTCAATGAGTTTTGCAGCCTGGGTACCTTTGCCGGCACCCGGAGGTCCAAACAGCACAATATTTAACATGGCATTCTTTTTTGAGAAATCTAAGATACGACTTTCGGCTTTAGGGCCGCATCCCACCGGGAAAGGATGTTGTTTTTTCTGTAGCGGACGGTTCATCACCTGCCCGAACTACCGTCGGGTGTTCCGCTTTTAGCCCACCTTCGCTAAAGCTGCGGTGGGGCTAGCCGCTGCACCCTCGGCTATTTTGCAAATGTTCCGGCGTTGTCGCGGAATGTTCGACCCCGCTGGGGTCGCATGTCCCACCCTCGGGCATGCTTGCTATAAACCTTCAATGCCTTCGGCATTGGTTCCCGGCAATTGCAATCACTTTCCACTAAAATGGCCGGGACTTACGCCTGCGTCCAAACGTTTTCCAGCGATGCTCGATAGAATCCCAACGGGATTCAAGGTTTATAGAAATGATCAACGTTCGAAGATTCCACGACCCCAACGGGGTCGAACATCCCCGCATCCACCCAATCGTTCATAACCTTCAATGACTCCGGCATCGGCTCCCGGCAATTGCAATCATATTCCACTAAAATGGCCGGGATCCACACCTGCGCCCGAACGACATACAGCGATGTATGATAGAATCCCAACGGGATTCAAGGTTTATAGAAACAACGGGAATGGTGAAATTCCACGACCCCAACAGGGTCGAACATCCCCGCATCCACCCAATCATCTATAAACATTCATTGCCTCCGGCATCGGCTCCCGACAATTGCAATCACATTCCAAAGAATGGTCAGGAATTACGCCTGCGTCCAAACGTTATCCAGCGATGTACGATAGAATCCCAACGGGATTCAAGGTTTATAGAAACAATGGGCATGGTGAAATTCCACGACCCCAACGGGGTCGAACATCCCCGCATCCACCCAATCGTTCATAACCTTCAATGACTCCGGCATTGGCTCCCGACAATTGCAATCACTTTCCACTAAAATGGCCGGGATTTACGCCTGCGTCTAAACGTTTTCCAGCGATGCTCGATAGAATCCCAACGGGATTCAAGGTTTATAGAAATGATCAACGTTCGAAGATTCCACGACCCCAACGGGGTCGAACATCCCTGCACCAACCCAATCATCTATAAACATTCATTGCCTCCGGCATTGGTTCCCGGCAATTGCAATCACTTTCCACAAATATGGCCGGGACTTACGCCTGCGTCCAAACGTTATCCAGCGATGCACGATAGAATCCCAACGGGATTCAAGGTTTATAGAAACAATGGGCATGGTGAAATTCCACGACCCCAACGGGGTCGAACATCCCCGCATCTACGCAATCATCTATAAACGTTCCATGTCTCCGGCATCCGCTACCTTGTATACATGCGCCAGATGCCGTCCCATCTCATCATAATCCAATCCATATCCCACCACAAATTCCGGCGGAATATCAAAACCGACCATATCCACCCGCATCCTGTCCTTCAACACGTCCGGTTTGCATAGAAACGACGCCACACGCACCTGCACTGCACCATCGGACATCAGATCTTCCATCAGCCTGCTCAACGTCAATCCCGTGTCCACGATATCCTCGATAATGAGAAATGATTGTCCGGCCACCTCCCCGCCGTATGGCAATGGAACTTTCACCCGACCCGACGACCGGTCACCTTTGTATGACGACAATTGCACAAAATGCACCTCCAGCGAATAGGGCAGTTGGCGCAACAGATCGGCGGCAAACACGAAGGCGCCTTTCAACACCACCAACACCACGGGGCGTTCATCCCCCAGCAACTGCACAAGCTCGTGCCCCATTGCCGCCACCCGCTCCCGGATCTTTTCAGCGGTGATCATCAACTCAAATTGTTTGTCGCCCAGTCGGATGTAATTTGGTGTGGTTATCATGGCGTACCTGTGTTGAAAATTTTGGTGTGCCTAAAAACAGGATTCTGTTACCTTTGCCGCAAACCCAAAAATCTATGGAACCAAAAGTAAGCATAATCATGGGCAGCACTTCCGACATGCCCGTGATGCAGGAAGCAGCCAAGTTTCTGGATCAGATGGAAATTCCGTTTGAGATCAACGCCCTGAGCGCACACCGCACACCCGACCAGGTAGCGGAATACGCCAAAGGTTTATATGACCGCGGCGTGCGCGTGGTCATTGCCGGTGCCGGTGGCGCCGCCCACCTGCCAGGTGTGATGGCTGCCTTCACCACCCTCCCGGTGATAGGTGTTCCCTGCCGTTCACCCATTTCACTGGACGGATGGGATTCATTGCTGAGCATCGCACAAATGCCTCCGGGTATCCCCGTGGCCACCGTTGGCGTTGACGGAGCACAGAACGCAGGCATCCTCGCAGCACAAATCATCGCCACCGGTGATGCCGGCGTGCACGACAAGCTCAAAGGCTTCAAATCGAAACTGAAAGAGAAGATCGTGAAGGCGAACGAAGAACTCAAACAACACACCTTCAAGTTCCGGACGAACTAAATCCGTGTACAGACTTACGCATGTAAGTCCGCACATCACTTTCAACCACCGGCCAGAACGGTGAACCTAATTTAGCCGCATGCATCCCATGCGGCTTTTTTTATGTGCCTTCCTGGCAGGCTTCTGTATCACAGCTCCGGCACAGAACGAATATTCATGGCTATCCATGGATACCCGCCTGCCCCTCCATCAACCCGAACACCCCGCCATCTGGGGAATTCAGAAAGGCCATTACCTGCTCTGCCAACAGTCACTTCCCTACACACTCCCTTCCCTTTCAATCTCCCGCCTCGGCTGGACACATCAATCCACCTCCCAGGGCATCACCCTATTGTTGGAAAGGGAAGGTCCGGTCACCTACCGCCGCCTGTCCGTCACCTCTGCATACCGCAAACAACTGTCGCCAACGGTTGCCCTGGGCAGCGCATGGACAATCAACCGCATCACCCAATTTGAAGACAACCGGGCATTGCACAGCCTCCTTACCCGCTGGGAAATCGCCTGGAAGCCCAACGAACAATTCATGCTCACTTCCACTTGGTGCAACCCTCAATCCCTCTTCCAAAGTCAATCCACAGGAACCGCCCTTGGCATCAGTATTTGCTACAATGCCAACCGCAACGTACGCATCCTGGCCGATCTCAACGCCGGCCCAAACTCTACACCCACCGCAGGCTTCGCATGCGCCATTAGCCCGGCAGACCAGATTACCCTTTACCTGGGCAAACCGGGTGGTCCCTCTCTGCTTGCACTGGGGTCGGCATTTGACATCCACCCTTGCTCCTGCCAAATCACATGGACCATCCACCCCATCCTCGGCTCCAGTTTCACCTGTTCATTAATCCGCTATGTGGAAAAGCGTGTGTAAATATCTGCTGGGCTTACTTGTCACCGGCGCCGCATCCGGTCAGGTGCTCCCGGATGACGAAACCGTTCTACCGGACAAGAACAACACCTACGCCTGGGAAAACCAGGAGCCGATACAAGGCCGGAACACACCGCTTGACCTGAACACCGCCGATGAACAAGACCTGGAACAATTGCCCGGCATCAACGCCAACATGGCCGACGCCATCTTATGGTACAGGCGCACGTATGGCGACTTCTGCACGCTGTACGAACTGGCCTATATCCCCGAATTACCGGCTGACGTACTCCACCGCATCCTCCCCTTCGTTACTGTTGATCATCACCGTGACCCCGGCTGGCCAACACTTGCCCACCGCGGCCGGTGGAGCATCACTTCCAGGTACCAGCAGAAGTTCGTGCGACCTCAGGTGTCGGAACCATATGAGGGAAATGACCTGCGTATGTGGAGCCGCATCGAATACACATCCATGGACCGGTTAAGGGTGGCTTTAACAATGGACAAGGACCCGGGTGAATCCTTGCTCAGAACACATCGGCCAACTGTCGACTACACATCCGCATTCGTATACAAAACCTCCACCGGGGGCGTCGTGCGCCAATGGATCGTCGGCGATTACCAGTTGTCGTTCGGCCAGGGGCTCACCCTATGGACTGCCTTCTCCGCACCCTCCGAAGCACGTCTTCCCAAAACCGCCCGCCACATTCAGGCACATACCGGTAGTGACGAGAACCGCTTTCTCAGGGGCGCCGCCGCCACAGTCTCCTTCGGACCATGGCAGGTCACACCCTTCTTCTCCCTGAAGATGAACGACGCCCACCTCACATCCGACCATACCTTCTCCCGCTTTGTAGACGGCGGATACCATCGCACTGCTTCCGAACTGGCCGACCGGAAAACGGTACGCGTGACCCTGGCAGGTGCGAATGTCGCACACGTGTTTCGCTGGGGTGAATGGGGCATCGTGTCGATGCGGGAAGGGTACGACCGGTGGTGGATTCCTCCTGTTGATAAAGGCGTACCCACGTCACCTTCTGTAAAGTATACCCAAGCCACTGGCACGTACTGCACCGTGCGTTTCCGGCATGGCGACCTGTACGGGGAACAAAGCTTTACCCCGCACAGAGGTTCAGCCCTGCTGGCAGGCTTCGCCCTGCGGTCCGAAGCCTTCACCCTCGACGGTGTATTCCGGCAGATAAACAGCACCTACCGGAACCGCTACAGCGACATCATCCGCACATCCGATTCCGACGGTGCATGTCGCGCCGCTTTGTTCCGTCTACGCTTCATGGATGCCCACCGGGTTTCCACTTCTTTCCTGTCGGAATGGATGCAGCACACCGGGCTCACCGGCAACAGCACCGCACCCTACGGCGAATACAACTGGGGCATCCGGGAAGAACTCGGGTTCTGGTCCGGTAACCTCTACACATCCGCCTATGGCACCATGAACACGGAAAGCGGAGAACACCGCATCCGCATCAGACTACACGCCACCACACAGGTCACACCGCGTTGGCGCTACCAGGCGCGACTGGAAGTTACTGACCCGGGGCAACAGGCCGGCTACCTGGTATACCACGACTGGCGCTACCAGGCGGGCAACCTGACGGTTTATGGCCGCATCACCTGGTTTCATACACACGACTATGCACACCGGATCTATGCCTTCGAAAATGATGTAGGCAACACCTGGAGCGTACCATTCTTTTATGGTGAAGGTGCGAAAGTGTACATCGGCATCCAGCGAAAATGGCGTTGTTTCCAGCTCTGGTTCAAGTACGGACACATGCTTCAAACCACTGAATCGGTTGCCCTGAACCGGGTGACAGACGAAGGCAAAATACAACTGCGTCTTCTGTGGCCGAGACGATGAAACCATTTAAGGGGTTTTGAGTATAAGTACTCGCATTAAAAAAACTGAATTACAGCACTTTCGCTTGCCCGCATGGTTTCAATGTCTTCCAGATCCCTTGTGTTGACTGCCTTTCGCCCGAAATGGCTGCGTATGTTGTGCTGCGCTGTAGTGGCAGCATGGATGTTGTGTTCACCACATCAGGTGTATGCCCAACAGCTGGAAGCCGCATTATTGACTGTCAAAGTCAGCATGAACAAAAAAAGCCTGGATGGGGCTACTGTGACCATTAAGGGCGATAAAAAAACCGAAGCACCTAAGACAAAAAAGGGGAAAGTTGAATCCACACTGTTCCACAATGTCACTTATACCATAGAGGTCAGCCATCCCAGCGCATATACCATTTCATACACCATCGATACCAAGAGCATGCCGAAAAGCATTGCCGAGAACTACGATGAAATGGGCAATGCTCCGGCACTTGTCATCGACGCCGAGTTAATTGAAAAGATACCGGGCTTCGAGGCATCTTTGTTCAAACAACCCCTGCAGAAATGGTCCTTTGATAAGAAGAAAAAAGAATTTGCCATCGATCAGCAATATGACAACAGCGTCCGTTCTAGGTTGAATGAATACCTGGCAGCCGCCTCCGCCCAGGGCGAAGAAAAGACCAAGCTGATCGAAGCGATCAAGCAAAAAGAAGCGCCCAAGGAAGAACCGAAACCCGAAGCACCCAAGGAAGAGGAAAAGAAAGAAGAAGTTAAAAAGGAAGCCACAGAAGATGACAACGCCACAGAAGCCATCACACAGGGATCCTTTTTTCTGAACCTCACAGGTAAAGTCACCGAACTGGGGCGTCCCGTTATCGGGGCCAGCATCAACATCGAAACCAGCGGAAGCGGTGTTTCCGTGCGGCCCAAACGTACCGAGGACTCCAAGACCACGGATAAACGCGGCGCATTCTCCATCCCACTGCTGATGGGACAGGCGTATACCATCATCATTTTCAAGGATGGGTATTATTCCATGATCTATTATGTGGATTGCGGAAATAAGCGCACCGAATTCACCAAGTCGTATTCCCAGAACCTGGATGTGGAAATGCTCCGGTTAAACCGGTTCAAGAAACTGCAACCTCCCAAGAAGCTTGAACAGGCGTATGACAAACTGAATTACAAGAAAAGAAAGGATGAATTCCAGTTCGACGCTTTCTACGCCAAAACAGACCCGGATGCCAAAGCCTTCCACGAATTCTTTGACGATCTTAAAAAACAATGGGAAGAATATTACAAAACGCATGAACGCGATGCACCCGTTCAGGACGAACCGGAAACAGCCACCGTCAAACCCAAACAAACCGCTCCCGCCAAAGAAGAACCCAAGCAGGTAGAAGAAACGCCCATCCAGGCAGCCGTAAGCCCGGAAGATCAAAAGATCCGCAAAGACGTCAAGAACGAGGAAAAAGCGCGTGAGAACAAAGTAGTGAAGGAAGAAGAAGAGAGCAGACTTCGATCGGAAATGGAAGAACAGGCACGCCTGGCACGCGAGGAAGAAGAAAGACGCCTGAAAGCACGGCGCGAGGCCGAAGCCAAAGCGATGGTGAAGAAAATGGAAGAGGATGCCGAAGCCCGCGCGGTGGTAGAAGAACAGGCCCACCACGAAGCCGTAAGGCAAACCGAAGCGAAGAAAATCCAGGTGGTAAAAACCGCCTCCAACGTGGTGATCACCCAGGAACTGGCCAAAATCGAAAGGGAAGAGAAAATTCGTGAAGCCGAAGCAAAGGCCAAAGCCAACCCGGGACAAAAACCGGTGAAGCCCACCATCAAACCCAAAATCACCGTCAAAAATGAAGACGGCTACCTGTACGATACCAAAACCATTGCCATACGCTTCCCGGGAAAAGAGATCGTGCTGAAGGAAGTGACCAGCCTGTGGGGAAGCAAAACCTTTTATCTGAACGACGAAGAAATTCCTGAGGACGAGTTCAAAAAGTACTTGTCCCAATACCATATTCAATAACATGAGTCCTATGATGCGTAAACATTCAACAAAGAGAGCAAGATGCCTGGTGCCCCTGGCCTTGCTTTGCTTTGCCTGGATCGGAACACGGGCTCAGACCTCCAACTTCACCCACTACGGGGTAGAGAACGGTTTGAGTCAGACCCAGGTGCAGACCCTTGTCCAGGATGACCTGGGCAACCTTTGGATCGGCACAATGGCCGGACTGGCCAAATACGACGGCCGGAAGTTCACCGCCTACCGCAAAGACGACGGACTCTCCGAAGACTGGATCACGGCCGCTTATAAAGACCGTGAAGGAAACATCTGGCTGGGGCATTGGCTGGGTGGCGTAACCAAAATCGATCCCAAACCCATAAAACCCGAGATCACAGCCATCACCTCCGACTACTTCGGGCAGTTCAAAACCATCACCAGCATCCTGGAAGACAAAGACGGCAAAATGTGGTTCGGCACCGAAGGCTTCGGTATACTGGTCTACGACGGCACCGACCGGATCCACAACCTCAGTACCAAAACCACCGGACTGAGCAGCGATTTCATCTACAGCATGTGCACCGATCCGAAAGGCAACATCTGGATCGGAACCGACAACGGCATCTCCATCTACAACCAGGAAATGAAAGTGATGAATGCCGGAAGCTTCCAAACCCTGACCACGGAAAACGGACTGGTAAGCAAGAAAATCACCACAATCAACCTGCTGGGAGAAGATGAGATGTGGATCGGGACCGAAGACAAGGGCGCCCAGGTGATCAACATCGCCAAAGACCTTCAGGTTACACCCGGCGAAGTGTTGCCACCCAACATACTCGGCAGCTTCAATGTGCAGAGCGGCATGGCTTCCAACAACGTCACCTCCTTTGCCAAGGATCGCGAAAACCGCATTTGGATGGGAAGCCGCGACAAAGGTGTATCGGTTTTCACACCGGAGAAAAAAGACGGTAAAAAGGTTTCCCTGACCGCCGGTACGTTCAAGAATTATTCAGTGAAACAAGGACTGAACTACTACCGCATCAATACACTGCTGCACGACCGTGAAGACAACATGTGGATCGGAACACATATCGGCCTGAACCAATACCGGGGCGAGATGTTCCAGATCTTCGATGAAGACTATGGAATGGTCAACAACATCGTGTGGTCCATCATGCAGGATACCCGCGGCAACGTTTGGGTGGGTACCAACGGCGGTCTGTCGATGATCCCGAAAGACTCCATTCAGGGACACGTGAAAGACGACAGGCTGTTCACGAACTACACCACTGAAAACGGCCTCTCATCCAACGTGGTGCTTTGCCTGCATGAAGACAACTTCGGCAACATCTGGGCCGGAACCCGCAGCGGCGGTGCATGCAAGATCTACAAAGATGCCAAGGGCAAGGAACACATCGACGTGTACGACAAAAGCAACGGCCTCGCGGATACCGTCTATGCCATCAACTCAGACCACGAAGGAAACATCTGGTTCGGTACCAAGGAAGGTGCCAAGAAACTTGATAACGAAACCGGCAAGTTCACATCTTTCACAGCCCGTGACGGACTGGGAGGTAACACGGTCTATACCATTTTCAAAGACAGTCAGGGCGCCCTTTGGTTCGGCATCCTCGGGGGGTACCTCACCCATTACGACGGATACGAATTCAAGATCTATAAGGAAAGCGACGGACTGGAAAGCAAGTTCATCGTATGTATCACCGAAGACGAAAAGAGCAACATCTGGTTCGGCACCTATGGCAACGGCCTCTACAAATTCGACGGCCACTCGTTCTCCAACTATTCAGTGCGCGACGGACTCACATCCGATTCACCCTACCTGCTCGTCTGCGACGACATGAACAACCTCTGGATCGGTACCAGCCAGGGAATTGACAAATACGACCAGAAAAACCAACGCTTCACCCACTACGGTAAACAGGAAGGATTCCTCGGCATCGAAACCAATCGGAACGCCGTGTACAAAGACAGCCGCGGCGGTATCTGGTTCGGTACCATCATGGGGGCGGTGAAATACAACCCCAACAAGAACAAGGAAAACAAACAGGAACCCATTACCCGCATCACGGGCCTCAAGATCTTCCATAACGAAGTGGAATTCCCGCCCAAGAAGAATGCGTTCCACCCGGATAACAACCACCTGACGTTTACTTTCCTGGGCATCAGCCTCACCAACCCTGAAAAGGTACGTTACCGCTACCTCCTGGAAGGCAGCGACAACCATGCCTCACCGGAACAGGCCGACAACTACGCCATGTTCTCCAACCTGGGACCCGGTCATTACACATTGAAGGTATGGGCGTGCAACGGAGACAAGGAATGGAACAAAGAACCCGCCACCTACGCTTTCACCATCCTTACCCCATTCTACCAAACCTGGTGGTTCTTTACCCTATGTGTGATTGCCATGATCCTGCTGATCTATATCATCGTGGCCACACGCACCCGCAACCTGCAACGCATCCGCGTGGTGCTTGAAGAACAGGTAAACATCCGTACCCGCCAGCTGCAACAGCGCAACAAAGACATCATGGACAGCATCCGGTATGCAAAACGCATCCAGGAAGCCATCCTGCCGGACATGGAAATCGTACGCCGGTCCGTACCCGATTCGGTCATCTATTACAAACCCAAAGACATTGTCAGCGGCGACTTCTACTGGCTGGAAGACAAGCAGGACAAGGTGCTGTTTGCCGCAGTGGACTGCACGGGCCACGGGGTACCCGGTGCCTTCATGTCCATCGTGGGTCACAACATCCTGCAGAACGCCGTGGATGAACACCTCAAAACCAAGCCGGCAGCCATCCTGGATGAAATGAACAAAGGTGTGAGTGCCACCCTGCGTCAAACCTATGAGGAATCCAGCGTGAAAGACGGCATGGACATCGCCCTTTGTACATACGACCGGAAAACCCGTATCCTCGAATATGCCGGCGCTTACAACTCACTGTACCACGTTCGCAACGGAAAGTTGAATGTGATCAAAGGTGATAAGTTCCCAGTGGGCATCTTCATCGGTGAAGAGATGAAAAAGTTCACCAACCATAGCATCGAACTCCTGCCCGGTGACGTGATCTACATCGCTTCGGACGGTTATGCCGACCAGTTCGGAGGCCCGAAAGGCAAGAAGTTCAAGTACCAACGATTCCAGAAACTGCTGGTGGACATGCACCAGCTACCGATGCAGGAACAATACGAATTGCTGGACCAAACGATCGTCGATTGGATGGGTGACACCTACGAGCAGATCGATGACATCCTGGTGATGGGCGTGAAGTTTCCCTGATGAGGGTCAGTCCTGAACAGCGGCTTCGGAAATACTGAATCCCGCCGTAGTCAGATCCTGCCAGAAGTCGGGATAGGATTTGACCACCACGTCGGGTTCCTCTATCGCGACGGATCCTGTCTTGCACGCCAGCGGTGCAAATGCCATGGCCATGCGGTGATCTTCATACGTAGCGATCGAAATGCCGGGTTTGGCTTCGAATTGTTCGGGATGAATAATGATGCGCTGGTCTCCTTCCACTTCCACCCTCACATTGAACTTTCCCAACTCAACACGCAGCGCTTCGATGCGGTCGGTCTCCTTGATGCGCAAACTTTCAAGTCCGTCAAGTGTGGCCGGCACCTTTAACGCTGCAACAACCACGGCAACCGTTTGTGCCAGATCAGGGCAATCTATAAAATGATAATGGAAAGATGCCGGCAGATGTCCGCTCTGCTTCAACCGCACTCCTTTGGGAGTAAAGGTGGTGACCACACCCAGGGTGGAAAAAATCTCCACACACCGCGCATCTCCCTGCAGGCTATCGTCTCTGAGGCCCTCCAGTTCAACCTCGCCACCCGGAGTAAGGGCCACCAGCGCATACCAATAGGATGCCGAAGACCAATCCCCTTCCACCGTAAAATCACGGGGAACGTACTTGCCGGTACCCACACGGATGGTACCATCGCCCAACCAACCGGCATCCGCGCCGAAATACTTCAACATGTTCAGGGTCATCTGCAGGTACGGGCGTGAAATCACCTTGCCGCGAAAACTCAGTTCAAGTCCGTTGGTCAGGCACGGAGCGATCAACAGCAAAGCGCTGATGAACTGGCTGCTCACGCTGCCGTCCACTTCCAGTGCACCGCCCGGTAAATTTTTTGAAGTGATGCGAAGAGGCGGATAACCTTCCTTCCCGGCATATTGAATATCGGCGCCAAGTGTACGCAATGCATCCACCAGGATACCAATGGGCCGGCTTTGCATGCGTTCGGATCCTGTGATGATGCGTGTACTCCCTTCCTTACCATTCGCCTGTGCGCAGGCCAGGTATGCCGTCATGAAGCGCATGGTGGTGCCGGCAGGGCCCACGTCCAGTTCATTCGCATCGTGTTCCAGCAGGGAAACCAGGGTTTCGGTGTCTTTTGCTTTGGCAAGGTTGAGTACATCAAAAGCGTTGCGGCAGATGGCACGGATGATGAGTGCCCGGTTGCTTTCACTTTTTGAAGCGGTAAGGCGGATCCGGGTTGACAAGGAACCGGACGGTTGTTGAACGACGGCGGTTTTCATGGTTGCATGTGCTCGGTGTAATAGGCAAGCGCTGCTTCTACGTCTGCCCTTTCACAAAAGTCATCGTATCCGCATTGTCCGATCTTCCTGAGTAAACTGAAAGAGATCTTTCCGGATGTATTTTTCTTATCGTGGGCCATGATCGCCACCACATCTTCAACCGGTATTTTTTGTAAAGGATAAGCAGGATACACACCTTTGATATAGGAGGTGATGTTTTCAAGCTCTTCGATGGACAAACCGGTTTTCAGCGACAGGTGCGCTTCGCAGATCATACCGATCGCGATGGCTTCACCGTGCAACAGGTGTTCAACATCATTCACCAACGACCAGCTCTCAACGGCATGACCGATGGTATGCCCGAAATTAAGGATCTTCCGTAGGCCTTTTTCCAACGGATCTTCCAACACCACTTTGTTCTTGATGGCAACGGACCGGGCGATATGGACATGCGCATCGCCCAGTGAAAGTGGCGATGTACGGGTCAGTTCATCATAATAGTCATGGTCTGCAATCAGCCCATGCTTGATCATTTCCGCAAAACCTGAAATCTTCTGGCGGTCATCCAGGGTATCCAGGAAATGTGCATCGGCAAACACCCCTTCCGGCTGTCCGAACACACCGATCAGATTTTTCAAATGATGCAGATCGATACCCAACTTGCCCCCCACAGATGCATCCACCTGTGAAAGGAGGGTGGTCGGTACCTGGATAAAACTGATGCCGCGCTTGAATGTACAGGCAGCAAAGCCACCCATATCACCCACAACACCACCTCCGAGGTTGATCAACACCGAACGGCGGTCACATCCCATGTCATTCAGTTCATTCCAGATCGCTTCACATGTACCGATGTTTTTGAACTCTTCCCCGGCTGGGATCTCTATAATACGGTCTTTGAATGAAACGCCCACCGTCTTCTCCATATAAGGAAGACAATGTTTGCGGCTGTTCGAGTCTGCCAGCACAGCCACCTTCCGGCCGGCTTTTTCGTATGTTCGGATCAAATCTCCCAACACAACCAATGCCTCCGAACCGATACAAACTTTGTATCCTTCTGCCAGAACTTCCCTGAGTGGCGTTTCTTCCATAGCTGCAAAGATGGAAAAACCTTTTGAATAGGCGGATGGCACGGATGCGCAGTTTAATACCAAAGTATGCTAAAAAATACCCAACTGCAGCACGAATCCCTCCTATCTTTGCACCATTAACTTTGTGTGTGATGGTTCATTTGGATAATTCTGCAATAGCATTCCGGTACAAAGATGACCGGCAATTGAACACGGCCTATCGTTTGTTCAAAGCCATGAGCGTACCTTTCATGGCATCCGTTGGTAAAGGATTGATGCGCCTGGCGCTGTCTCTGCGTCTTCCCGTGACGGGACTGTTCAGGGCCACCATTTTCAGGCAATTCTGTGGGGGTGAATCCCTTCAGGAATGTTTGGGCAGCGTATCCACGTTGCACAAGTTCAATGTGATGTCGTACATCACCTATGCAGCCGAAGGAAAGGAAAATCAGACCGAATTCGAGCGTTCCGTAAAGGAGCTTGTACGCGTGATCTCTTCCATCAAAGATCAACCGGCCATTCCATTTGCCGTATTCAAGATCACGAGCATGGCTTCATATGATTTCCTGGAAAAGGTGAGCAGCGGTGTGCAACTGACCGAAGCGGAGCAGAAGGAATGGGAAGCTGTACGCCGTCGTGTGAATGCTGTCTGCAAAGCTGCCTCCGATGCCGGAAAGCCCATCAACGTTGACGCGGAAGAAACCTGGATACAGCCTGCGCTGGACCAGCTGACCGAAGAGATGATGGCAAAATACAACAGGGAACGCACGCTGGTATTCAATACATTTCAGATGTACAGGAAGGACCGCCTTGCATTTCTCCGCACCTCCTGGGAGAAAGCCAACCGGGAAGGCTATCATTTCGGCGCCAAACTGGTACGTGGTGCATACATGGAAAAGGAAAGGGTGCGCGCTGAACAGATGGGACACCCGTCTCCCATCCACGACACCAAGGAAGATACCGACAAGGCTTATGACGAAGCGGTTCGTTTCTGCCTGGACCACCTCGAAGGCAACCTGTTGCTGATGGGCACCCACAATGCCAACAGCATCACAAAACTCACCGAGGAGATGGAGAAAAGGAACATCTCCAAGGAAGATCCGCGCATCTTTACGGCGCAACTGCTGGGCATGAGTGACAACATCACTTTCAACATGGCCAACGAAGGATACCATTCAGTAAAATATGTGCCTTTCGGCCCGATCAGGGAAGTAATTCCTTACCTGCTGAGAAGGGCAGATGAAAACTCATCGGTACAGGACCAAACCGGTCGGGAACTGCACCTGCTCGAAAAAGAAATTCAAAGGAGAAAAACTGAACATAAATAAAGTTCAGCAACCACAACCGGGGTCTTTTGTGGGCATCGCCTCCAGTACAAAGCACTGGTCTTCGCACAGCCGGATCATCATGTAATCAAATTCCGCCGGCTGCTTCACATTCAGGCGGTAAACCGGGCATGGATCGGCTTGTGGCTGACTTTGACTGAAATCTATCTCCGAGGTTGCCGCAGCATGGCGGAAGGCTGCAGAATCAAGTGCGATGCACTTCAACAAGCATTCCACCTTCGGATCCATACCAAACGGAATGGTATCCAGTTGCGACCGGATGATATCCGAGGGCATCCATGCCGGCGCCTTGCGATCCCGCAACACCAACACGTACACCAGTCCGCATCCGAGGAAAACCCCGATCAGGTAAAACTGCAGCCGTCGTAAGAATTTCATGTGGGGGGGAAACGCTGTGGCTAGAAAGCCGCCACCAACAAGTCCAGGTTTTTATAGGGTAAATGAAATGTTTCTCCGAGGTACTTGCTGGTAAGGATGCCGTTGTACAGGTATACCCCGTTGCGCACGCCCTTGTTCCGGCGCAGGATCTGATCAATGCCACCGTTGTTGCCTACCTGTAGCAGGATGGGCGCAAAAATATTGCTGAGCGCCTGGGACGCCGTCTTGGAAACGCGGGAAGCGATGTTGGGAACGCAGTAGTGTACCACACCGTACTCACGATAAACGGGGTCTGCATGGGTGGTCACCTTGGATGTTTCCGAGCATCCGCCATGGTCAATGCTCACATCAATGATCACCGATCCCACCTTCATCTCGCTCACCATTTCTTCGGTAATCACGCACGGGGCTCGACCCTCGGTTGCGCGAATGGCACCCACCACCACATCGGCTTTACGCAGCACCTGCGCCAGAATATTCGGACGAAGGATGGACGTATAAATGCGAATGCCTAGGTCGTTCTGCAAACGCCGCAGTTTATAAATTGAATTGTCGAACACCTTGACCGAAGCACCGAGACCGAGTGCCGAACGTGCTGCGAACTCACCCACGGTTCCTGCTCCGAGAATGACCACTTCTGTAGGCGGGATGCCGGATATACCACCCATCATCATGCCCTGACCCTTGTTCACGTTGCTCAGATACTCAGCTGCGATGGAGATGGATGTATTGCCTGCGATCTCACTCATGGAGCGGATGACAGGGAAAATGCCGTCCTCGTCCATGATGCTTTCGTAGGCCAGGGCCGTCACCTTCCGCTCGATCAGCTTGCTCAGGAAGTCTTTGGGTTGAACGGCCAGTTGGAGGGTGGAGATCAGACACTGTTTGGGTTGAAGGTAGCCGATCTCAACCTCCGACGGAGGAGCTACCTTCATGATGATGTTTGATTTCTCGTAAACCTCCTTGGTGTCGTATACGATCTGGGCGCCCGCCTCGCTGTAATCGCGATCGTGGTAGTTGGCAAACTTACCGGCTTCCGATTCTATGATGACCGAGTGGCCGTTGTTCACCAGCAGTGAAACTGCCTCAGGCACCAGGGCAATGCGGTTTTCATCCGCTGATATTTCTTTGGGAATGCCTATGTTGAGCTGGCTGTTCCGGGTTGCCACTTCCAGCATTTCCTCCTGTGGCAGGAGTCCGAACTGGGCAATGGCTCGCATCGTATCACTAGATCTGCTCATCGCATTCCATGGTTATGTTTCGTCCGCACGTTGCTACTGAAATTTTCACTCTAACGGAATCAACCGGCAAAAGGTTATCAGCCACTTCCGGCCATTCAATAAAGCAAAAATAGCCGCTTAGGAGGTAATCTTCAAAACCGAGGTCAATCAGTTCGTTCTGCGACTTGATCCGGTAGAGATCCATATGGTACACCACCCCGTCTCCGGAAGGGCGGTATTCGTGGACAATGGGGTACGTTGGACTTTGAACTGCCTCCTGCACACCGAGGACCGAACAAATCTCTTTGATCAATTGGGTCTTACCCGCCCCAAGATCGCCGGCGAAAGTAAAAACACGCTTGCCCGGGTATGCCTCCATAAGGGCTTTCGCCACTTCCGGCATCCGTTCCAGGGCAACACAGGAGTATTCCTTTATCGTCATTTGGATGAAAGCACCACAAACGGCACGAGCATTTCTTCCAATGAAATGCCGCCATGCTGGAATGTGTTGCGGTAAAAATTCACATAGTAATTGTAGTTGTTGGGATAGGCAAAAAACTTATCTCCTTTTGCAAAGATAAAACGACTGCTCACATTGGTCTTCGGGAGGAAAGCTTTTTCGGGGTCCTCGATATCCAGCACGTCGGCAGCCTCGAATTTCAGGTTCTTACCGAGTTTATAGCGCAGGTTGGTGGATGTATTCTTGTCACCCACCACCTTGCTGGGTTCCTTGACGCGGATGGTACCATGGTCGGTGGTGATCACAAGCTTGTGGTCACGCCAATCGCCCTCGGCAAGCTGCCTGAACATATCCCGCAACGGTGAATGCTCGAGCCACGACAGGGTGAGTGAGCGATAAGCAGGTTCGTCATCGGCCAGTTCTCGGATCACTTCCATGTCAGTTCGGGCATGAGAGAGCATGTCCACGAAATTGTAAACCACCACATTGAAAACATTGTCCCTCAGGTTCTGCATGTTTTCAGCCAGTTTCTTCCCCGCGTTCAGGTTGAGGATCTTATGGTAGGAGAATTTTCCGCTGATGCCATTGCGTTTCAGGTTTTCACCCAGCAGTTCCTCTTCGAACCGGTTTTTGCTGCCCTCGTCCTGTTCTTCCACCCAGTATTGTGGGTACTTCTTGCGTATCTCGGATGGCATCAGGCCTGCAAAGAGCGCATTCCTTGCATAGTGTGTAGCGGTTGGGAGGATGCTACAATACAGCTCGTCGGCATCCGTACGGAAATGTTTGCCGAGCACATTGCTGATCACCCGCCATTGGTCATATCTCAGGTTGTCAATCAGCACAAGGAAAACCTTCTCGCCCTTTTTCAGCATCGGAAAAACCTTTTTCTGCAAAAGGTTGTGAGAAAGTACGGGGGTCGACTCATCGGGTTGCTTCAGCCAATCCACATAGTTCCGGTCCACAAAACGGCTGAACAGGTTATTGGCCTCGGCCTTCTGCTGCTTGATGATCTCCTGCATGTCGGGTTGATCTGACTGTTGCAATTCCAGGTCCCAGAAAGTCAGCTTGCGGTAAAGATCCATCCATTGATTCATGTCAAGCCGGTCACCAAGGGCCATCCCGATGGAACGGAATTCCTGTTGGTAGGACAAGGTGGTTTTTTCACTCACAAGCCTGCTTTCGTCGAGGGATTTTTTGAGGAGCAGGAGGATCTGTTTCGGATTAACGGGTTTCAGAAGGTATCCGGTGATGCGCGATCCGATGGCTTCTTCCATCAGGGACTCATCTTCGTTCTTGGTGATCATGATCACCGGCAGGTTCGGATCCAGGGCCTTGATCTTTTCCAGGGTTTCAATCCCGGAGAGGCCTGGCATGTTTTCATCGAGGAAAACAATGTCCATCGGTTGTTTCTCGAGGAGCTCCACGGCCTCTACCCCGTTGGTTGTGGTATGTACCTTGTATCCTTTTTCTTCGAGAAAGATCACATGGGGTTTCAGCAGGTCGATCTCATCATCGGCCCAAAGTATTTGGAATTGTTTCATGATTGGCTGTCAGATGTTAATAATTACAGGGATAAAATGCCTGACGCAACCATCACCCCCACTCAAATAATGCTTAATATCGTATTCTGTTTTGTGTGAATGTACAACTCGGGAATGTACAATTTATTGAATGATCGAAGTTACCGAATTAAAAATAAGCGCCAGGGTTTGTGATGAATCTGAAAGTATTCAATGACCCCATTTACGGCTTTGTCAGTTTACCGTTTCCCCTGATCGCAAAACTGATCGACCACCCGTATTTCCAGAGATTGCGCAGGATCCAGCAACTGGGCATGACCAACCTGGTTTACCCGGGTGCCTTACATACCCGCTTTCATCATGCGTTGGGAGCCATGCACCTGATGGGAGAAGCACTTGAGGTGTTAAGATCGAAAGGTGTTTCCATTTCTGACGAAGAAGCCCGGGCTGTGCAAATCGCGATCCTTCTGCATGACATCGGCCATGGCCCGTTTTCACACAGCCTTGAGTTCACCCTCATCGAGGGCGTTAACCATGAACACCTGACCGGAGTTTTCATGCGCGAGCTGGACCGCGAATTCAGCGGTGAACTGAAGCTGGCGATCCAAATCTTCCAGAACAAGTACAAGAAAAAGTTCCTGCATCAACTGGTATCCGGACAGCTCGACATGGATCGTTTGGACTACCTGAGCCGCGACAGCTTCTATACGGGTGTGGCAGAAGGCGTGGTTAGTACCCACAGGATCATCAAAATGCTCAACGTACATGGAGATCAGCTGGTGATCGACTCCAAGGGCATTTACTCCGTGGAAAAATTCATCATCGCCAGGCGATTGATGTATTGGCAGGTATACATGCATAAAACCGCTGTTGCCGGGGAAAAAATGTTGATAAACACCCTGAAAAGAGCCAAGGACCTTTCACTCAGCGGATCGGATGTTTTCGCTTCACCCGCCCTGAAATATTTCCTGTCACAGAAACTCACCACCCGATCATTCACCGGCAATTCAGATGCCCTGGAATGGTTTGCCAGACTGGACGACTATGATGTACTCTCTGCAGTGAAAGTATGGGAAAGTCATCCGGATTCCATCTTGAGTAATTTATCTAAAGGGTTGATAAACAGGAAACTATTCAAAATAAGGATCCAAAAGCAGCCTATCGGCAAAAAAATTATTGCCCAGATTGAAAAAAAGGCACAAAAATTGTACGGATTACGCGATTCGGAAGTCGCCTATTTCGTGGTTTCCGGCGAATTGGAGAACAATGCGTATCGCCCGATGGAAGAGAACATCTACATCCTTGCCAAGAACAAACAGGTTGCAGACATCGCAAAAGTCAGCGACAACCTGAATCTAACCGCCTTATCAGCCCCTGTCAGAAAGTACTTCGTTTGTTGCCCGGAAGCATGTCTGAAAGGAGTCAATATCTGAGCATAGCATGAAATTTACCGCCCAGGAAATCGCACAAGTGTTGAACGGTACGGTGGATGGAAATCCGGAAGAAACGGTTTCATCATTCAGCAAGATCGAAGAAGGCCAACCCGGCTCCCTGAGTTTCCTGGCCAATCCCAAATACACCCACTTTATTTACAGCACCCGGGCATCGGTGGTGTTGGTTAACAAAGATTTTCAACCGGAGCAATCCATCCAGGCCACATTGGTTCGGGTGGACAATGCGTATCAGTCTCTTGCCAAATTGCTGGAAATGTATGCCGCCTCCAAAGGCAGAAAATCCGGCATCCACCCCACAGCCGCCATCGCCGAAAGTGCATCGGTAGGCAACAATGTATACATCGGCGCCCATGCCTGTATCGGAGAAAATTGCCGGATCGGTGACAACGTGCAGCTTTACCCGGGAGTAATCCTGGGCGATCATGTATCTGTCGGAAATGACACCGTGCTGTATGCCGGGGTGAAGGTTTATGACGATTGCATCATAGGAAACGCGTGCACGCTGCACGGAGGTGTGGTGATAGGAGCAGACGGCTTCGGCTTCGCACCCAATACTGAAAACCAATACAACAAAGTGGCCCAGATCGGGAATGTGGTCATTGAAGATCATGTGGAGATCGGCGCCAACACCACCATCGACAGGGCCACCATGGGATCTACCCTGATCCGCAAAGGTGTAAAACTCGACAACCTCATCCAGATCGCACACAATGTGGAAATCGGCGAGAACACGGTGATCGCGGCTCAAACCGGCATCGCAGGTTCCACGCGCATCGGCTCCACATGCATGATCGGAGGACAGGTAGGTATCGTAGGACATATATCCATCGCCAACGGCGTGAAGATCGCCGCCCAATCTGGTGTAGGACAAGACATCACCGAAGAGGGCACCGTGGTTCAGGGCTCCCCAGCCTTCGCCATCGGAGATTACAAGAAATCATACGTATTGTTCCGCAAGCTGCCATCCATCAAACGAGAGCTGGAAGCGCTGGAAAATGAATTGAAAAATAAGGAATAGCTTCAAGTACAACATGGCAACACTTCAACACACCATTGCAAAACCGGTAACGGTATCCGGAAAGGGTTTACATACCGGAAAAACCGTTACGATGGTATTCAACCCGGCTCCGGAGAACCACGGTTTCCGATTTCGCAGAACCGACCTGGAAGGACAGCCGATCGTTCATGTGGATGTGAGCAACGTAGTGGATGTGTCCCGCGGAACCACACTGGAGGAAAATGGTGTGCGGATCTTCACCGTAGAACATACCCTGGCGGCATTGGCCGGCCTTGAGATTGACAACGTACTGATCGACCTTGACAACAGTGAGCCTCCCATCATGGACGGAAGCTCAGGTGCCTTCATGGATGCCCTGCTTACAGCCGGTGTCAAGGAACAAAAAGAAGAAAGAAAATTCTTCGAAATCTCCGAAAGCATTTCATTCGAAGACAAGGAAAAAGATGCCACCTTCATGGCCGTACCCGCAGATGAATTCAAGGTAACGGTGATGATCGACTACAACTCCCCGGTGCTTGGCACCCAACACGCCACCCTGAACCAGATCTCCGATTTCAAGGATGAGATCTCCACCAGCCGTACCTTCTGTTTCCTGCACGAACTCGAACACCTGCTGAAACAAAACCTGATCAAAGGTGGCGACCTGGACAACGCCATCGTGGTTGTAGACCGCGTGATGAATGACGAAGAGATCGACCACCTGGCGAAACTGTTTAACAAACCCAAGGTAAAGATCGAAAGAGAAGGAATTCTCAACAATGTTTCCCTGCGTCATAGCAATGAGCCCGCCAGGCACAAACTACTGGACGTGGTGGGAGACCTTGCGCTGCTTGGCATGCCCATCAAAGGGCACATCGTTGCCACCAAACCAGGACACGCCTCCAACGTCGCGTTTGCCAAAATGATCAAGAAACAGATGAAGGAAAAAAAATCAGGGCCTATGTTCAAATACGACCCCAACGCAACTCCCCTTTACGACACAAAGAAGATTGCTTCCATCCTTCCTCACAAACCTCCATTCCTGTTGGTTGACAAAATCCTGTCCATGGACCAGGAACACGTTGTAGGTTTGAAAAACGTGACCATGAATGAACCGTTTTTTCAGGGGCATTTTCCAGAAAATCCCGTGATGCCGGGTGTGCTTCAGATCGAAGCCATGGCCCAGACCGGAGGCATCTTTGCCCTGAATACGGTACCGGACCCCGAGAATTACTGGACGTATTTCATCAAAATCGATAATGTGAAATTTAAAAAGATGGTGGTTCCCGGAGACACCCTCATCTTTGAATTGCAGCTTCTCATGCCGATCCGGCGTGGCATCTGCCATATGAAGGGAATTGCATATGTGGGTGACCAAGTGGTTACTGAAGGAGAACTGATGGCACAATTAGTAAAAAAGAGCTGAAATGAACCAACCAACAGCCAACATCCATCCCAATGCCAAGATCGGCAAAGGGGTAACGATTGAACCCTTTGCTACCATTGACGATAATGTGGAGATTGGAGAGGGCACCTGGATCGGACCGAATGTGGTGATCATGAACGGATCCAGGATCGGAAAGAATTGCCGGATTTACCCGGGAGCAGTGATCGGATCCATTCCCCAGGATCTGAAGTTTGACGGGGAGAACACCCTCGCGGTGATAGGTGACAACACCACCGTGCGCGAATACGTGACCGTGAACCGCGGTACAAAAGCAAACAACCAGACAACGGTTGGCAGCAACTGCCTGCTGATGGCATATGTACACGTAGCACACGATTGCATCATCCACAACAATTGCATCCTGGCAAACGGTGTAACCCTGGCCGGACACATCGAAATATTTGACTACGCCATCATCGGCGGGCTCAGCGCCGTGCATCAGTTCGTAAAAATCGGTGCACACGTGATCATTTCAGGAGGAAGCCTGGTGAACAAGGATGTACCTCCCTTCACAAAAGCAGCCAGGGACCCCCTGTCTTATGCGGGCATCAATTCCATCGGACTGAGACGCCGCGGCTTCGAACCCGAAACCGTGAACCGCATCCAGGAATATTACAGGGTCATTTACCAAAGCGGAATGAACAACACCCAGGCCATAGAAAATGTGACCCAGCAGTTTCCCGCCTCACCGGAACGCGACGAGATCATTGCTTTCATCACCCAATCGGAACGCGGCATCATGAGGGGTTATACAAACACCAAAAATGAAAATCGCCTTAGAGAATATCTCTAAATCCTATTACAGGGATCCTGTTCTCAGCAACTTTTCATTCACACTCACTCAGCCGCATGCCTATGCGGTGCTGGGTCCGAACGGCTCGGGCAAATCCACCCTGTTGCAAATCATGACCGGGTATGTGACACCCTCTTCCGGGAAACTGAGCCATTTTCTGCATGACCGTCCTTTGCCGAAAACCGAGGTATTCAGACACCTATCCGCCGCCACACCCCTGCTTGAACTTCCCCAGGAACTTACGCTCACTGAATTCCTGGATTTCCACTTCAACATGAAGAAGATCCGCCCCGGATTCAATGTGGATGAGGTACTGAAACAGGCAAACCTCTCGCAAGCCAGGCACAAGGTCCTCCGCCATTTTTCATCCGGCATGCGTCAGAAAGTCAAGCTGCTCTCTGCCCTGCTGGCGGATACACCGGCTGTTTTCCTGGATGAACCGGCCACCAACCTTGATCGTCAGGGTACCGACTGGTACCGCGATCTGGTGACGCAGACACGGGCAAACCGTTTGGTGGTGATCGCCTCCAACACCAATGAATCCGAGTATGATTTTTGCGATCATGTCCTCAGAATGGAGGACTTTACGTAAATTGTACCCATCCAATCTTTCAATACCATTTGCAATTTCATTTATGGCAACAACAGCAGATTTCAGGAACGGCCTGTGCATTGAGTTCAACCACGGACTTTACCAGATCGTGGAGTTCCAGCATGTGAAACCCGGGAAAGGCCCCGCATTCGTGCGCACCAAGTTGAGAAACATCAGTACCGGCAAGGTGCTGGACAACACCTTCACCGCCGGTGTCAAGATCCAGACCGTACGCATTGAGAACCGGCCGCACCAGTTCCTCTACAAAGACGACGATGGCTATCACTTCATGCACAAAGACACGTTCGAACAGATCTTTCTGAAGGAAGAACTGATCAATGCACCCGACCTGCTCAAGGAAGGACAGGATGTGGAAATCCTCTTCCATGCAGACAATGAAACACCCCTTTCATGCGAACTCCCTCCATTTGTTGAGCTGGAGGTTACCTATACCGAACCCGGCATCAAAGGCGACACCGCCACCAATACGCTGAAACCAGCTACCGTGGAAACAGGTGCCTCCATCCAGGTACCGTTGTTCATTGACACCGGTGAAAGGATCAAGGTGGATACCCGTGATTACAAATACAGCGAACGTGTAAAGGCCTGATCCGGCTGGTATGAAATTCAAGCAGGCCCTCTCCCTTACCGAACTCGTCGAGATTACGGGCGCCAGGTTGGTAACCAAAACCGATACCCAGGCCACCGGAATCAACGAAATTCACATGGTGAACGAAGGAGACATCACTTACGTTGACCATCCGAAATACTATGCTTCCTGCTTGGCCTCTGCAGCCACCTTCATTCTGATCGACAAGGAAACGGAATGCCCGGAAGGAAAAGCGTTGCTCATCTGCAAAGATCCCTTTGAGGCTTATAACAGCCTGGTCAGAAAATTCAGTTCATCGCATCTCCAGGATGCGATGATCCATCCAGACACAGTGATCGGCGAAGGAACCTTCATCGCACCCGGTGTATACATCGGAGAGCATGTCACCATTGGCAAACATTGTCACATTCATCCGCACGTTTGCATTTATCCCCACACCACCATCGGTGATTATGTGGTCATTCATGCGAATACGGTGATCGGATCGGATCCGTTTTACTACAAAAAGAGACCCACCGGCTATGACAAGATGCTCCCGTGCGGATCCACCAGGATTGACGACCATGTGGAGATCGGTGCAGGATGTACCGTGGACCGCGGCGTATCCGGGGAGACATCCATCGGGGCGGGAACCAAAATCGATAACCTGGTACAGATCGGACACGATACCCGGATCGGGAAAAATTGCTTGTTTGCCGCACAGGTTGGCATCTCGGGTGTCGTCACCATCGGTGACCACGTGACCTTGTGGGGACAGGTAGGCATCCCCAGCAAACTCACCATCGGCGACCACGCGGTGGTGTTGGGGCAGTCGGGACTGACCAAATCCGTGAAAGGGCATGCCACCTATTTTGGAAGTCCGGCCGAAGAAGCCACGCAAAAGATGAGGGAAATTGCTAGCTTACGTCAACTACCCGACATTGTCAAAAAATTCGGGAAGAAATGAGTTTCTCTTTCAAAGACATCGAAAAGAGCAGGAACGAATACAAGTTCCTTGATTCCCTGCAATCGCTGCAAAAAGGCGATACCAAGGACATCATGCTGCTTTCGCTGTTGGAGGTAACCAAAGGCATCAACAACAACTTTTCCGAAAAACAGCTGCTCAGGATCTTCGAATATGTGCTGAACCAGCACATGAAAGTGGGCAAGCTCGTTCTGTTCAGATATGAAAGTCACTGGAAGTGCATCCTGCACTACGGTACCACTGATGAACACAAACAAATTGAAATTGAAAACGATTTGCTGTACCTCAAGTCACTCACGCATACAAGCAAATCACTCAAGGCATACCTGAACGTCTTTTCCACCATCATACCGGTATTCCACAAATCCAAACCCTTGGCTTACCTGTTGATCGGGGATATCCATTACGATGAAAAGCCGGAGGCTTTCCGTGAGAAACAAATCCCGTTTATCGAAGTCCTGACCAACATCATCGCGGTTGCGCTCGAAAACAAAGTACTGGCCCGGGAGCGCCTGAAACAGGAAAGGATCCGGAAAGAACTGGAACTGGCCGGAGAAATGCAGGCATTGCTGATCCCGAGTACACTGCCCTCCAACGAATACTATGAGATGGCAGCCATCTACCGCCCCAACCAGGAAGTGGGTGGTGATTACTACGACTTCAGTGAGAGAAGGGAAAACGAACTCAGCATGTGCATCGCCGATGTATCCGGAAAAGGGGTCTCAGCTGCGCTGCTGATGTCGAACTTCCAGGCCAACCTACGTGCCATCTACCGGCATACCGACAACCTGATTGACATGGTGACGGAGTTAAACACAGCCGTTATGGAAAGTGCAAGAGGCGAAAGGTTCATCACCTTTTTCATCGGCCTTTACAACAAAATCACCCGCACCTTCCGCTACATCAATGCCGGTCACAACCCACCCGTACTGCATCATGCCGACGGGGCCATGCTCCTGAAAACCGGATGCCCGGGCCTGGGCATGTTCGAATCCATCCCACACATCAAGGAAGGCGTTATTCAAATCCCGGAAGGCTCCACACTGGTATGTTATACCGATGGCATCATTGAACTGGAAGACGAACTGGGAAAAGATTTCGGGGTGGATGGTCTCACATCGGTCATCGACCGTTATGCCTACAAATCAGTGGATGAACTCAACAAACTGATTTTCGATCACCTCGACCTGCACAAAGGAGAGGGGTATTTTCTGGACGACGTAGCCCTGTTCAGCTGTCGCTTCTTTTAACCTCAGGTAATTGTTCCTTCACGCCCTGTTTATCATACAGGTCGATGGCCACGAGGATGGCCAGGAAACCCCAGAACGGGATAGAGGCCTTGTCTGTGTCCAGGAAGTTGTTCAGGAAACCATGAATCAGGTAAGATATCCACCCCAGGAAAATCACCGTGGCGAAGTTTCGTGAAACGGAAGAAGACCTCCTGAAATAGATCCTGGTGAACGTATGGATACCAGCCAGGATAATCAATATAAACGAGATCACCCCGAACACACCGCTTTCCGCCAATGGCCCGATGTACTCACTGTGGGCATTTCCTTTGTCTCCGGCATTGGTACTGATGATGGTTAACTCGGCAGACCGCTGAAACGGGGCATACTGGAAAGCATATGTGCCGGGACCCCATCCCACGAATGGACGTTCGGAGAACATCCTGAAAGCGGATTTCCACCGGTTGATGCGTTCCAGGTTGGAAGCATCGGTGGAAATATTATACATGGACTGCACGTGTTCAGAAAGCTTCTCAGACGAGTCTTGCCGGTTGGCTTCCATGCGAATCATGATCTGATCCTGGAAAACAAAAAACATGGTAATTACAATACCCACCAGGCCCAGCAGGTATTGAAAACGTACGCGCAACAACAATAGCACATACAACATAAGGATCACCCCCAGGCTTACCCAGGTGGCACGCGTATAAGACAACACAATGGCCGCCGTATACACCAGCAACAAACCCACCATCAGCATACGCCGGTCAAACGGCAGGTGCTTTCTGAAAGCGTTTGCCACGAGAAACGGAAAGAACATGGCCAACGCAGCACCATACGCCGTATGGTCATTGTAGAAAGGATTCATCACCCAGTGCGCCGCCTGCTCATTGAACTGAAACTTGATGTGCTGTGACCATGCAAACGCAATCACGAAGAGGGTAGCCAGGATGTACAACCAGAGAAAAATGCGGGCCCGATGACCGTTTCTGAAAATCATCACACCCAGGAAATAAAAACCCACCACGAACCACAACCTGGAGACCAGGAATTTCAGCGAAACCACAGGCATTTCACTGGTAAGGGTGGTGATAAAGATCCAAAGCAAATTGGCGCAGATGGCAATGGTCACGGGGTGCCGCATGATTTCCCGCGGCATCCGTTGGTTGCTGACAAGCCGCACCAGGAACAGGATAAGTACACCGAACATGATCGGCTCAGTGGGAAGGTTCATCCCAACCCCAAAAGAAATATCCGGAACGTTGACCGACAGGGGCGCCATGAATGTGACCAACAGCAGAAGGTAGTCCATATGGAACAACCCCAGCCAGATGATAAGCAATGCGATCGGAACCAGCAGAAACCAGTAGATGCCCGCCGAGATCAGCAAGCCATTCACCACGAGAAACAAAATGCTTACGCCATACACCAGGGCGCTCCGAACGGATTTTATGCCGGTTGCAGGCATGGGACTCAGGAAGCTTTTTCTTGCTGATAACTTTCCAGCCAAGCGATCACCAGGATGGCCAGGAAAAGAGACGCCAGCGTGGAGACCATTACGATCAGCCAGCGAACCGGATATGCCTTTTTATCCGGCAGTACGGGCCGCGTGACCACATTGGCATATGTTTGCTTGCGGTATGCTTCTTTCTCAGCATTCTCCAACTGGTTCTTCAGGTCGAGGTATTCTGTTCTGGCCCTCCAGGCGCGTTCGGAAAGTTCAACAAATTCTCCCCCCTTCTCCTTGAGGTTATCGATCATCTTTCGCATTTCCGTCGTTTCCGCTGAAGCTCCGCGTTGACTGAGCGCCCGATAATACCCCCGGAGTACTTCCTGGGTCTGCACCCCGTAATCCAGCAAACCGTATTGCATCCGAAGTTCCCTCATCCTATGTTCCAGGGTATCCTTCTCCGCGGATTTTTTGTTCATTTCCTCCCGGATGGTGTTCACCACTTCCTCCATCTTCTCCCTGCGCAACGATGCAATCTTCTTGTTGTAAAGGTCGATGATCTTGTTGCACATCTCCAGTGATTTCTCCGGCTCCCTGTCGTATACCTCAATGTTGATGGATTCAAACTCCGTTTTGCTGATGCTCACATTCGAACCATACTCCTTGCGCACCATGGATTTCACCGCCGGGTTATCGGGATCTATTTTGTAACGCTTGACCAGTTCGAAAGCCTTGATCATTTGTTCGGCAATGTCATCCGAACGCAACACCTGGATGGATTGCTCCACCTCCGATTCGCTTCCGAAGGTGGAAATGTTGGCAGGATAAATAACGGCGAACGACTTGTACTTGGGCTCGATGAAGAGAGAAGATGAGAACAGGGTCGACAGGGCGATGGCCAAGGCAGCTACAACCAGCAATTGCACTTTCCATCGGAGCAACAACCCCAGTATATCTTTGTTTCCTAAGCTGTCAACTTCCGGATTATCTTTATTTCGCATGGCGGATTCTCAGCTTTCTCCACTTTTCGATGATGGAGATGGTTAGCACACTCAGCAGGAATGTGGAAAATGTTGATACCAGCACAATCAACCATCGAATGGGGTACTTCTTGTGTTCCGCAGGAACCGCCTTGTTTACAACGAACTTGTAAGGCAAACTCTCTTCCATGTCTACCTTTACCTGTTCGTATTTTTCCTTCAACGCCCCCAAACGTTGGTATTCTTTATACAACTTATCACTCACCGCCACCTGCTGTGCGCCATATTTGGCCAATAGCTTAAACGTCTCATCGATCTCTTTCGCCACCTCCTTCTTCCCCTCGATGAGGGCCTGGGCACGCTGTTCCGTAAGCACTTCTGTTTGTGTCTGGAAATCGTATACACCAAGTGAGCGAAGCCAGGTAATCGTATCTTCCAACGATTTTACCTCGCGCTGCTTTGCAAGATACTCCTTTTCAATGATTGCGAAGGCATCCTTCACACGATCGCTATGGATGCGATGCCTGACCGAGTCGGACAAAGCGGCAATATCATTTGCTATGTCGGCGGCCATACCCGGCTTCTCATCCAGTACCTCAATCCGAACCGACATGAATTCGGTGCGTTCGAACAGGATATTTCCCTCGAACTCCTCGTACAAGCGGGTGTACGGGAAGCGACCGCTTTTATCAATCCCGTAGTGATCCATCAGTTGGTACTTGTCGATGATACGGTTTCGGATCTCATCCGACTGAAGGATCTGCAGCAACTGTTCTACCTGTTCTTCCTCACCGAACTCAAGGATATCACTCTTGGCATCATCACGACCCGAGAGCAATGCCTTGGAGATGGAGTTGGTCTTAACCGGAAATAAGATCACGGAGGAACTGTACTTGTCGTGCACCAGGTAAGAGGCGATGGCGGAAACGATCGCTGCAGCTATGGAAATAAACAGCAACGGGCGAAACCACCTGCCCAGAAACAGCAGCAGGTCACTGGATTCAAAGGCTTCTGAGCCAGTTTCTTTGCCTGTCATTGGTTGATCATTCGGTTAACGGTGGCCAAAGGTATGGATTTATTTGATTGAAGGAACCGGTTGAAACCCGTGTCAACCATACTTCAAAATCCTGTAAAGCATACGAATACTCAGCAGGCCCGTGAGGTAGGAAAGCAACACGCAGGCAACCAGCATACCAACCATGCTGTACAACCAATTGTAGGGCAACTGTGTGCTGAAGTAGCCGAGCACGGCAACCCCTGCAGCAAACAACAACAGCCTGAAAAGAAAAGACCATTTGATCTTGAACCGGAAAACCGATTGCGCAATGATCACCTGTGCCAGGGCCGTGAATACCTGCGTGATGAGGCTGGCATAGGCGGAACCAAGCGCCGCCATTCGGGGAATCAGATAAAGGTTAAGCCCTACATTGATGACAATGCCCAGCAAAGCCATCCCGTTGAGCTGTCTCAGGTTCCCGTTAGCGGTAAGGAGGGTACCGAATATATAGGTAGCGGACACCGCCACAAAGCAGAACATCAATACACCGAAAACACGGGCCGATTCATCCACCCGGTTATGGTACAACATACCCATCAGCTCCTGTCGGTAGAAATAACACGACAGGCCCAGCATGATGGCCGGTACGATCAGCAACCTGACCGAAAGGGTCACGATCTCATCCACCGGTTCATGCATGCGGATCATGCGGGAAAACATCGGCAGCAGGATGACCGCAAACAACATGGCGATCATGTTCGCCGCATCCAGCAAACGAAACCCGGCTGCATAGATACCCGACTGCTCCGCGCCATCAGGCAACAGGCGTTCCAGCATCACCGTATCAAGCCGGTTGTAAAATGACATCAGCAAAACCAGGATGGCGTAGGGCATGCTTTTCTTCACCACAGTCAGCACAAAGGGCCAGTCCCATTTCAGTACCAGTCCGTTCGCCCGTCGCCACACCACCCCCAAGGCTGCCAACGCCGTAAGTCCGTACGCCACGGTCTGCAAGTATACAAAGGTGTGAATGGTAAGCCGGACCCCGGGCACCCATTTGAGCAGAAGCAACCCGCAGAACAGAATCATCAGCGACCGGTCCAGCACACTGATCATGCTGTCGCTTTTAAAAAGATGAAGCCCTGCAATGTTGGAGCGCAGATACAAGGTAAGCGAGATGAGAAACTGGTTAAAGATGAGAAAGATCAACAGTTTCAGCTGGTCGGCGCTGTAGTCGATCGACAACCCGATGACCAGGCTCACGAGCAGGAACAACACCCCCAGCATCAACTTGAACACAAAGAGTCGGGCAACGTATTTGGTCAGAAGCAGGTTGTTCTGCGCAATGCTTCTGTTGTTGTAATTGGTCAGCCCGAAATCCAGCAGGATATTGAAAAGGAAGGAGAAGTTGAACAGGGCGAAATATTCACCGTAAATCTCCGGACCCACTTCATTCTGAACCGCACGGTCGATACCCAGCACCCAGAACGGCTTAATCAGCAGGTTCAGGAACAAGAGTAAAAGCAGGTTGGAAAAAAACTTCTTTTGCATAACAGCCTGTCAACTCGAATAGGTCTCGCAGAAACCCACGTTTGCCGCCCGGATTTTCCCCAAATCAGGGTCCGACAGATTGTCGCACAACTGCGTCTCCGGCCACGACCTCCGTTTCCTTGCGGCCTGCAAACTTACAAAGCGAATCCAATATATCCCATGATATCGTGACGGGATGGCACCTGCAGGTATCTCGGTATTGCAAATTCCCTACCTTTGGCCCTCATCACTCGAAGTTGAAAATCGCCGTCAATACAAGGTTGCTGCTCAAAAATCGCCTGGAAGGCATTGGGTGGTTTACAAAGGAAACCCTGGAACGCATCACGCGTCAGCATCCGGAGCATACCTTTTATTTCCTGTTCGACCGACCGTTTTCCGAAGAATTCATTTTCGCCGACAATGTTCACCCCCTGGTCTTGTCGCCGCAAGCCCGCCATCCGGTGCTGTTTTACATGTGGTTCGAATACTCGGTGACCAGGGCATTGCAGAAAACCGGCGCCGACCTGTTTCTCTCGCCCGACGGCTACCTATCGCTCAGAACAGATACGCCTTCGGTGGCGGTAATCCATGACCTGAACTTTGAACACCGGCCCATGGACCTGCCGTTTGTAGACAGGAAATACTACCATCATTTCTTTCCCCGGTTCGCACATAAGGCACGTCGCATTGCCACCGTGTCGCAATACTCCAAGCAAGACATCATCAATTGCTATGGTGTGGATGAAAACAAAATCGACGTGGTCTATAACGGTGCGAACGAATCGTATGCACCCGTAACCGAAACGGAACGGGAACACATTCGCCAGAAGTACACCGGCGGGAAACCCTACTTCCTGTTCATTGGGGCCCTGCTTCCCAGAAAAAACATCGCCCGGTTGTTCCAGGCATTCGACCTGTTCAAACAGGAAACCGGACTTCCGCATCAGTTGATGATCGTGGGGCAGAAGAAATGGTGGACGGATGAAATGGACAAATGCTATGAGGGAATGACCCATAAATCCGAAGTGGTATTCATGGGAAGGCGCCATCCGGATGAATTGAAATCCTTGCTGGCGGCAGCAGAAGCAATGACGTATGTGCCCCTGTTCGAGGGCTTCGGCATCCCCATCATCGAAGGCATGAGAAGCGGCGTACCGGTCATCTGCTCCGATACCACTTCCATGCCGGAAGTAGCCGGTGATGCCGCATTGCTGATTGACCCCTACTCGATCGAACAAATTAAAGATGCCATGAAAACAATCGCTTCCGACCGGCAGTTGTGGGAACAGATGAGCACAAAAGGTCAGGAACGCGCCCGGATGTTCTCCTGGCAGAAAACCAGCGAAAGGCTGTGGCAATGCCTTGAAAAAACCCTCAACCCGGCGTCGATTGTTACAGAAAAGATTCGGTGACACGAAACTGGAAGCCGGCTGTGACGAAGCCGGACGCGGATGCCTGGCCGGTCCAGTTTTCGCAGCTGCCGTGATCCTTCCGGAAGATTTTGAACATCCCGACCTGGACGACTCCAAAAAGCTGAGTGAAGCAGCCCGCGACAAGCTGCGGCCCTTCATTGAAAAACATGCCCTGAGTTATGCCGTTGGCATGGTGATGCCTGTAGAGATTGACCGGATCAACATCCTCAACGCCTCCTTTCTGGCCATGCACCGGGCGATTGAACAATTGCAAACCCTACCCACATTCCTCCTGATTGACGGAAACAGGTTCAAGCCTTACCCGAACATTCCCCATGAATGCATCATCAAAGGAGACGGGCGCTTTCAAAGCATCGCCGCTGCGTCTGTACTTGCAAAGACTTACCGGGACGCGTACATGAAGCAACTTTCAGAACAATACCCGGCTTATAACTGGCACCGCAACAAAGGATATCCAACAGGCGACCACCGCAACGCCATTGCACGTCACGGACCCACCCGCCATCACCGGAAGTCGTTCACCCTGTTGCCCGCGCAGGGGAAGTTGGCGCTGTAATGCAGGATACTTGTCAAAATAAGTTATAATTTTGAGGGCAAACCGCGACCAAACCTCTTGTTGGATCCGGTCCTTTGCATGCAGAAAACCATCCTCATCATCACCATGTCCGTCCTGCTCGTCGGGATCACCCTGGGTGGTTATCTTTTCTTCAAACAGGAAAGCCAGACCGGACCGGACCCTGTGGAAGCCATTCCGGCTACCGCCTCTTCCGTGATCCTTATTAAGGATGCCGGAGGACTTTACCAGACACTGACGCGTGAAACCACGTTTTGGGACAGCCTGGCCATACACACCGATCTATCATCTGCCGCCACCATGCTCCAAGAGTTGAACAGCATGCTGGAAAACCTGAAAGCAGAAGGATGGGACCACAGCACACCACCTTTGTACTTTTCATTTCACCGGCAGGGAGACACCCAGGCCAAGTGGCTTTTGAGTTGCTCATTCGGCAAATCGAAAACGCTGCTTGAAGCCCTCGACCTGCTTAGACAGAAGGCGGGAAACACATACACATGGAACAAAATTCCAACCGAAGGTGAAACCATCTTTGAAATCCAACACACGAAGAAGAGTGAAAAATTATACGCATGTGCAGCCGGTCCGCTCCTGCTGGTCAGCCGTCATGCGCATTTGATCGAAGCGGGTTTGCGCGCCCTTACTCAAAAGAACGGCCTGTCAAAACAATCGTCCTTCATGACCCTTCGTTCCACCGCGCTGGACAAGGCAGACGCCAGCTTCTTCATGTCTTTGAACGAAGGCAGGTATTGGATGAACCGTTGGTTGAACGATTCAACCGGTGAACTGGGAAGTTTTGTTCCAACGACACAAGGCTGGCTGGAAGCCGACCTCGACCTGCACACCGAAACGTTTCGCCTCTTCGGATTCATGCTACCGGACTCCGGACAAACGACACCCTACCCGAACATCCAGGGACTGGACAACGGCTATCCAAGGTTTGCCGAAGTACTGCCTTCTCAAACCCTTTGTTACGTTACCTTGCAGGGGGAAACCCCCTCCGGATCTTCCGAATGGGAGGGGGGCATGCTGGGCCGGGCCTCCGTGTTAACCGGCGACCATCCGGCATGGATCTCATTCTGGCAAACCGATGATACCGAAGCTGCCTTGCAATCATTGTCCGACGCCAGCGCCCCGTACCTGTACAAGGGCATCTATCCCATCCATCGCTTACGGTCCGACAGCCTCCCGGAAATACTGAAAACATATGCAATGGGACAAAGCAAATGGAAATTCGCTTCCGCCATGAACGACTATGTGCTGCTGGCTGAAGACTCTTCTTCCCTTGCGTTTGTTTTCGACCAGTACGAGGCTGATAATACCCTTCACCGCAACCTACCCTACAATCATTTCCTGGAAAACCTTTCTCCCAGCCAGGCCCTTACTTTGTTTATTCACCTGCCCGGACTGACACAGTGGCTACCCGCTTACACCCGGAAGGATTTCACCGATGACATCCGCGAGAACGAGGGTCTGCTGCAAAGCTTCGATGCCGTTGCCCTGCAAATAAACCCGGAAAAGGAGAAGGTCTACTTCAACCTCACAGGAAAATACCATCCGTACCGTGAGGAGGAAAGATCACGCCCGGTTGCGCACGTGGATGCCAGGCAGGTGGAGCTGGATGCGCCGGTTGCTGCAGGACCTTTCATCTGTAAGAACCATTATGACGGGTCAAGGGAAGTCATCGTTCAGGATGTGCAGAATCAGTTGTACCTGATCAATGCCCGGGGCGAAATCTTGTGGAAGAAATCGCTGCCCGAAAGGATCCTGGGTGAAGTAGAACAGGTAGACCGGTTCAGGAATGGAAAGCTGCAGATGATGTTCAACACACGCACGCAGATATTCCAAATCGATCGCAACGGGAAAGATGTGAAACCCTTCCCGATGACGTTGAACGTTCCGGCCTCCACCGGTATATCGGTATTCGATTATGACAACAAACGGGATTATCGCATCCTGATCCCCGGAGAAACCGGCACGCTGTCGAACATTGATATCGAAGGCAAGCTTACAAAAGGATGGGATTTCCAGAACGCCGGCAATACCTTCAATCACCCGGCAGACCATTTTACACTGGGACGCAAAGACTTCATCACCATCATTGACGCAGAAGGCAAAGTGTTTTTCCTGAACCGGAAAGGAGAACCCAGGTTCACGCTGCCGAACGAAACCCGGGTATCGGTGCGCAACCCACTGTTCTATGATGCAGGGCAGAAATGCATGATCTCCACAGATTCCACGGGGAACGTTATCCGTATCAGGGATGATGGCAGCACCGAAATCACAAGCCTGCCACCTGCCACCTCGCAACATCGTACATCCATCACGGATATCACGGGAGACGGCCTTTGCGAATTCCTGATCATGGACAAACAAAAGTTGCTCACATACAGCCACACGGGTGATCTTCTTTTTGAGTTCACCTTCGATCACCCGATCGATGAAGCACCGTCTGTGTTCTCCTTTTCCAATACCATCAAGAAAATCGGATTGGCAGATAACAAGGGTTCCAAGATATACCTCTTCAACCCCAACGGAAGCGTGGTACCCGGCTTCCCGCTCACAGGCCAGGGTGCATTCCGCATTCAGGACCTGGATCGCGACGGCAGTTTTGAGCTCATTACAAAAGGCACCGACAACAAACTTTTCATCTACACGCTCCCCCAGAACGCGGTGAACTGAACACATTTCGAACGCTTCCGATACCACCCGAAAAGCAAATTCCTGCATTTTGCGAACCTAAGACCACCGGTTACGTAGAATCGCCCATGTTCGAACGAATGCAATGAGAAAATCACCATCAAATCATCTGGCAACACTTGCCATATCCACTGTTCTTCTGGCGGGATGTACACAGGGATACCTGAATGTGGGAGAGCTTCAAAGTCCGGAATGGAACCCACAGTTGGCAGTACCCCTGATCAAAAGTGAACTCACCCTATCGGATGTACTGAGTTCGCTTGACACCACAGGCCTGATCCGCACAGACAGCAGCGGTTTCATCTCCCTCGTATTCGAAGGCAACCTGTCGTCTAACACCGCCCTGGACGTAATTCCCATCGCTGACCAGAGCACAACAAAATCGTTCGTGATGACCGGGCCGGACATCGTGAACCTGCAAACATTCGGCTCCTTCACATTCAATCAGAACATTGATCAATCCTTCCAGGTACAAGGCGATGAAGAACTGGACAGCATCGTATTCAAAACCGCCAAGCTCGAATTCGACATCACGTCCACTTTCCAGCACAGTGCCTCCCTGGTGCTTTCCATACCCGGACTGAAAAAGCAGGGGGTGCCTTTCAACAAAACCGTCTCCCTTGTATACAGCGGCGGAATTCCGGTAACCGTCACCCGCAGTTTCGACCTGGCCGGATACACTTTTGACCTGACCAAAGGCGGCACCACCGTGAACGCATTTGCCATGGGCATGCAACTGACCCTGGTGAACTCCGGGAATCCGGTACTGAACGGAGACCAGGCGGATATAGGAATCAGTTTCAAAGACCTGTCGTTCTCGGGTATATACGGCTATGTCGGGCAACACAACCTTTCATTGGACCAGGATACGGTGACCATCGACATTTTCAAAAACGTACTGGACGGCGAAGTATGGTTCGAAGATCCGCAGATCAACCTGACCGTACACAATTCCTATGGCGCGGAGATATCAGGAACATTCAATGTACTTGAAGCCTATAACAGCACCAAGGGTACCCTGCCCCTGACCGGCAGCGGCATTCCGAATCCACTTGTGTTCAATTATCCTACCCTTGCAGAAGCAGGCCAATCCAAATCCACCGAACTCAAACTCAACAAGAATACCTCCAACATACGTGAGATCATTGCACTGCTTCCCCAATACCTGATCCACCAGATTGATGCATCCGTGAACCCGGGAGGCAAACAGAACTACAACTTCGTATTGGATACAAGTTCGGTTGACATCGACTTCCAGGTGATCCTGCCGCTCTATGGCAGCGCCAACGGATTCGTTCTGAGGGATACCATCGGATTCAGCCTGGATCTGTTCTCGAACGACGAAAGCATGGAGGTTGAAAACCTGCTGTTCAAACTCATTGCAAGCAACGGTTTCCCCATCGATGTGGGCATGCAGGTTTATTTCACGGACAGCCTGTACCACACGCTTGACTCGTTGATTACACCCTACAAGGAAATTCTTCCATCGGCTGCGATCAACAGCGAAGGCAAAGTAGTGTCCCGCACATCCACCACCAGTTACATCGGGTTTGATACCACGCGGATAGCGCATATCACGGAAGCCAAATACATTCTATTGAATGCGGCCATGAATACAGGCAACGGAGGAAACCAATCGGTCAAGTTCTATTCGGATTACGGCCTGGGTATTCAGATGGGCGCACAAGCAAAACTCAAGGTGAAACCATGATCGCCAACAAAAAAATATTTTACCCGGCATTACTGGCTGTGATGCTGATAGGAACCGGCGCCAGGGCCCAAAGAAGCTTGTTGTTGAACTTCTGCGATTATATGCCGGCATCCATCCAAACCAACCCGTCGTTCTTCCCAAAGAACAAGATGTTCATCGGTCTGCCTGTTTTGTCTTCTATCTATATGAAAACAGGAACCAACAAGTTTGTGTACAGTGATCTCATCCGCTACAATGACATGGCCGAACTGGCCCTGGACCCGGATAACTTCATTTCCCGCCTCAAGCCACTGAACCTGCTGTCGGTCAACTTCGAAACCGATTTACTCTCGGGAGGAATGCGCCTCGGCAACTATTACATCAGTGGGTTCATCACCGAACGGATCGATTTTCATTTTGCTTTCCCCAAGGAAATGATGGAACTGGCCTACTATGGAAACGGTCATTTTCTCAACGAGACGGTGAACATGGACAACATCGGGCTTAACGTGAGTCATTTCAGGGATTATTCACTTGGGATTGCCCGGAAGTTCGACAAACTGGATGTAGGCGCCCGGTTCAGAATCCTCTATGGCATGGCCAATGTGACCACCCAAAAGAGCCACCTGAGCCTTTTCACCGACAGCACCGGCATTTACGATGTAACGGCAGCCACCGATTTCCAAATCAACACCTCCCTGCCTGATTTCGATGACGACCTGGATCCGCTTGATTACCTGGCCAACACCCGCAACAAAGGATACGCTTTCGATTTCGGGGGCACATACAGGCTCAACGACAAATTCACGTTCGCCCTCAGCGCAGTGGACCTGGGGTATATTTATTGGAAAGACAACATCAAGGACTATATCAGCAACGGATCGTTCACCTTCAGCGGATTTGATATCAGCAACTTTGTTACCGAAGACAATTCCGACGAGGATCCGTTCCAGTCGATCCTTGACTCTGCGAGCGATGCTTTCGAAGTCACCGACACCGTGATCAACTATCAAACGCATATGGCGCCGCGGCTTTACGCCAGTACCACATACAACCTGAGTGAGGGCAACCGGGTGGGCTTTTTGTACTCCGCTGAATTTTACAACCGCCGGATGTATCCGTCGTTCACATTGTACTTCTGTCAGGAAAATGACAACATTCTGAATTCAATGCTGAGCTATTCGGTCATCAATGGTGATTTCAAAAATCTGGGCGCCGGTTCAACGGTGCGTCTCGGACCGCTGCAAACCTATCTGCTGGTGGATAACCTCATAGGATTGTTGTATCCGCAACATACCCGGATGTTGCATGTCAAACTCGGCATGCACCTCACTTTCGGCACGAAAAAATACCGTGGTGAAAAATCAAACAGGGATGATGAATTTGCTCCCTCCGAAGGAGAATAGACGTCAGCTACTTCCTGGGTTTTTTCAAATGAATCAGCTGGCCGGTTGTCAGGACTTCTCCGGCCCGGATATCGTTGTATTTCAGCAGATGCTTTTCCTTCACACCGAACTGTTGTGAAATGTCATGGAGGGATTCCCCTTCCTTGACGGCATACGTTTCCTGCGTGGCTTTCCGCCGTTTCGGTTTGATGTAAACCCGCTCCCCTTCAGCCAATACATGATCTTTCGGGAGATCATTGTACCGTATGAGCTGCCAGATCTCCATGTCCATATCGGAAGCGATCCGGTAAAAAGTGTCTCCCTTGCGTGCAACTATAAACGGTGTGTTGTTCACATACGAAAGTTGTCTGCGGCTACCCAGCTCCACTTCTGAAATGATCTCACTGCCTCCTTCGTTGCTGATCTTGTGTTTCCGGCTTCTATTTTCCTTGCGCGTTTTGGAAGTTTCCTTGGCCTGTTTGGTTTCCTTGGCGAGCACCGGCGGGGTTTTGAGTCCCTGCGCAATGGCAACTTCATCGTACTGCTGAAGTCCGTTCTCTTCGATGATATGAATCAGGCGGGCGGCATACTGCGGGTTGGTGGCATAGCCGGCTTGCTTCAGCCCTTTCGCCCATCCTTTGTAGTCAGTCACCGACAAATCAAAAAGGAAAGCATAACGCTGCTTCCCCCGAAGGAATGCGGCATGGTCGTGGTATGAATCCAGCACGCTGCGGTATTTCCGGAAGCATTCGTGTTTCTGGTCGTCGTCTTCATGGATGGTGGGACCATCCCAATCGCTGTGGCACTTGATCCCGAAGTGGTTGTTCCCTTCCATGGCGAGGCGACTGTTTCCGTTACCGGATTCCAGCATGCCCTGGGCCAGGGTGATACTTGCCGGCACACCCATCTCAATCATGTTGGTGATGGCCATGTCTTTGTATCGGGTGATGTAGTCGGAGGCGGTCAGGGGTTGTCCTTCCGCCATAACACGTGCACCCAGGATCCATACCAGGCACAACGATATGAACGCTTGCTTTTTCATTCCAACTTATAAAGTTAGTTCCCCTCAATTGCAGTAGCTATAAGGTGTGCGGGCATTTTTCCACATCAGGCTGTTGATTTCAATCAGGGAATCCTGATTCCGAACCGTTCCCTGAACCCATTCCATCCCTGCAATCCTCCGGTGTGAATCGCCAACACACGACTCCCCGGAGGAACCACATCTTTCCGGATCAGGTCGAACAAACCGTACATCATCTTGGAGGTATACACCGGATCCAGGAGGATACCGGTATGTTGCCTGAAGGATCGGATGAAGTCGATTAACTCCGGGGTCCACCTGGCAAATCCCCCGAAATGATAGGCGTCCCACACCTGCCATCGGGGAATGACAGCCTTTTCCGGAGAGCGCTCAATGAACGACTGCACGCGACTCCCAAGGTTCTTGTCACCTTTTAACGCAGAAAAACCCCAGACCTGCACATCAGGAAGTACTGCACATAAGAGTCCGGCCAGGGTTGTGCCGGTTCCGCAGGGTGTTGCCAGTATATCAAATTCCTGACCCAACTCTTCAACAATCCCGGCCACGCCTGTCAGAGCCAATGGGTCTGAACCACCTTCAGGTATAACAAATGCATGGGGATGGGCCGATTGCAACTCAGCGAGCCAGTCCGCCTCATTCCGTTGTCTGTAAACACTCCGTTCCACGAACTTCAGTTTCATGCCGTTCGCACGCGCAGCCGTCAGGGTGGCATTCTCTGCAGAAACCGCATCCCCACGAATGATCCCCACGGTAGGTACTTGCAACATCCTCCCGGCGGCGGCCAATGCAGCAATGTGGTTGGAATAAGCGCCCCCGAGCGACAACAGTTCCGACTTACCGCTTTCCTGGAAAGCCTCAAGGAACGGAAGCAACTTCCGCCATTTGTTTCCCGACACTTCCGGATGGATCAGGTCATCGCGTTTCATGAAAAGCCGGATGCCTTTCATGGATACGTCGGGATGAAATATCTGCGTTAACGGACTGGGGAGCAAGGGTTCCTCCATGGACCGGAAAGGTACGATTTTGCAAATCTTCGTACCTTCATACCATGAATTCCGATGATCGTTTTACGAGGCTTGACCCGGAAGATTATTACCATTCCCCGGAGGGCTACCTGGTTTTTACCGAAGCCTATCACCTGAAAAGGGGATACTGTTGTCAGAATGGTTGTAAACATTGTCCGTACGGTTTCAACAAACCGTCGCACACAACCCGGAATAACAACGCGTCACCTCAGGAATGAAAACGGCATAAACCTTGTGATGAACAGACAAATGATCAGAAAGAACCTATCCTTCAGACCCGCCCTTTGGCTGATCTTGATTCTGGCCGCAGCCCTGCAGTCGTGTCAGCCCGAAGACAACAACCCCGATAACGGCAGCACCGACAACCGCGACAAATTCACCGGAACCTGGCATGTTTCCGAAAACAGCCAGGTTTATGGCACATCCGCCTACGACATCAACCTGCTCAAGAAAGGCAGTGATACCCTGATGACCATCGAAAACTTCTACAACCTGAATTTCTCTAACAAAGTAACCGTATCGCTCAATGGTTCGGGTACGGCCTTCAACATACCGGTACAGGTGGTATCGGGCCACACCATCAGCGGGAGCGGCCAGGTAACCGGCTCCTCTTCCATCCACTGGAACTACACGGTGAACGACGGCGGAGGCGATGACATCGTTACCGCCAACTATTCCAAATAACGTTTCCCGGTCAGGGCGATATAAAACGGGTTCCTAAAGCACCGGGGGATCTGATAGTCATTTATCCGAAAAGGGGCTTTAAAAGGCGCAATTTTATTTTACATTTGTAGGCCAAAATAAAACGGGCCAATATATTTTTGTTTTATGGGAAAAGTTGCCGAAAAGAAGAAGAGCCAGGTCTTTGATAAGAAGACTTATGTTGAGTGGTATGAGATCATGCTGCTCATGCGCAGGTTTGAAGAGAAGTCGAACCAACTCTACATCCAGCAAAAATTCGGAGGTTTCTGTCACCTGTATATAGGACAGGAAGCGGTTGCAGCCGGCACCATGTCGGCGATCGAAAAGGATGACAACATCATTACAGCCTACCGTGATCATGCCTTGCCCATGATCAAAGGCCTGGAAAGCAAATACATCATGGCCGAACTGTATGCCAGGGCCACCGGCTGTTCCAAAGGAAAAGGCGGTTCCATGCATATGTTCTCCAAACAACATCGCTTTTTCGGCGGCCACGGAATCGTAGGTGGTCAGATTCCCCTGGGAGCAGGCATCGCGTTTGCGGAAAAATACCAGGGCACAAAAAATATCACCCTGTGTTTCATGGGAGATGGTGCCATCCGCCAGGGTGCATACCACGAAACCCTGAACATGGCCATGACCTGGAAACTCCCGGTCATCTTCATCATCGAAAACAACAACTACGCCATGGGCACATCGGTTGCCCGCCAGTCCAACGTGGTTGACCTGTACAAGACCGGGCATGCCTATGAAATGCCTTCCAAGCCGGTGGATGGAATGACCTGTGAAGCGGTGCACGAAGCCATCGCCGAGGCAGCGGACCGGGCTCGCAAGGGAGAAGGTCCTACCCTCCTGGAAATGAAAACATACCGGTACAAAGGCCACTCGATGTCTGACCCTCAGAAGTACCGGACCAAGGAAGAAGTGGAAAAGTACAAATCCATTGACCCCGTGGAAATGGTACTGAACACCATCAAGGAAAAGAAGTACGCCACCGACAAGGAAATCGAAGCGATTGTGAAACGCGTGAACGAAGAAGTGGACGCAGCGGTTAAGTTTGCCGAAGAGTCTCCCTTCCCGGATCCTTCGGAACTGTACCAGGACGTGTACGTGCAAAAAGATTATCCCTTCATCATTGAATAACGCCCGATAGAGTAAATACTGCGCAAAATGGCTGAGATCGTTAGAATGCCCAAACTGAGTGACACCATGACCGAAGGTGTGGTGGCCGAGTGGCATAAAAAAGTGGGTGATGTAGTCAAATCCGGTGACCTGCTCGCCGAAATTGAAACTGACAAAGCCACCATGGAGTTTGAATCTTTCCAGGACGGCGTGCTGCTGCACATCGGCGTGGAAAAAGGAAAAGCAGCACCGGTAGACAGTGTGCTGGCCATCCTGGGCGAAAAAGGCGAGAACATTGACGCCATCCTCGAAGAAGAAAAGAAAAACGCACAAAAAGCTGCGGAAGCAGCCCCCCCTGCCGAAGAAAAACCGGCACCCAAATCAGAACCGGCACCGGCCAAACCTGCAACACCTGCGCCGGCGTCCACACCCGCACCAGCTGCAAAACCCGCCACCACCACCGTGGTGAGCATGCCAGCTGCCAGCAACGGCAAGATCAAAGTATCTCCCCTGGCCCGCACCATGGCCAAGGAAAAAGGCATCAATCTGGCGCTCGTGAAAGGTTCCGGCGATTACGGCCGCATCATCAAACGTGACATTGAGAACTTCACACCAGGCGGTGCCATGGCATTCACCGGTCGTGAAAGTTACCGCGAGGAAGCCGTGTCACAAATGAGAAAGACCATTGCAAGGCGACTGGCGGAAAGCAAATTCTCGGCCCCGCACTTCTACCTCACCATGGAAATTGACATGGATGCCGTGATGCAGGCGCGTAAATCCGTGAATGAGATAAGCCCCGTGAAGATCTCCTTCAATGATTTCGTGATCAAAGCGGTTTCCGCCGCGCTGAAAAAACACCCGAAAGTGAACTCATCCTGGCAGGGCGATACCATCCGCTACAACGACCACGTGCACATCGGCGTGGCGGTGGCCGTGGATGAAGGCCTGCTGGTACCTGTGGTGCGCTTCGCCGACGGCAAAACCCTGTCGCAAATCTCCACCGAAGTAAAGGAATACGCCGAAAAGGCCCGCAACAAAAAACTGCAGCCCGAAGACTGGGAAGGCAACACTTTCACCATCTCCAACCTGGGCATGTATGGCATCGAGGAATTCACCGCCATCATCAATCCGCCGGATGCATGCATCCTGGCCATTGGCGGAATCAAATCAGTTCCCGTTGTGAAGAACGGTCAAGTGGTACCCGGCAACACCATGAAAGTTACCCTATCCTGTGACCACAGGGTGGTAGACGGTGTAACCGGTTCCGAATTCCTTCTAACCGTGAAGAATTTGTTGGAAAACCCCGTCGTACTGCTGGGCGCATACTCCATCTGAACCCCGCATGGAAAACGGGAAAGATACCTCAACGAGTTCTTTCCTGTCCACACCCATTGAGTACCTGAAAGGTGTCGGACCTCAGCGGGCCGATACCCTCAAGAAGCAGATGCAGATCTTCATATTTGAAGACCTGTTGTACCTCTTCCCTTTCCGGTATATCGACCGTACCCGCTTTTATCCGGTCAAACAATTGCATGCCGACCTGCCCTACGTGCAGATGAAAGGCCAGATCCTTTCCTTCCAGTCGGTCGGACAGGGCCGCACAAAACGCCTGACCGCCAAGTTCGGTGATGATACCGGACAAGTGGACCTGGTGTGGTTCCAGGGCGTGAAATGGATCCAGGAAAAACTTCGCAAGAACGAAACCTACATCCTGTTCGGAAAGCCCTCACTCTATAAGAACACCCTGAACATTGCACACCCCGAACTGGAAACACTTGACGAATTCAAGAACTCACCTGCCGGCACCTTACAAGCCGTATATCCCAGCACCGAACTAATGAAACGCAAGGGTCTTGACAGCAAAGGCATCTGGAAATTACAACGCAACCTGTTCGAGCAGATCCGCGGCCACATCCCCGAAAACCTTCCCGCCGCAGTAAGGAGCGCCTATCATTTCCCATCGAGGGAAGAAGCCTTCCGTTCAATTCACTTCCCCGAAAATGCAGAGGAATGCAGCAAAGCCCAAAAGCGGTTGAAGTTCGAGGAACTGTTTTTCATCCAACTGCGCCTACTCAAAATCAAAACCCAACGAAGCCTGGAGAACAAAGGAATTGTCTTCGGTCATGTGGGCGAACTCTTCCACACCTTCTACAAAGAACACCTGCCCTTCTCTTTAACGGAAGCCCAGAAAAGGGTGATCCGTGAAATCCGGCAGGACATGGGAAGCGGCCACCAGATGAACCGGCTGTTACAGGGAGATGTGGGAAGTGGAAAAACCATGGTGGCCCTGCTTTCTATGCTGATCGCGCTGGACAACGGATACCAGGCCGCACTGATGGCACCCACCGAAATTCTGGCCATTCAACATGCCAACACCCTCCACCGGCAGTTGGAATCGATGGGCATTCAAACCGCACTGCTCACCGGGTCCACACGTAAAAAGGCACGCACCGAGATCCTGGCTGGCATCGCCGACGGATCCATTCGCATCCTGATCGGAACACATGCACTCCTCGAAGACCCTGTGGTGTTCCAAAAACTTGGCCTGGTGGTCATCGACGAACAACATCGCTTCGGGGTGGCACAACGTGCGAAACTTTGGCAGAAGGGAAATCATCCGCCACACATCCTTGTAATGACCGCCACGCCCATCCCAAGAACGCTTGCCATGACCCTGTACGGCGACCTTGATACGTCGGTGATCGATGAGTTGCCCCCGGGACGGAAACCCATCAAAACTACACACAGGTACGACTCCAGCCGGCTGGCAGTATTTGGTTTCATCCGGGATGAGATTGCAAAAGGCAGGCAGGTGTACATCGTATACCCCCTTATCCAGGAATCTGAAACGCAAGACTACAAAGACCTGGAAGACGGATTTGAAAGCATCCAGAAAGCATTCCCCCTTCCAACCTACCGGGTAAGCATTGTACATGGAAAAATGAAACCGGCAGACAAAGACATGGAAATGCAACGGTTCGCAAAGGGAGAAACACAAATCATGGTGGCCACCACGGTGATTGAAGTGGGAGTGGATGTGCCCAACGCATCCGTCATGGTGATCGAAAGCGCCGAACGCTTCGGCCTGTCACAGCTGCACCAGCTGCGCGGACGTGTGGGGCGGGGTGCCGAACATTCCTACTGCATCCTGATGACAGGAAACAAATTATCGGAAGATGCACGCACCCGTATCAAAACCATGGTGGGCACACAAGACGGCTTCAAAGTAGCCCAGGTAGACCTGGAACTCCGGGGCCCCGGTGACCTCAGCGGCACCCAGCAAAGCGGCATGCCAACACTGAAGATTGCTGACCTGGTGAAAGATCAGAACATCCTGGAACATGCCAGGCAATGGGCCGGCAAGATACTCGCCGACGATCCGAACCTGGCAACACCCGCACATCAATCTACCGCCGAAGCATTGCGACACCACGAAAAACGCAATCCGAACTGGAGCATGATCAGCTGAGGACCGCCATTCTTCGTGTTTTCTTACCTTTGACATTCATTTTTTCTCAAGCTTATGAAGATCTCACTGGATTGGCTGAAAACATTCATCTCGTTCGACCTGGACCCGGAAACGGTGGCAGCGTACCTGACGGATTGCGGACTGGAAGTGGAAAGCATGCATACGTTTCAGTCGGTCCCGGGCGGACTGGAAGGACTGATCACAGGACATGTGGTGGAAAAGTCCAAACACCCCAATGCCGATAAGCTGAGCCTGACCAAAGTAGATGCCGGAGGATCAGAGTTGTTGCAAATCGTATGCGGAGCGCCCAATGTGGCTGCAGGTCAGAAAGTGATCGTTGCACCTGTCAACTGCACCATCCACCCTGTCACCGGCGAGCCATTCACCATCAAGAAATCCAAAATACGCGGAGAAGTATCCGAAGGAATGCTATGTGCCGCTGATGAAGTAGGACTGGGAGAAGATCACTCGGGTATCCTGGTATTACCGGAAGATACGGCGGTAGGTGTGAAGGTGAAAGACCTGTTTGATGTAACCAGCGACGTGGTGTTCGAGATCGGACTAACCCCCAACCGCGGCGACGCTGCTTCCCATCTGGGCGTGGCACGCGACCTGCTCGCTGTACTGAAACACAAAGGTGTGCCTGTGGAATGGATCCACAAACCGGCATCTATACCAGAAAAAGAAAGGGGCAGCAAACACATTACCGTTGAACTGAAACGGCCGGATGCATGTCCGCGCTACAGTGGGGTAACCATTGAGAACATCCGTATCGCACCTTCACCGGCGTGGTTACAGAACCGGTTGAAAGCCATCGGCCTGAAACCCATCAGCAACGTGGTGGACATCACCAACTATGTGTTGCACGAATTGGGACAACCGCTTCATGCATTTGACGCCGATCAGATCAGAGGCGAAAAAGTGGTGGTGGAGTGTTTACCCGAAGGCACCCCGTTTGTTACCCTGGATGACAAAGAACGGAAGCTCCGCGCAGATGACCTCATGATCTGCGATGCGGAAGGCGGCATGTGCATCGGGGGTGTATTCGGAGGTATCGTTTCCGGCGTGTCCGATACCACCCGTTCGGTATTCCTTGAAAGCGCCTGTTTTCACCCTGGCTTCATCCGTCGTACCTCGTCACATCACGACCTGAAAACCGATGCGAGTTTCCGTTTTGAACGCGGCACCGATCCGGAAAACACCCTACAGGCACTGCGAAGGGCTGCCTCTTTGATTTGCGAACTGGCGGGTGGTACCATCACATCTGATACGGTTGACTTATACCCCGAGCGCATTGCACCTCGTCAAATCAACATCCGTTATGCCCGTGTACACCGGTTGTTGGGCAAACAGATACCACCGGAGGAAATCAGGCAGATCCTGGAAGCATTGCAGTTCGAATGGCTGGAAGATCGCCTGGACGGAGCATTGATTGCCGCACCTACTTTCAAAGTGGAAGTAACCCGGGAAGCAGATGTGATCGAGGAGGTACTGCGTATCTATGGTTGCAATTCCATTGAGGCTTCCACACATACACAAATCGGCTATGTGCATGAAAACCGGAGAACACCGGATCGCATCCGCAATGCAATGGCCGACCTGCTGGTGGCCAACGGATTCTCCGAGATCATGTGCAATTCCCTTACTTCGGAAAAACACCTGACGCTGTTTCCTCCGCCCGACCAGATGGAACCGGCACGCATCATCAACCCGTTGAGTTCCGACCTTAGTGTGATGCGCACCAGCATGCTCATCGGCGGATTGGAAACGTTGGTGTACAACATCAACCGAAAAAATCTTCAATTAAACCTCTTTGAGTTCGGCCGCACATATGCACGGACAAAAGATACCGTTGATGCGGATGCCTACCGGGAACAATCGTGGTTGGCACTTTACACCTCCGGCAATCGCCCGCTGCACCGTTGGTCAGGCAAAGAAGAGGAAGCGGGACTCATCTTCCTTAAAAGTTGTGTGGATCAGATTTTCCGGAAAGCCGGACTAGCAGGCGTCACCGGGACAGAGGCTGCATCTGTCGGATTTTCCGCCTGCCTGTCATATGCCGATCAAAAGGGTGAACTGGCAGTTGTTGGAGAGATTGCCCCTGCTGTTCGCAAGCACATGGACCTGAACCAACCCGCTTTCGGTGCTTTGATTCACTGGGAAGGATTGCTGGATCGCATGCGTGCTCTGGGCCCGATCACTTACAAAGAAGTTGGCAAATTCCCAGCCGTCCGCCGCGACCTGGCACTGCTGCTGAACAAATCCGCCTCATACGCAAGCCTGGAGGCCATTGCATGGAAGTACGGCAGCAAGTTGCTTCGGGAAGTAAGGTTGTTTGATGTGTTCGAAGGAGAGAAAATCGGGAAAGACAAAAAATCCTACGCCATCTCCTTCACCTTTCGGGATGATGAAAAAACCCTCACCGACGGATGGGTAGACCAAACCATGAAAAAACTTGCTGACGGATTCCGGAAAGAGGCTTCGGCCGAAGTGCGCGAATCCTGATCGGTTCGTTTTTGAAGAATTTCCTAATCCTTGCTGTAAAGAACACCCGCTTTGTTGGCGGAGGTGATGATGCCTTTGATCATGGCCGAACTGAAGCCCTGATGTTCCATTTCATTCAGACCGGCAATGGTGCACCCTTTTGGGGAAGTTACTTTGTCGATCTCCATTTCCGGGTGATGGCTTCTGCTAAGGATCAATGAAGCAGCCCCTTTGGCAGTCTGAGCCGCCATCTTGAGCGCTTCTTCCGCATGGAATCCGATCTCCGTTCCTCCCTGTGAAGCTGCGCGTACGGCACGAAGGAAGAATGCAATTCCACAAGCCACCAGTGCGGTTGCCGCGGTCATATACTCTTCTCCGATGATCACAGTCTCACCCACGGTATCAAACATGGATTTTGCAAGCGCTACATCTTGTTCGGGTGCATTCAAGGTTGACAAACAAGTCATGGATTCACCAATGGCAATGGCGGTATTTGGCATGGCGCGAACCACGCGGTTTTTACCGCCCAACAAATGCAGGATATCTTTCGATGACACACCTGTTACCAGAGAAATGATCAGTTGTTTACCTGCCTTAATCACCGGTTTGATTTCGGTCAATGCCGAATTGAATTGTTGTGGCAACACAGCCACTACAATGATATCAGCACCGACCACCGCCTTGGCATTTTCGGTAGATACATTGAAGCCTTCCTTCTTCAGGGCTTCCAGGTGGCTGGCACGGCGGCGGGTCAATGTGATTTTGGCAGCGTCGTATTTTTTTGACTTGGCCAGGCCCCGGGCAAGGGCTACACCCAAATTTCCCGCACCGATGATGGTGATCTTAAGTTGTTTGGTATCCTTCATGTGGAATGAATCTTTTCGATATGCGACGTGCAATGATACGGAATTCAGCCGGCAATGAGGGCGATGGCCTGCACGGACACCCCTTCTTCCCTGCCTTCAAACCCCAGCTTCTCAGTGGTTGTTGCCTTAACTGAAACACAACCTGTATCTATGCCAAGGATGCCGGCAAGTACTTGTCTCATTTCATCCAGGTAAGGTGCGATTTTCGGACGTTGAAGAGCTACGGTAGCATCAACATTCACCACACGGTAACCTTCATTCGCCAGGAGTCGCACAACATGTTCAAGAAGGATTTTGCTGTCTATGCCCTTGTATTGGTCCGAAGTATCGGGAAAGTGCTTGCCAATATCACCGAGTGCGGCGGCACCAAGAAGTGCATCACAAATGGCATGGATGAGCGTATCGGCATCGGAATGGCCCACGGCCCCTTTTTCATGGTCGATACGTATACCTCCCAACCAAAATGGGTGGTTGGTTTCCAGGCGATGGACATCGTAACCCAGACCTACTCGAAGATTCATGTTATTCTGTACCGCTGTTTTCAGCACCCAGTCCGCCAAAATCAAACACAAGCGTAAATCGCAATGTGTTCTCCAGGGGATGTTTTTGTTGGGTAGGAATGAGGTATGCAAAATCCAACCCGAACACGTGGTACTTCAGTCCGGCTCCGATGGTGAAGTATTTCCTGTTTCCCTTGGTGGCATCTTCATGAAAATATCCGGCACGAATGGCGAATTGGTTATCATACCAGTATTCGGAACCGAGGGAGAAATTGTATTCCTTCAATTCTTCGCTGAAACCACCCGGTGCATCATAGAACGATGCCATGATACCGCTGGCGATGGAACGATCCGGGTCATATCCTTTTTTAATTGTGCCATCTGAATTATAGATGGGGGGTGTAGGCACCAGCAATTTATTCACATCAACCAGGAACATTACTTTGTTAAAGTCATCCATTTTGATGAGCAGAGAGGTACCCATGCGACCGTTGATTGGGATAAAATCCCTGTCTGCATTCTGGGTGTAGGATATTTTAGCACCGACGTTGGTGATGGCAATACCGTATGCAAACATCACGTCACGGTTGAACATTTCTGTTTCCTTGCGGTAGTACCCTGAGACATCCGCTGCTACGGAGCGGCCTGCATGGCTTGGATTTCCATCGACAACAAACCCACCGGTCAGGTTGGAATAAATGTACCTGAGACTCAATCCTCCCGACCAGTTTTCGGAAAGCATGCGTGCGTAAGAAAAATCCACCGCAAATTCATTGGGGTTGAAGTTGCCTGTAACGTTACCCACGATATCGGTGAAGGTGATGTCTCCGAGTGAAAAATACCGGAGGGAACCTGCAACGGTTTGTGTAACTCGTCCGCCTTTCAGCACCTTGTAACCTGAAATATATGCGAGATTAATATCCGGAACGAGGGATCTCAGCCAGGGAATGTAAGACATTGAAAATCCCACATCACGACTGCTGCCTTTGCCTTTTTCCAGGGGCGTATCTTTGATAAATGCGAATTTGGCAGCATTCCAGTGACCTGAGTTGGGATCGGGTGTAGACGCGACGCCTGCATCACCCATTCCTCCTGCCCTTGCATCCGGGCCGATCATGAGAAAAGGAACCGCCGTTGTAATGGTATTGATGCCACCGGTAAGCGTATCAACGGTGAGCTGTGCCTTTGCAGAACCTGATACCAGAAGTCCGGAAAGAACGATGCAAGCAGCGGCAGCTTTTTCGAGTGATGTATTTGATTTATTTCTCATGAGGGAGGGCAAATATACGAAGCTTTATTATTTCTTATAATTATTTAAGAATCACCAGTTTTTCGAGTTTTTCCACATTGTTTCCGTCGGGTGAAGCAACCCGAAGTCGGTAAAGGTATACCCCTTTCCCGATGCGATCTCCAAAATCGTCAAGTCCGTTCCAGGCAATGGGTTCAGAACGAAATCCATCTGTGTTCATTTGCTGGTGGATGGTTTTGATCAAACGACCTCCCACTGTATATATCCGGATCTCCACATCCATGTCCGTTCCTGGCTGGTTGTGCTCGAAGTAAAAATCGGTATGCGTGGTAAACGGGTTGGGATAATTCAACACATGATCCAATGCCAGTTCGGCAGACTCGGATACCACGAATTCTGTATATACCTCCGATGATCGGTTGTACACATCCCACACCTTTAATTTGACTGAATGCGCGCCTGTCTCCAGGTTCTTGAAAGGATATTGGATACGCCCGCTTTGATACTGATCAAGGTCCGCTTCATAGTAGTCATTCAAAACAAGTGTCTTATCGGTTTGCCCATCCAACACGGCGGTGATATCATGCCCTACCCCATTGCCCACGGTATTCACACCACTGCTGTCAAATACCGTTGCCAGCAGAACCGGATTTTCATCTGTAATGCCGCCAAACACAAACTGCTCATTGTTCATATACAATTTGATTTCAGGACCGATTGTATCCACTGCCGAGCTATCCAATGACCCTCCAATCCAAAAATCCTGGTTGGAACCATGCGCATCCACTTTGGTATTTTCGGAATAATAGCTCAGGCGTCCCAGGCCATACTGATAGGCGATGTCTTTCGGAACAATGAAACTGAACGTGAATTCACCGTTGTTTACGCTTGCTTTACCCTTGTAGATAATGCGCTTTTGCACATTGAACTTGAACGGGCTTCCTCCGTCATTGGCAAGTGTTTTCACATTCTCACTTTTATCGTAAAGGGTGGGATAAATGATGCCATTGAATTTGGACATTTTATTTCCCAACGGATCCGCTACATACCCGGTAATGGTGACTTTTTCAAGTGCCCTCAAGGTGTCCGTATAGCTGACCCAAGGATGGCCGTTCAAACTCGTTGTAACGACCCTGTTTTCAGGATAAGACATACGCAAAGCCGGATCACCCAACAAAGTGAAATTTCTATTGTTGACAAGGGAGCCGCTTAGCACCTTGGTGATCCGATAGAGGTCGCCCATGCGAGGCATCTCACCATTCACTTCTTCAAAGAGGTTGCTCAGAAAATTCTTATTCAGCGCAAAATTAGGACCTGCATTTACCAGCCGTACTGTTGTGAAAAGTGCTACTCCTCCGCCATTCGGGTTCAGCAGCATGTACTCGCCTGCGGATGTCCGCTCGGGATCGTCAAAACGACTGAACTCACAGGTGGCCGTCATGAAAACAGGCAGACGACTGAGGTTCTGGTAAGATTTGATATCCGAAACGTTCAGTACCCGCTCATGTGCCCAGCCCAACTCTCCGCCATGCCCCGTGTAATTAACGAGCAGGGCACCTGATTCTATCCTTCTGTTAATGGCGTCGGTAACATCGGGATATCGATCACCTGCTGACGTTGAGAGTTGTTGGTACGAGTCAAAGAATATTTTGTCTATGTCATAATCATCGTAGGTGGTATCAATCATTGTAGCCAACTGATCCGATTGAGACATATGGAGATTGCCATCCTCATCATCAGCAACAAAACAAAGTACGTTGCGCCAATCTCCCAGAGATGCGGGGTCATGATAATGAATGATCTTATTGACAACCGCCTGGGCTTCGGTGACATTTTGCACCGGCAACCGTCCTACGCCAATGTCCACGAGATCCGGATCCTTCTCAAGCCATCTTCCTTCGTTGTCATCCAGCAAACCGAAATAATCATCCGACACATAAGACTGGGTGGGTGAAACGCTATTTGGGGACTGGTATGCGGTGATGAAGTTGGTATTCACCGGAAGGCGGCTCTTGGGATCATAGGACCCGTCTCCAAAAAGCATCAAATAACGCGGCGCCTGGTCAGGGGTGGAAGCCTGATCGTAAAACATCTTGACAAAATCGCGGATGGCACTCACATCCTGACTGCCGGAAGAAAATTCATTGAAAATCTGCGCAGGCGTAACGATAACGGAAGTCACCCCGTCATCCTGGAGATGAAAGTCAGCCAATTGCTGGGCCTGGTTCATAAAATCAGGTGCGGCAACGATCAGCATATCATAAGTACCTGTAGATGCCAGGCCGTGTAAATCCTGGTTGGCAACCGCTCCAAGCAGCACCGGAGTTGTAAATGACGACCCATTGAATGCAACAAATTTGCACAACGAATTGGCTGCCTGCCTGTACACCCATTCTCCTGACATGATGGTTCCTTGCAAATTAACCGGCTCAACAGGATTTGTCACATCCCATACCTGGATATTGGAAGATACATTGCCCAAGTGATATTCCGCTACTTCGCCCGTACCTATTGATTGCGCATCCTGAAACAACATCTGGTCTCCATACATGGATAGTTGGCGTCTCGCGTTCACGGCAATGTAGTTCAACCAACCGATTGAGGAAGCATTGTATTTATTGAAACTGACGTTCACCTGAAAATCAGAACTACTTGGCACAAATGTTTTGACCGTTTCCGACACCGACGCGTAATCATTGTAGTAAATGCCGCTCACAGCTGATACGGCCATAGGGAAAGACAATCCTACAGAAGGCACCGAAACGGTAAATGAACTGGGATTAACGATGGAACGTGCCGCTACGTTTGTGGTGATCGTCATATTGGCGCCTGGAACAAGGTTTGGAAAGGAAAAATCAAAATCGTAGTTGGTCAGGATGTCGAATACTTCTCCAAACCACATCCTACCTGATTTAAGCAGGTTTACCTGATCTGACTCATGGTATCCAAAATCATCAAATGAACTGACTGTCTTGGTCGGACTTAACGACGATGAGATTCGGTTGATCATGCGTTTACCCACTCCCCCTGACGCAGTGATGAAATAATAGGTATAATCGTCATAGAGGTGAACCTGATGAAGATACCGTTGCTTGGTGCTATCATAGTACCACTGATTGGGGTTTTCTCCATAAAAAAGGATGTAGTCTCCTGCATCAAACTTTCCGTCTGATTCTCCGGAAACAAAAATGGCCTTTTCAGGCAAATCGTCATACCGAGAGTCGGCATTGGCCTGTGGCAGCATCCCTCCCTCTTTTCCATAGATTTTAATATTTCGTGGATCGATGGTTTTAGGATCGATGCCTAAGGAGACCAGATCGGAGTACCCCAAATAAACGATGCCATTCCGGTTCACCGCTAGTTTGTACCAATCGCCGGAAGCAAGCACCGAATGAGGAGCATATGTTCGGGCCTGAACCTTTGAGACTGGCTTGGGAACCTTTCGGTATTCCAGGGAAAAATGCGCCAGTTTTTCCCACCCACCGGTAGCAGGGTTTTTACGAAACGGATTGATTTTCAGAATAATATAATCCTGCTTCCTCGAAATCGCTGTTTTCAATTCCGGCAAGGCATTCGTCGCTTCCGGGGTGAAGTTGGCAGCCGCAAGTTTACTCTCTTCCGGCCCCATTGGAATGTAGGTCGGAGACCAGCTTTCGGTCAACCAATTTGAACGGTTGTCACCTTCAATCACCTCCATATACAGCGGCATAACCTGATTATCCTCGTAATCAGCATGCTCACATGAGAAACGCGTAAGCTTCACCTCATCCGCAAGCTGTACGGTTTCCAATGGGGCCCATTTCACATCCCGCGTCAGCGTTTGCGCCATGATGTTCTTTAAGGGTGCCCCTAGCAATAAGCAACACAAAAACAATAACCTCCAATCGGACTTCATACCTCTATGATTCATTGAATGCGCAGAAAAACAGTGCATCCAAAACGGGCTAAATCAGCGAATATTGTAACTTTTGATATCACGACTGTTATATCATGTACCAGCGGTTTAAAAAGCGCATATTATGGATTGCACTCCGCCAATTTAATACAAATACCCAAAAAAATACAGAACATTGACTATTAGGAAAATTAGGTCTACATTTGTATATTGTGTTGGGAGTGCATAACTCTGAAACTTATTTTTGTTTAGTCCGTTGGAAGTACTTCTTGAGAACAAAGCTGTTATGAAAAAACTTTCTGTGTTGCTGTGTCTCATTGGCTTTCTTGGCGCCTTACCTACCAGTAAGGTATTCGCCCAGGATCCCGAGTTTACCCAGTTCTACGCCAACCCCCTCTATCTCAATCCTGCTTTTGCAGGTACAGGCAGATGTCCGCGTATCATTATGAACTATCGCAATCAATGGCCTGCCATTTCAGGAACCTACGTCACTTACAGTGCCTCTTATGACCAACACATCGACGTGTTGCAGGGAGGATTAGGGTTACTGGTACTGAATGACAAAGCCGGTCAGGCGACGTATAATGTGACCCATTTTGCGGGGATGTATTCATACCAACTCAATATCAGCCGGCAGTTTTCCGTCAAGGTGGGCTTCCAGGGTATGTACATCCAACGCAAGATTGATTGGGACAAGCTGAACTTCGGAGATCAGATTGATCCGAAATATGGTTTTGTTTTATCAACGAACGAAACGCGGCCTCCGGATAGCCGTGGTTACATAGACTTCTCTGCTGGAATTCTGGGATATTCCAAGAAATATTTCTTTGGCTTCGCGGCCCATCACCTGACAGAACCCGATGAGGCCTTCATTACCTCCGGATCCAGTAAACTTCCAATGAAATACACGGCCCACGCCGGAGCCTTGCTTCCGATGGACCGTGGCGAAGAGTCTTCCATTTCACCAAACATCCTATTTCAGAAACAAGGAGACTTCAAACAATTGAACCTTGGCCTGTACCTGAGTAAGGGTCCTTTGGTGGCCGGCCTCTGGTCGCGCATCATAGAAAGAGACGCATTGATCCTGGTGCTCGGATTCCAGGAGGGTATTGTTAAGTTCGGATATAGCTACGATGTGACCATTTCGAAATTAAGCAACGCCACGGCGGGAGCGCACGAGTTTAGTTTCCAGCTTCAATTCGAATGCAGGCCTAAAAAACGGAAATTCAGGACAATAAGCTGTCCTTCATTCTAGTTAATTTACTTACCACTCACTTTAAAAGGAAGGTTAATCAAATCAAGTAAGCCATGAACAGGAGACAAGTGTTTTCGGGATTCGCATGCGCATTGGGGGCGCTGATGCTGGCTTCCTGCGGAAAGGAGAAGTCTTCAGCTACAGGCTGGAACTACAACGATCCCAAAAATGGCGGTTTTGAAGTTGTTTATTACGAAGAACAAGAAACCGGACCAGGGCTCGTGCTGATTGAAGGCGGAACATTTGTTTTCGGCCGTGTTGAACAAGATTTCGTCTACGATTGGGATAACATACCACGAAGAACTACAGTATCGTCCTTTTATATGGACGAAACGGAAGTGGCAAACATACACTGGCTCGAGTATCTGTGGTGGTCAAACCGCGTCTTCGGTATGGACTACCCTGAAGTGATAAAAAGCCGTTTGCCGGATACCCTCGTTTGGCGTGAAAGACTCGCTTACAACGAACCCTACGTAGAACTTTACCTGCGCCATCCGGCCTATCATTTTTATCCTGTGGTAGGTGTAAGTTGGGTTCAGGCAAGCGACTTTTGCGCATGGCGTACTGACCGCGTAAATGAAATGATCATGATACGTGAAGGTATCCTGAAAACCAATCCTGACCAGATTAACGAAGACAACTTTAACACGGATGCGTACCTGGCTGGTCAATATGAAGGTCTTGTGAATGATCTGCTGACCGACTTGGATCCAAACAAGGATTTGCGCAAAGTACGCATGGAAGATGGAATCCTGCTCCCGAGGTATCGCTTGCCAACAGAAGCCGAATGGGAATACGCAGCTTTGGGCCTGATCGGAAACACTGTATGGGAGCGTGTTACAGAACGGCGACTCTATCCGTGGAATGGCCACATGGCTCGTAATCCGGATGAACGATACAAAGGATTGTTCCTTGCCAACTTCGTTCGCGGCCGTGGTGATATGATGGGTGTAGCAGGATACCTGAATGACAATGCGGACGTTACCTCACCTGTTCACTCTTATTGGCCCAACGATTATGGCCTGTACAACATGCCAGGTAACGTAAGTGAATGGGTGATGGATGTCTATCGTCCCCTTTCTCTTGAAGACCAGGATGAATTCCGTGCTTTCCGTGGAAACGTATTCAAAACACAGCTTCGCGACGAAGACGGATTCATTGCTGAAAAGGATAGTCTTGGTCGCGTCATCCAACGTGAAGTGAATGAAAAGGATGATAATCTTAGCAACCGTCGGAACTACCGCGTCGCTGATAATATCAACTACCTTGACGGGGACGAGGAAAGCGAAGTTACCTACAACTACGGTGTGGCTTCCATGCTAAATGACAAGGCCCGCGTATTTAAAGGTGGTTCGTGGAGAGACCGTCAGTATTGGCTGGTACCCGGAACCAGGAGATATCTGGATGAAAACCAATCAGCAGCAACGCTTGGTTTCCGCTGCGCCATGCACAGGGTAGGAAGTCCTACCGGATTTGGTGGTACACCCTACGGCAGATAATATTTTCTATTGTGAAGAAAACGGCATCCCTGAAAAGAGATGCCGTTTTTTTGTATCTGCTCGCATCAACCAAAACGGGTGGGAAATATGTATATTCCCCATTCATTTGCATAAACCATGACCCACCCAGATCTGCTCCGGCTGTACAATCAGTTCCTTGAACATCCTATGATCTGCACTGACACACGCCAGATTATCCCTGGATCCATATTCTTTGCTCTAAAAGGTGACCGCTTTGATGGCAATCAATACGCCGCCAAAGCGATATCAGGTGGATGTTCACTGGCAGTAGTCGACGACCCCAAAGTGGCTTCAGGGAATTCCTACCTGGTTGTTACCAACGTGCTTACTACGCTACAAGATCTGGCAAGGCACCATCGGAGGCAGTTTAACATTCCTGTTCTCGCCATCACCGGCTCCAATGGCAAAACTACCAGCAAAGAACTGATTTACGAAGTGATATCACGCAAATGGAATACCCTGGCCACAGTCGGAAATCTTAACAATCACATTGGTGTACCGCTGACATTGCTAAGACTGAAACAAGAAACTGAGTTTGCAATCATTGAGATGGGAGCAAACCACATCGGTGAGATCAAAACACTATGTGAAATAGCCGAACCAGGGTATGGTCTCATTACCAATATAGGCTTTGCACATCTTGAAGGGTTCGGCAGTCCGGAGGGTGTACTGAAAGCAAAAAGCGAGATGTATGACTACCTGCGCTCGCATCAGGGGACGTGTTTTGTAAATGCACAGGATGATACCCTTATGCATGCGAGTGAAACTTTATCGCGCATCACGTTTGGAGGAAACCAGTCCGTAATACAGGGCAGCATTCAGCCATCCGACGATTTAAAATTACATGTGGAATGGGTCTTAAACGGAGAGCATCATCACACCGGTACTCATCTAACCGGTGCATACAACCTATCCAACATTCTTGCGGCCATCGCCATCGGGCATCACTTTCAGGTTGATGTCAGCGAGATACACACCGCATTATCTAGCTACATCCCAACCAACAATCGGTCACAAATCATCAAAACAGAGACCAATACTGTTATCCTGGACGCTTATAATGCCAACCCCAGTAGCATGCAGGCTGCTTTGGAGTCTCTTAACATGCAGCGTCATCCGAATACCTGGGTATTTCTTGGCGATATGCTGGAACTCGGTGACCGGGCATTACAGGAACACACCCATATCCTTCACCTGCTTCAGGAAAAGAGAATGAAAAACGTGGTTTTAGTGGGCCCCCTTTTCCGGTCAGTAGCAAACCACCTGCCGTTTCATGTATTTGAAACGACCCAGGCTGCCAAGGAATGGATCCTGACCCATCCAATAAACAAGGCGCTGATCCTCATCAAAGGTTCAAGAAAAATGGGATTGGAAGCAATGGTTGAGGTGGTTTAAGAGGCCTTCGGTTCACTACCATGTATGGCATCCAGGTAGATCTTTCGAATGATGATCCAGCAGGATGCCAATAAACCACCAAAGATCAAACCCAGCAAAACGCCAGCCCACTCGGATAATTCAGAGGAATCAAGTGGCGGCACCGGAACGTCTATCACCTGAATAACGGGCGTTTGGTCCAAAAGAACCATTTTGGTCATTTCTAGATTCTTGACAATTTCGGCGTACATCACGTTCAGAATACTTACTTCCCTTCTTAAACGTATTTCAGCCAGAAACCCTTCAGCCTTTTGAATCAATTTATTTGAGTCCTCCCATTTGGCCAGTTGAGCTTCAGCAGAGGCTAGTGCATTTCTGACCGAATCTGCACGGTCCTCAATATACTTTAAAGTCTTCCTGGTCTTCTGGGTTTTATTGCCGATGTAGTATTCCGATACAGCTTCAATCAAGGACTCTGCAAAATTTTTCGCAAAATCAGGACTCTTAGAAACACAAGTTATGAGCAGAATATTGGCTTGTGCATTGGGCTTTTCAACGGTAAGTATTTTATGCCTGATCCTTTCGTACATCAATGTCATAACACTATCTGCCAACCTTGAATTAGGTTGATCTATAAAATTCGCAAACACCAACTCCTGCAACCCAGGGTCTGCGTTCTTATCTTCCGCCCACTTCTGTTTCCAATTGAATGATTGCAGCAAGCCATCCGCCAACGTCATTTGCTCTCCATTGATCCACGCATGTTTCATAAGGGCATTCTGCACTATGTGCCTGGATTTGATCAATTCCGAGATGTTATCCTCACTGATTGCAGACTCCCCACCCAAACCCATGTTCAAACCGAACTGATTCATCAGAGAAGAATATTTGGCCAGTACTCCGTTTGCCTGGGAATCATCAATGATAAAGGAAAGAGTAGCCGTATAATTGGGCGGATTGATCAACGCATAGACAAACCCCAACGCACCAAACCCCAACGCACAGACGACAACAATCAGCCACTTTCGCAGCAATTCCTTCCAGAACCCTGATATCTTATGAGCAATCTCCTTCAAGGAGATTTCATCGTTCACACGTTGTTCTTGCGACATAGCATTAATTAGCGACGCGATCGATCAGGATCCATAGGGTAAGCACACCCGTGGCCTTGATCGTGAAATTTTCGATCACCTTGTTCCAATCGGTTGGTTTGCGTTCCTCTTCAATAATTTGTGGCTTCCTTTTCACCACAATCCTTGACCCACGAACAACCCGGGGATATATCTTAAAGAGCCCGAAGTTCACCGGTTTTCTTTCAATTCCATTGGGATACTGAACAAATGTCGCACGTTTGAGACTGTTCTCATTGAAACCGCCCGCAAACTTCCGGATATAATAATTGGCCCTTCTCCCCATAAACGGTGCACTGATGGACTTGTCCAACGTGTTGCCAATTGCGCCGGAGATATGGATCAGATCAAGGGTTTTTGGAATGTGGATGGAATCTCCGTCATGCAATATCAGGTTGTAACGGGAGTTGGGGCGCTTCAACGCCGTAACCAGGTCAAGAAAAACAGTACCCAGGCTATCTGTGCTGCGGTACATCCTTACCCCTTTGGTAAATGCATAATCACGCAAACCACCGGCACGCTTAATCACTTCCGCAACCGATTCATCCTTTCTCAAAAGCGCATAGGTTCCCGGATACATCACCTCACCAGCCAGCACCACATTCTGCGGTGGCACAAAGTCGGGATTCGTACGCACAAAAATCTCATCAAACGGTTGAAGCCTGTAATCTTCATCATGTTGCCCAAGGCTCAGGTTACCGGCTACCGCCACTGTGTTAACCACCGCCTTCACAGGAACCACCCTATTGTTCTCGGTTTTGTAATCCACCACCCTGAAGATTTCAATCCGTTGATTAACCGCTTCGTTTTTCAGTCCCCCTGACATCAGAATGACATCCTTGAGGGACAAACCGGCACCGAATATATATTTACCGGGATTACGAACCGCCCCGAACACTTCCACCTGAAGATCGTCTTCAAAATCGAGGTTGCTCAGCACAATCACCTCATCCCTGCCCCGCAATGGAATGTCATCGGCCCCACCAGGGTTTTTCAGAATAGCATCCAGATTCAATGATATGTATTTACGAACATAATCCGAATCCAGGCGGATCAGGTACGAGCGGTCCGAATAGGCATCTGCATGCAATCCACCGGTTTTTCTCAGAAGGTCAGAAACCCGGTCACCTTCTTTTACTTCGTAATCTCCGGGGACTTTGAAGCCACCTATGGCCTTTACATTGTTCACGTAACCATCCTTAATCGGGTTCACAATCAATTGGTCTCCGTCATGCAGCTGAAAAGCCTCCGGATTTGCTTTGATTGAATCAAGGGGTATGCTGATAAGCACCTGCTCATTGTTCTGCACCCGGCTCAAGGAAATGTATGTACGATAAGCCTTTGCCTTAAAATCCCCGGCGAAGCGGATCGCATCCAGAATATTTTCGTTGCCCTTGATCTCATAGGTTTGGGGCCGATGTACCTCTCCCTGCACAGTGATGGATCTGCCCACCACGGGTACGAAAAGGAAATCGTTCTCTTGCAGGTAAATGGCTTTTTGTTTACCCGGATCCATCAGAAACTGATAGATATCCAAAGAATCAACATTGATTCCGTTCCTTCGCACCATGATATTCCGAAGACTTCCGCTAACCGTTGGTCCGCCCGCAGCATTCAACGCAAGGATACTTGAATTCAATGCACTGATGCTATACGTTCCCGGGTTTTCAACCTCACCCACAATGTGAACGCTGATGGTGCGGGCTGTTGCCAATGAAATCGCCATTTCCGAATTCTTAAGATCCAGTCTGCGGTTCAGTTGACTGGCCAACACCTTGCGTGCCTGGGCATAGGTCAGGTCTTTCAGATAGACCCTGCCCAACAGTTTATGGTTCACGTATCCGTCCTTCTCAATCCGAAGCACGGCGCTGAAGTCACTAAAACCCCACACAGAAATTCCAATCTCATCACCTGCATTCAGCACATAGTCATCCGGGGCATTGATCTCACGGTTTTTATTGTAGTATCCCAGGTTACCATTGCGGAAGAGGTTAAAACCATAAGGCAGACTGTCTTTCTGTTCCCGTATATCCAGCGAGTCCATATCCCCCAGGGCACTGGTGGCCTTTTGCAGCATGGTATCGGGTGACTCAATCCGGAAGTAATCGTTGGCAGATTTCGATGAATCGCCTGAACCGGGAGACTGTCGGTTCCGATAGTATTCCAGGATCTGCTCGTCGCTCATCCCGGCTTCTTTCAACTTGGCATACACTTCCGCTTTGTTTATGCCACCTGATGGAATGTTGTCCACCTGTGCATGTACGGTTCCCATCGCCAGCATGACGCCGACAGACAGCAGGGTTGCTATTTTTCCTTTCATAGTGCGTATTACCGGCACCTTACCGGAATCGTTCAAATTAACCTTTCAATACTGAACGAGAAATCACAATTTTCTGGATTTCCGAAGTACCCTCGTAGATTTGGGTGATCTTGGCATCACGCATCAGTCGTTCCACGTGATACTCCTTCACAAATCCATATCCGCCATGAACTTGGACCGCTTCAACGGTGGTTTCCATGGCTACGCGCGATGCGAATAATTTGGCCATTGACCCGGCCAGTGAATAATCGTTACCGGTGTCTTTCATCCACGCTGCTTTCAGGCAGAGCAATCTGGCTGCCTCTATTTCTGTAGCCATATCTGCCAACTTAAACTGGATGGCCTGGTGCTTGCTGATTTCTGTACCGAATGCTTTTCTTTCCTTGGAATAAGTGAGGGCCAGTTCATATGCACCCGATGCAATTCCCAAAGCCTGTGCTGCAATTCCTATGCGCCCACCTTCCAGGGTTTTCATCGCAAATTTAAAACCGAACCCATCTTCTCCGATCCGGTTCTCCTTGGGAACCTTCACATCGGTAAACATCAACGAATGTGTATCAGAGCCACGGATGCCCAGTTTGTTTTCCTTCGGACCGATCTCAAAACCAGGCATTCCTTTTTCAACAATCAAAGCGTTGATGCCACGATGACCGTCTTCAGGGCGTGTCTGTGCAATGACCAGATAGGTAGATGCGGTACCGCCGTTGGTGATCCAGTTCTTGGTACCGTTCAGCAGGTAATGATCTCCCTTATCTTCTGCAGTGGTTCGCTGGCTGGTGGCATCCGAGCCTGCTTCCGGTTCCGACAGACAAAAGGCTCCGATTTTTTCCCCCTTGGCCAGGGGCACGAGGTACTTCTGTTTTTGTTCTTCAGAACCATATTCTTCAAGGCCCCAGCAAACCAACGAGTTGTTTACTGACATCACCACCGAAGCCGAGGCATCCACCTTGGAAATCTCTTCCATAGCCAATACATAAGAAATGGCATCCAGTCCGCTTCCACCGTACTTCGGATCCACCATCATTCCAAGAAATCCAAGTTCTCCCAATTTCTTCACCTGTTCTGCAGGAAACTTCTGGTGCTCATCCCTTTCTATGACGCCGGGTTTCAGCTCTTCCTGCGCAAAATCCCTGGCAGCCTGACGTATCATCAATTGCTCTTCGGTGAGATTGAATTCCATAAATCCTTATAATTGTATTGATTATTAGCGAATTAAGGGAAGCAAAAGTAGCTTTTTATCCCATGCAATACTACACATTTCTGCGCAGATCACAGCAATCGCCCTGCATCCCGGTATTTTCGGGCATGTAGCCGGTTCACGCACACCCTCAAAAATGGAAAAAAATCAAACGGTTCTTGGTCTGGGACTGATGTCCGGAACGTCACTCGATGGCGTAGACCTGGCACTATGCCGGTTCGAACGAAACCCTACCGGTTGGCAATATGATCTCCTAGCTGCCGAAACTGAACGGTACCCTGATGAATGGGCAAACCGGTTGTCAACCGCACATGCGCTCGGAGGCAGGGACTTGATGCTATTAGACAGGTCTTACGGGAAGTGGCTCGGTCAATTGTGCCTTTCGTTCATACAACGCCAGGGCACGTCCATAGACATCATCGCATCTCACGGTCACACCCTATTCCACGAGCCCGGTATGGGGATGAATTGGCAGGTAGGGAATGGAAATGAAATCGCGGCGGTAACCGGTTGCACCGTAGCCTGTGATTTCCGGTCATTAGACGTTGCTTTGGGTGGACAGGGAGCTCCGCTTGTTCCCATTGGCGACCGGCTGTTGTTCGGATCATATGCAGCCTGCCTGAACCTGGGCGGCTTCGCCAATATTTCCTATGAAAAGAAGGGTAACAGGATGGCATTCGACATTACGGCTTGCAACGTCGTGTTCAATGCACTTGCCGGGGAGCATGGACAGCCATATGATGAGAACGGACAACTCGCACGATCCGGCCGAATCAATCATTCATTGCTGGATGCATTGAACAACCTCTCCCAGACACAAGGCAAATCCCTCGGACGGGAATGGTATCAGCAATCTATAGGGCCATTGATAGACCGGAAAGAGATCACTGCTGCAGATCGGGCGGCTACCTACATGAGGTACCTGGTTGCACAACTGGCCGGTAGCAGTTCTGAAGTACCCGCGGGTAAAATCCTGGTGACCGGCGGCGGTGCATACAATTCATTCCTGATGGAAGAACTCAACCGCATGCTGCCGAACAGGGTGGAGAAAGGAACCGATGAGCTGATCAACTTCAAGGAAGCCATTGTATTCGCTTTCCTGGGGGTACTCAGGATGCACGGAGAGGTCAACGTATTGCAATCTGTCACAGGTGGCAGGCGCGACAGTTCTTCCGGCATATTGATATCCGGAGATAAGAAAGGCAGGTGACCTTGCGGAACCTGCCTCTCGGGTAAAACCAGATTGTAGTCGGATCAATAATCGTCGAAATCCATCTCTTCCGAGTAGTTTTCGTCAAATCCTAACAGCTCGTCGTCGGAGAGATACTGAATGCGATCTTCCTCCTCATTCTCCTCTTCGTCTTCCTCTTCTTCCTCATAGCTTGCTTCGAAGTCATCGTCATCGTCATCCATGAAATTTTCGTCATCCTCATCATCGTCTTCCATCCGGGCTTTCTTGGGCAGGTCGAGTTCTTCGTCGCCCTTTACCTTTTTTGCGGCTTTACCGCTTGGCTTGTTGTTGCTTCCTTTTTTCATTGTGTTTACAGTTCCATACAATGGGCACTGCCCATGTCTTACAAATTTTTGCAAAAAAACGCTCTTTTCAAAAAAAACCCAAGCAATTCTACCATCCCCTTTTTCATGGCGATCAATAACCCTTATATACCTCCCAACAATGAATTCTCAGGATTCAACGCCCCCGGAGAAACCCGATCCGGCAACCAACCGGCACGGAAACACAACCCGTTCCGATGTTCCGGGGTGAACTTATCACCAGCTTTGTTACATTTGCGGGCATAAACTATCTAACAACTACGCTATGTATATTCTAATGGTGTTGGTATTTGTTCTGGGTTATGCAGCCATTGCCCTGGAGCATCCGTTGAAGATTGACAAAGCCGCATCTGCCCTGATCACGGGCGTACTGTGCTGGACGATTTACATCCTCGGAGCGGAAGGCATCGTGCATTATGACCAGATCCCCGCCACCTTGCTCGAACTGTTCAGCGAAGGCGGGAAGTCAATGGATCACCATGAAACCATCATCCATTACATCGCCGAATACCAGTTGTTGGAACACGTGGCGGAGATCGCCAGCATCCTGTTCTTCCTGCTGGGTGCCATGACCATTGTTGAAGTGGTGGATGCCCACGAAGGTTTCCGCCTGATCACCGACCGGGTACGCACCACCAACAAGGTGAAACTGCTTTGGATCATCAGCATACTCACTTTCTTTTTCTCCGCCCTGCTCGATAACCTGACCACAGCCATTGTGATGTCAGCATTGCTGAGAAAATTGATGAAAGACAAAGAAGACCTCTGGATTTTTGCCGGCATGGTAGTGCTTGCAGCCAATGCGGGTGGCGCCTGGTCGCCCATCGGTGACGTTACCACCATCATGCTGTGGATCGGCGGACAGGTAACTGCCATGAACATCATCCTGATGCTGCTGGCTCCGTCACTCGTATGCCTGCTGGTGCCCATGCTGATCGTATCCCTGTATATGAAAGGCAATGTCACCCGACCCATCGGTGGCGACGATGACCACGGCAACGACCCTACCAGCCAGTCCGAAAGAAAAATCGTATTCATCATGGGTGTGTGCGGACTCCTGTTCGTGCCGGTATTCAAAACCTTCACCCACCTGCCCCCGTTCATGGGCATGCTGCTGAGCCTGGGTGTGATGTGGATCACCACCGAGATCCTGCACCGTGGCAAACTGGCCGAAGAAAAAGCCGGGCAAACCGTTATCAGTGTGTTGAAAAAAGTAGACATCCCCACCATCTTCTTCTTTCTCGGAATCCTGAGTGCAGTGGCTGCGCTTCAATCTGCAGGTCACCTAACGGCACTTGCCGGTTTCCTGGAAAAATCGGTCGGCGACATCTATGCAATCAACATGATCATCGGACTTCTTTCCTCTGTGGTTGACAACGTACCATTGGTGGCCGGTGCCATGGGAATGTATGACCTGGGTCCCTATGTGCAGGGACAAGCCTATCCGGTAGACCATGCCTTTTGGGAATTCCTGGCATACTGCGCAGGTACGGGTGGCAGCTGCCTCATCATCGGATCCGCAGCAGGTGTGGCCATCATGGGCATCATGAAGATTGATTTCATCTGGTACCTGAAGAAGATTTCATGGCTGGCTTTCATCGGTTATATTTCCGGTGCGGTCACTTACATCGTGATGCAGTCCATGCACTGAAAAACCTGATTTTAATTGTTACCAAAGCCCCGGAAGAATCCGGGGCTTTTTGTTTTGCGATCACCGCGTATCACACTAAAATCAACAATTCAGTGTTTAAAAATACCAGGCGACCGGGACCACCGGGCATAGGTCCCGCCGTATTTTAGCATATTCCAATTTCTGCAAACTCAATCCAAAATCTTTGTTGCGTATGGCAATCTGGTTGCTTCAAATCACGGAAACTGCAAACACCATGGCCGAGGGGATGGGCGATGTGGTACAGGAAGAAAAGACCCTGAGCATCTTCTCCCTGCTTCTGAAAGGCGGATGGGTGATGATCCCGCTGGCGATCCTCTCCCTACTGGCCGTTTACATTTTCGTGGAACGCATGCTGGCCATCCGCAAGGCGTCGGATGAAGACACCCACTTCATGAACAACATCCGCGACTTCATCCACGACGGCCGGGTGGATTCCGCCAAGGAACTCTGCAAACGCACCGACAACCCCATCGCCCGTATGATTGAAAAGGGGATTTCCCGCCTGGGTCGCCCCTTGTCCGACATCAGCACCGCCATCGAAAACGTGGCGCGCCTCGAAGTCTTCAAACTTGAAAAAACACTGGCCACCATGGCCACCATCGCCGGTGCCGCCCCCATGCTGGGCTTCCTGGGTACGGTAATCGGGATGATACGCGCTTTCCATAACATGGCTACCGGGGGTGCCAATATCGAGGTGAATGCACTCGCAGGCGGTATTTATGAAGCCATGGTTACCACGGCAGCCGGCCTCACCATCGGAATTGTTGCGTATGTAGGATACAACATCCTTGTATCGCGCGTGGAAAAAATGGTGAACAAGATGGAAGCCCGTTCCATCGAATTCCTGGATGTGTTGCACGAACCTGCGAAATAATATACCATGGCGATCAAGTCGAGAAATAAGGTAGAAGTAGGATTCAGCATGTCGTCAATGACGGACATCGTGTTCCTGCTGCTCATTTTCTTCATGCTCACGTCCACCCTGGTCACAACCAATGCACTGAGGGTGGACCTACCATCCAACGACACCAAAATCACCAAAAGGGTGGAGAATGTGGCCATCACCATTACGTCTGACCTGAAGTATTATGTGGATAAAAAACCGGTGGCAGAAGGCCAACTAGAAACCGCGCTGCTGGCTGCCATGGCAAAAAACCCGGAAGCATCGGTAGTGTTGCACGCCGACCGGTCGATACCTCTTGACAATGCCGTGAAGGTGATGACCATCGCCAACAAGCACAAGTATAAATTCGTGCTGGCCACAACCCCGAACAAATAAACATGGCTGTAAGCTCAACAAATAGCGAAAGAACAGGCCTGCTCGTTACCCTTGGCATACACGGTCTGCTCCTGCTTTTGTTTTTGTTGTGGGGATTGCACTACATGGTGCCACCGCCGCCAGAGATCGTGCTTGAAGTTGACTTCGGTACAACCGAAGATGGTTTCGGCAATGTGGAAGAAACACCCGCCACACAGGAAAAGACCCAGCCGAAGGAAGTAACCGAAGCGGCCACAACATCCCCGCAACCGGAAGCACAACCGGAAGAGGTGCAAACCCAAACCACACCGTCACCAGTCACCCAAACCAAAACCACCCCCAAGCCCACCCCAAAACCGGTGGAGAAAGAACCCGATCCTCAGCCGAGCACCGCCCTGCAGAAAGCCCTGGAAAAAGCCAGGAATCAGCAGAAAAACGGCGGCAGTGAAGGGGAAACCACCGGAACGGGCAACCAGGGAGATCCGGAAGGAACAGATTCTAATGAAAAAGATGGTCCCCCAGGAGATTTTGTAAATGGTCATTATAGAAAAGTGGTCTCTAAGATCCTTCCAGAAACTGATTGCCCCATTGGCGCCTCGATAGAATTGATTGTGATGGAGATCATCGTGAACCAGGACGGAACCGTCATCCGGGCCAACCCGGTGTTGTCCAAATCCACCACTACAGACCCCTGCCTGGTCAAACGTGCCAGGGAAGCGGCTTTAAAGTCGAAATGGAACGCTGACTATAGTGCTCCCCCCCAACAAAAAGGTCAGTTCAAATATCGATTCGAGCCTAGCTGATCAGGTTCATGATTCCTGCGAAAGTGACCTTGCCACATGGAAGACATTTATGTTCGACCGGATGGAAGCCACCAAGGCACTAAGACGTCAAGAAAAAGAATGCATTCTTCTTACCTCGGTTTGTGCCTTTGTGCCTTCGTGGCATAAACCGATTGATGTAAATTCGGTGTAAAACACCAACTTTGCGGCGTGATGACCTACGCACAAACATTGGATTACCTGTTCAGCCACCTGCCTTCTTTCCAACGCATCGGTGCAGCCGCCTACAAAGCCGACATGGGCAACATCATGGTGTTGTGCGAACACCTCGGACATCCCGACAAAAAATTCCGCAGCATTCACATCGCCGGTACCAACGGCAAAGGGTCCGTGTCGCACATGCTGGCATCGGTATTCCAGGAAGCCGGTTACAAAACAGGATTGTATACATCGCCCCATCTGAAAGACTTCCGCGAGCGCATCCGCGTGAACGGCGCCTACATCCCCGAAGATGCTGTGGTGAGCTTCACCGAGAACATCCGCGAAACCATGGAGGAACTCCAACCTTCCTTCTTTGAAATCACCGTGGCCATGGCCTTTTCATATTTCGCCGATGAACAGGTAGACATCGCCATCGTGGAAACCGGCATGGGCGGACGGCTCGATTCAACCAACATCCTCTACCCCGACGTATCGGTCATCACCAACATCGGGTGGGACCACACCGCATTCCTGGGAAACACCCTGGAAGCCATCGCCGGCGAAAAGGCAGGCATCATCAAAGCCGGAGTGCCGGTGGTAGTCGGACAAACGCAAGAGGATATCCGGCATGTATTTGAGAAGGTGGCCGCCGAACGTGCAGCCCCACTGATCTTTGCGGATGCATCCGTGGAAGGACCAGCCGAAGCATCACAGCCGTGGACGTACGTCACTCAAGACAACGAAACCTACACCATCACACCCGGACTCGGAGGCGGATACCAGCGCGACAACGTACGAACGGTGCTGGCCACGATTCCCCTGCTTCGGGAGAAGGATTGGCAACTGAGTCAAGATCAGGTGGAGGCCGGCATCCGCAACGTGATGCACCATGCCCCGCTGCTGGGACGGTGGCAGGTGTTGCAGAAAGAGAACCCGACAGTGATCGCCGATGCCATGCACAACGTAGACGGCATCCGGGCTTCGCTAAAAGAGTTGGAACATCTTCCGCACAAACACCTGCACTTTGTATTCGGCACGGTGAAAGACAAAGCCGTTGCGGATGTGCTGCCCGTGCTGCCCCCGCATGCCACTTACTACCTCTGCCAGGCACAAATTCCCCGGGCCATGGATGCACAGGAATTGCTGAAGGCATTCACAGAAGCAGGACTTCATGCCTCAGCCTACCCAACGGTGAAAGACGCCCTGCAAGTTGCCAGGAAAAATGCCGGACCGGGAGATGTGGTTCTGGTCGGAGGCAGTATCTTCGTGGTGGCCGAAGTGCTGTAATCTCCACCGACATGATCGTCAACACACCTGCCCCACCCTACTACGCTGTGATCTTCACATCCCTTCGCACGGATGTAGACACCGACTACGCCGCCACCAACGATCACCTGCTGGAACTTGCGGGAGAGATTGACGGCTTCCTCGGCATGGAAGCGGCACGGGATGGCCTGGGCATCGCGGTGAGCTACTGGCGCGACCTGGAAGCGATTGACAAGTGGCGGAAGCACATGGACCACGGTGTGGCCAAACAACGAGGCCGCACGGAGTGGTACACGCACTACAAAATCCGCATCTGCAAGGTGGAATACGACCGTGAATTTTCAAAATGACAAAACTTGCGGAATTTGAATTTATATCTATATTTGCATCCCCTTATGGGAGCTTAGCTTTAGAAGCACAGAGCATCCCGCTTCAGGCGGGAGAGTCGCGGGTTCGAAGTCTGCTTCCAAAAAAATTAAAGTATCGTTCTATAACATATTTGGGAGCTTAGCTCAGCTGGTTCAGAGCATCTGCCTTACAAGCAGAGGGTCGGGGGTTCGAATCCCTCAGCTCCCACGGACAAATCAAAAAGCCACGCCCAAAGCGTGGTTTTTTTGTTGATACCTGTATCAAGCCAAGCTCTGCTTGAGCGCAGATATGGGTACCAACAAAAACCGGACTGGAAGGACGGACTTTTGATTTGCAGTTCTGAGACGCGAGGGATCACAAAGTAATCCCTCAGCTCCCACATTGATAACAAGAGGGCTGATTCATTTTTTGAATCAGCCTTTTTTATTGTCCCAATCGCTAGTTAAAACTATGCACTTTTAGTGCAAGACTTTCAGTTGCTACCCAGCTTCGTACATTTGGTGAATGGGTAATGAACAAAGACGAGGTAGCCATACGGTGTCTTGGCTGACGGCGCATGTGGTTTGGGTTACCAAATATAGATATGAGGTTTTGAAAGGCGATGTTCAAAAGCGTTGCCGTGACCTGATAAAGCAAATCTGTGATGCGGAGGATGTGAAAATCCTGAAAGGTGTTGTCAGCAAAGATCATGTTCATATGCACATAGAATACCCTCCATCTAAGAGCATCAGCAATATTGTAAAACGGTTGAAAGGAAGAACATCTCGCCGTCTACAGGAAGAATTTCCGGAGGTTGGGAAACGGTATTGGGGCCAACATTTCTGGGCGATAGGGTATGGAGTGTGGAGTACCGGAAACATCACAGATGACCTGGTTCAGGAATATCTTGAACATCACAGGGGCCCATCAAACAGTGACAACAATACCATTATCCTTGAATAAGAATTTCATTCGTCCCATGTTTCAACCTATGCACTTTTAGTGCATACGTGGTTTAGTACCCATGACCTACTACTTCTACATCCTCTACTCCAAAAAAGGAAGAAACGTATCGCTGAGAGCCGGAACCCAATGCCAACGGCATTGAATGTTTGTAGAAGATTGCACCGATAAGATGACGTGCGACCCCAACGGGGTCGTGCAATTTTCCTACGTTCCTGTTTGCTATAAACATTGAATCCCATTGGGATTCTTTCATTCATCATTGCGCCCAGCCCATCTTCTCAAGTTTGCCGTAGCTTGTAGGCGATGCAGTTAGGCGAAGGTTGCACCTTCGTCTTGCTATTCTGTAGCATCCGCTGCAGGAACCTGGCGGTTAGCGATTAGTTGTTCCGGTGTATGCCAATAACCAACAGCCAAGGGCTACCTTTCACAATATACATATACAAGAAACACGTATCTTGTATGTCTTATGTGGCAAAGGGCGTTTACAGTAACTGCAAGCTACGCGATAGACAGACGAAGGTGCAACCTTCGCCCAACCCACTGCCTGTCATGGCAGCAAGTTACAGGGAACGGGGGAATTTGCTGCCAAATTTTTTCCCTATACCTTCCCTCGAAACAAGTTCATTCTTCACACCTCGTCTTCCTATGAAAACGCCTATAACAACTGTTCTTTTGGCAATATTGGCATTGTTTTGTAGCACTTCCAAAGCACAGGTCAAAACCGGCGCTGATCATTTGATTGCCTCCCGTCGTTGTTTCAATGAATCCCTCGTGTTTGGCGCAAGTGGCTTTCTGCTTTCCCTAGCCTCTGCCTCCAGAGATGAAACAATGCTCATGAAGAAACCACTTCTCTATGCAGGAATTGGACTTGAAGTACTTTCCGCCGGATATTTATATACAACATTTTGGCACATCGGAGAGGCAGGTAAAGAAATGAAACGAGTGTCAGCGGCCATTTCTCCATACGGTTGTGTCTTACGACTAAGAATCTAGCTCAACATACTTTAATTACTTTACCAAGTCTTGTTTACATGCCTATAGGCATCCGCATATACCCAGATTGAATTAGGCAGTTATTTTTCCACCATATACTGCCGTCTTTACCGAAAGCTTAGCTCCTCCCTTCTTGCCTTATTCTTTCAGAATGGATAATCCCATACGGGAACCCAATGCCAACGGCATTGAATATTTATAGAAGATTGCACCGATAAGATGACGTGCGACCCCAACGGGGTCGTACAATTTTCCTATGTTCCTGTTTGCTATAAACATTGAATTCCGCTGGGATTCTTTCATTTATCGTTGCGCCCAGCCCATCTTCCCAAAAACCCATCCGACGAAACGCCCTCATCCATTTGCTGTATGCTCTTGCTGTTGCTCTTGCTGTACCCTACCTTTGCCCCCATGCTCATCAAGCGGATATGTGGCGTTGCACTGCTGTCGGTCTTCCTCTTCCAGACCTTCAGCCGCCTGGTGATCATGGTCGACTTCTACCTCAACCAGGATTATTTAGAGCAGGCCTTCTGTGTGAACAAAGACAAACCCCAGATGCACTGCCACGGAAAGTGCCACATGAAAAACATGCTGAAAAAGGAAGAAAAGAAGGAAACCTCACCCGCAAGTCCGTTCAAGGAAAAACGCGAAATCCAGCTCTTCTCCCAACGGAATGAACCAAACCATTTCGCAGACATCAACCGGGTCGGTAAAACCTTCACGCCTTACCGCCCCACCCACTCTCACCCGCATACCCGTGCGGTCTTCCACCCGCCCGCAGCCTGATCACATACACATTGTTTGTTCCGCCATCACGTGTGACGGAACCTGTTTATGTCATCAACATTTAGCTTGATTTACCATGAAATACATGACCATGGTAGGCGTGTTGCTGCTGTTCACCACACATGCATCCGCACAACATACCTACAGCGGGAAAGTATTTGATACCGAAACCCGCGAACCCCTGGCCGGTGTGAACATCACCGTACCCGGAACCACAACCGGTACCGTGACCGACCTCACCGGAACCTTTCAGCTGAACACCGAAAAATCAGCCGACAGCCTTCGGGCATCTTTTGTAGGCTATGCCACCCAAACCGTGAAAACAAACATCGGAAGCGGGATCCGCATAGGCCTCGATCCGTTCGTGCAGAACCTGCAGGCCGTAACCGTAACCGCCAGCCGCGACCAACAGCAGCGTAAAGACATCCCCGCCACCGTGAACCAACTGCCTGCGCAGGTGATCAACGAAACCAATGCCACCCAGTTTGCGCAATTGCTGAACAAGGTACCAGGATTGGTCATGCAGGACCTCAACAATGAACAGCATGCCATGAGCATCCGCCAGCCGATGAGCAAACGCCCGTACTTCCTTTACCTGGAAGACGGACTGCCCATCGCGCCCGTCGGCAACTTCAACCACAACCAGCTGATCGAAGTGAACATGCTCGGCATCCGCAACGTGGAGGTGATCAAGGGACCGGCCTCATCCATCTATGGCAGCAACGCCGTGGGTGGCGCCGTGAACTTCATCACCCAGTCGCCCACCGCTGTGCCCACGGCCACCATCGGAAGCCAGATGAACAACAGCGGCTACCGCCGGGTGGAGTTCTATGCCGGCAACTACATCACCCCGAAGTTCGGCCTCAGCATCGGTGGGTACATGGCCAACCAACGCGACAGCTGGCAGGCATACAGCGACCTCGACAAGCGTTCGATATCCGCCAAAGCCATCTACCACTTCAACCAGCACAACCACCTCACCGGGTATGTGACCTCCAACAACCTGGATACACAAACAGGCGGCAGCATCGACAGCGTTGGATTTTATTCAAGGCAATACCTCAGCAACAACGCTTTCTCCTACCGCAAGGTGAACGCCACCCGCGGGCGCATCACCCTGAACCATGAATGGGCCGGCAAAGCCACCACCGACGTATCCGCTTACTACGGTCAGAATGCGATCGGTCAGTTGCCCAGGTACCGCATCCGCAACGTGAACAAGTATGCCGCAAAAGGTGAGGAAAATGAAAACAGCTACCACAACTACGGATTGGTGGCGCAACACACGCAGCCGGTGAGCTGGCTTGCATCCAAACTGATCACAGGTGTGGCGGCAAACATCGCACCCAACGACTATTGGGCTACCTACCTGGATATCGGTCGGGATACCACAACCGGCTACTACACGGGCTTCACCCCACACCCAGATTCGCTGCTGGCCGATTACCGCACCAATCTGCTCGGCATCGGCGCCTATGCCCAGTTTGAAGCGAACCCCACGGAGAAACTCAAGGTGGTGGTCGGACTGCGTTACGACCAGCTCAGCTACGGCTATAACAACCACCTCTCCGCACAGGCGTATTCCGGTGTGCCGGACACGTCCATCACCAACGCCACGGTGTCGCCCAGGCTCGGACTTACCTACAGCCTCGGTGATCAGTCGGGCGTATATGCCAATTACAGCCACGGATTCGCGCCGCCCCAGGCATCCGACCTGTTCAACGGAACCAAGGTACCCACCCTGAAACCGGCTTCCTTCAACAGCTATGAAGCCGGCGGGTGGACGGCCCTCATGAAGGATAAACTCTACCTGGATGTTTGCATCTACCGGATGGAAGGCACCAATGAAATCATCTCTTTCCGCCTGCCCGACAACTCCACCGAAAACCGCAACTCCGGCAAAACCCTGCACCAGGGCATGGAATACAGCGTAACATGGAAACCGGCAACCGACGTGTTCCTGCGCATCGGAGGCAGCCAGGCCGTTCACAAATATGTGCGGTATGTTGTACAGGAAACCGCCGGCGGTGAGGTGGTCTCCTATGATGGAAAATACATGCCCGAAGCACCGGGTTTCATCGCCAATGCGGAAATCACCTGCAAGCCGAAAGCGGTGAAAGGCCTCCGTCTTTCACTGGAATGGCAAGGCATCGGTCCGTGGTACAAAAACGATGACAACACCAGCAGGTATGAAGACAAAACCCTGCTGATCCGCGGTGTGAGCCTGCTGAACCTGCGGGCCGGTTATGCCTTCAAAGGATTGGAGGTTTATGGAAACATCCTGAACCTGACCGACGAGTTGTTCGCCACCAGCGTCACACGCAGCAACAACAAAGACAGCTTTGCCGCCGGTGCGCCCAGGCTGGTCGTGCTCGGCTTCAAGTACACGATCACCGATGAAAAAGAATAAATGACACATACGGCCGGAAAGGCACACACAACTCCCACCATGAAATACGCCCTCACATTTTTATCCTGCACACTTCTCTTTGCATCCTGTCAGAACACCCAGGTGAACCCGGAGGATGTTCCGACAAACCCTGAATCGGTCGCCGTGGATTCATACCCATCCTCATGCCCATTCCTGACCAGGGATCCAAAAGGCAGGCCCGTACTCAGCTGGGTACGTCACCTCACCGACACAACCGCGGTGATGTGCTTCGCTATATCGGATGATGAAGACGATGCTTTCGGAAGCCCCGTGGTGGTGACACCCAGCACGGATGTACATCCGCACGGAGAGAACCTGCCCAAAATCATCTTCCGCCCCGACGGAAGCATCATTGCGATGTGGGGAAAGGCCAATCCGAGTCCGGCGAACAAGTACTGGGGACTGGTATCCTACGCCCAGTCGTGGGATAAGGGCAAGACATGGACCGAGGCCAAACCGTTGGTGCAAGACACCACCAGCCAGGACCAGCGCTATTTCGACATGGCCCTGCTGCCCAACGGTGAGGTGGCGACAATTTGGCTCGACAACCGCGAGGAAGTCAAAGCGGAAGGTTCCAGCTTATACTATGCGGTAACGGATGGACGAAAGGGATTTGCCAACGAAAAACCCATCGGCGCTTCGGTGTGTCCCTGCTGCCGGACCGACCTATATATAGATCCGCAGCACAACATCCATGTGGCGTACCGCGACATCATACAGGATTCGATCCGTGACATGGTGCATGCCGTGTCAACAGATAACGGTGCCACTTTCTCTGAAGCAAAGCGCATCAGCCCTGACAACTGGATCCTGAATGGTTGTCCGCACACCGGCCCTTCCATGGTTGCAACCGGAGACGTCCTTCATTTTGCCTGGTACACCGGTGGCGACCCGGCGGGTGTGTTCTATGCCCACTCCGAAGACGGGGGTGAAACATTCTCGGTACGCGACAGCGTGAGCGGTGTGGCATCATCCAAGCATCCACAGATCGCTGCCTTCGACAACGGCAACCTGATCATTGTTTGGGATGAGGTGGCGAAACAGGGCGAACACTTTGTGCCAAGGATCGGTTTGCAATTCAGAAACCCGCACGGAAACGTTCTGTACACCGAACACATCACCGAAGACGGGCCGGTGGCATTTCCAGTACTCCTGCCAAGGACCAATCAAACATTTGTACTTGCTTACACATACGGCACACCCGGATCAGAAAAGGTGAAGTACACTGTAAGGATGTATCCGAAGTGGTAAGCCCTTGTTTTTCTTTCTGAGAAGGTGACTTGCATGTAGCAACACCATCTGACAAATGCCACAAAGGGGCACTGCGCACATTCACAAATCAGTTCCAGCCGAACCTTTGTGTCTTTGTGCCTTAGTGGCAAAAAATCTCACCAACCGGCACATTCTTACTGCTTGAGGTGGCGCAATAGCGTTCATATTCAGGGCATACACGCGGTTGTGTTAACCCAACATAACCGCAAGGCGGAGATATCCTAAACCATCCGTAATGTCGATTTCACAATCAGGTAACATAGTGGCTATTCCTTTGCCCTCGTAACCTAAAACAAAATACCTCTAACAAGATGACAACACAAAAAGACAACACGAAGATGGTTTGGAAGGGACTGTCTTTGCTGTTTTTGGCAGCTGTACTGGTTACCTCCCAGGGCTGCTCAAAGAAAGAGGGTTGTACAGACCCCACTGCAAAAAACTACGATGCGGATGCTGAGAAAGATGATGGTTCCTGCGAAAAGGATGAGACCAGCACAGAAACTACCTTCACAGAAACCGTTGTTGGCAGCGATACGCTGGTAACCATTAAAGACAACGGAGAAGGTATCGGCACCATGACCCTTACCAAAAGCAAGACATGGATCCTGAACGGACTGGTGTTTGTGAACGAAGGACAAACACTGACCATTCAGGCCGGTACCGTGATCAAAGGTAAATCAGGTCAGGGTGAAAACGCCTCTGCACTGATCGTTGCACGCGGCGCCAAAATCAATGCCGTAGGTACAGCAGCCGATCCCATTATTTTCACAGCAGAATCGGACCAACTGAACGGCAACATCCCCACCTACACCCGTGGTTTGTGGGGCGGTGTGATCGTACTGGGTAAAGCCAAGCTGAATTCATCTCCCGGAGAAACAGCGGTAGAAGGTATTCCCACTACAGAGGCGCGCGGCCTTTACGGCGGTAGCGATGACACCGACAACTCAGGTACCATCAAATATGTATCCATCCGTCATGGTGGAACAGACATTGGCGAAGGCAACGAGATCAACGGTCTTACCCTTGGCGGTGTAGGCTCCGGAACCACCATCGATTACCTGGAAGTAATTGCCAACAATGACGATGGCATCGAATTCTTCGGGGGCACCGTGGGCGTGAAACACGCGGTACTCGCTTTCTGCGGTGACGACGGTTTTGATTACGACGAAGGTTTTCGTGGTAAAGGACAGTTCTGGGTAGTGATCCAGGAAACCAATGCCGGTGACCGCGGTGGTGAGCACGACGGCGGTACCGATCCTGAAGACGGCAGTCCTTATGCCCACCCGAAAATCTACAATGCTACTTATGTCGGAAAAGGCATCGCCGGTGGTAACCACTGTGTGACATTCCGTGACAATGCCGGTGGCGAATACCACAACAGCATTTTCGTAGGCTGGGGCAAAGGCATCGACGTTGAAAAACTGGCCAGCGGTGAAGATTCCTATGCACGCTTCGGTGCAGGTGAGTTGAAAATGGTTGGCAACGTATTCTATGATGTAGCCGTAGCCGGTACAGGCGCCACAGCTTCAGACCTCTTCAAAGTAACCCTGGGATCTGGTGCAACCGATGGCGGTGCACAGGCAGCCTGGGAAGCCAGCTTCGCCAGCAATAACAACAGCGTGGCCGATCCCGGTATCGTAACCACACTGACCGCCGGCAGCATGCTACTGGACCTGGTTCCTTCAAACACACTGCCTACCGGAACAGCTCCGAGTGACAGCTGGTTCACGGCAGTACAATACAAAGGCGCCTTCAAGAAAGGAACAACCGCCTGGATCAAAGGCTGGACCCTGATCGACGAAGACGGCTTCGTGAAATAGTGCTTCTTCATCATTACCAATTGCAGAACACCGCAGGGCACACCACCCTGCGGTGTTGCTGTTTGGGGGTACTTAACGTTTTGTTAACATTGGCCTAACCTACCGGCAACGGCATTGACCGAATTTTGTAACAAACAAAAAAGAAACATTGTGATGAAAGCAAAGCTGATCTTGCACGTTCTGGGAATCCTGATGGTATCACAGGTGGTTTATGCCCAGGAAGGAACCATCAGAGGTCGGGTCATCGACAGTTCTTCAAAGGAGTCGTTGTACGGTGCAGCCGTGTTTGTTGCCGGCACCACACAAGGCACATCAACCGATTTTGACGGAAAGTACACCCTTACCAACGTGCCTGCGGGAAAAGTCAAGCTGGTTTGCCAGTATATCTCTTACCAGGCCGATACCCAGGTTGTAGAAATCAAAGCCAACCAAACCAAGGAACTGAACTTCGGTCTTGGTCAGATGTCTTTCATGATCAATAATGTGAACATCACCGCCAAAGTCAACACCAAAACCGAAGGGTATGCCCGGGCACTTGAAAAGAAAGCCCCCACGGTAATGAACGTGCTGGGTGCCGAACAGATCGCCAAAGGCAGCGATGGCGACGCGGCTTCTGCATTGAAAAGGCTACCCGGTGCATCCGTAGAAGGCGGAAAATATGTATACGTCCGCGGCCTGAGTGATCGCTACAGCAAAACCACCCTGAACGGAGCCGAAATTCCTGGACTGGATCCCAACCGCAACTCGGTACAGGTAGATCTCTTCCCCACCAACCTCATTGAAAACATGAGTGTGGTGAAATCTTTCAGCCCGGATCTTCCCGGCAGCTTCACCGGCGGACTGGTGAACATCACCACCAAGGATTACCCGAGCCATTTCACCCTGCAGTACGGCGTGTCGCTCGGTTACAACCGCAACAGCAACCTCCGCAAGGACTTCCTCTCAGCCAACAAAGGCAAGACCGACTGGATGGGGTTTGACGACGGTACCCGCGCCATCCCCACAGCCATCGGCACCAAACCCGTTCCTGACCTTTACACAGACAACGACCTGCTGCAAACCATGACCCGGTCATTCAACAAAGAACTGACTCCCGTGCGCACACGCTCATTCCTGGACCAGGGTTATTCCTTCTCTATCGGCAACAAGGATTCCCTCTTCGGCAAAGAAATGGGCTACATCGCCGGCATTACTTATGGTCATGGCTACCAGATGTACCAGCACGGCGAAACCGGAAGGTACACACAAACAGGATCGGCCAACACCGTGGAAACCCTCAACAAGGAACTGTTGTTTGATGACACCAAAGGACAGGAAGAAGTAACCTGGGGTGCATTGGCCAGCATGTCGCTCCGGATGTCCGATAACGACAACATCGGCCTCATGGTGATGCGCAATCAGGACGGCATCAACTCCGCCCGTTACCTGGAAGGAGAAATCGCCAAAGATGCCAAAGGCCTTTACCAGCAAACCCGCACCCTCGGCTACAAAGAACGCAGCATCACCTCCGCCCAGCTCAAGGGCCAACACCTGTTGCAACACAATGCCGACGGTTTCAAAATGGACTGGCTTGCATCCTATACCCACTCCACCCAAATTGAACCCGATCTGCGCTTTGTGACCAACGATTACAGGATGACACAAACCGGACAGGACGCACCGGACACGTTGTTCTCATTGAATCCGTCCATTTACGGACCTCCCAGCCGATATTTCCGTGACCTCGAAGAAAACAACATCGACACGAAAGTGAATTTCGAATTGCCGGTCACCATCGCAGGACATGATGTGAAGTTCAAATCAGGATTATCGAATGTGCAGAAGCACCGCAACTTTGGCGAAAGACGCTTTGACTTCCGCTTTCAGGGCCTGAACTACCAGGGCGATATGGAGGCCTTCTTCGCGGATGAAAACATGGACCTGTCTACCACTTCCTTCGTATACATGCTGGATGCAAGCGAACGCCGCAACAGCTACATCGGTAACGAACGCGTAAGTGCAGCTTACGTGATGGGAGACGTGGAACTGAACAAATTCCGCATCATCACCGGACTCCGGTTCGAACAAACCAACATCGATGTAAAGAGCCTTAACCTGGACCTGCCCGCCGGCTACCTGAAAGGCAACGATCTGCTGCCCGCACTGAATGTGACCTACTTCCTGAAGAAAGACACCTCCAACCTTCGTTTTGCCTGCAGCCGCACATTGGCCCGACCCACTTTCCGTGAGCTGGCACCTTTCGCCTCGTTCGACTTCGTTGGCGACTATGTGATGGTGGGTAACCTGAACCTGGAAAGAACACTGGTCGACAACCTTGACCTGAGATGGGAACTTTATCCGAGCTCAGGTGAAGTGATCTCCTTCGGCGTTTTCGGAAAGCGTTTCCAGAACCCCATCGAACGCGCATTCAACCCTGTTTCCGCCAATCCCGAGCTGAACTACCGGAACGTGAAAGAAGCCATTGCCTACGGAGCTGAGGTGGAAGTCCGAAGGAACCTCTCCATGATCACACCTGCACTGAGCAACTTCAACATCGGCGGTAACCTCACCCTGGTGAAGTCTTCCGTGAGCATCGACAAACAGGAACTGGCCAACATTCGCGCCACCAACCCCAACCACCCGGATACCCGCGAGATGTTCGGACAAGCACCTTATGTAGTAAATGCAACCTTGGGTTATACCAATGATTCCACTGGCATCAGCGCCAACTTGAACTACAACGTATCGGGTCCGCGACTGGCAGTGATCGTTGTGGGCGGAACGCCGAACGTATATGAACAACCGGCCGGACAACTCGACTTCAACCTCTCCAAGAAAATCGGTAAGAAGATTTCCGTGAAGCTGGACGTCAAGAACATCCTGAATCCAGTGTTTCAGCAAACACAAACCTTCAAGGGAACCGACTACGTGTTCCAATCCTATAGGAAAGGCCTTGCATTCAAAGTCGGATTCAAATGCCTGATCCAGTAAGGCAGGTTCATTCCGAATGATCGTTGATTGAAATAAAAAGCCCCGTGTAATGCGGGGCTTATGTTTTGGGGAAAAGGTTCAAGTAAAAGGATCCGGAATTCACTTGTTTCCGTATTCCGAATCCCGGATGGCGGTGCCGTTGTCAATAATGGCATAGTCTTCAATCCCTTCATCCTGAAAGGATACATGGGACAGACCATTGTCCATCTGGTACTGGGAAAATCCCGCACCGGACAAACCGTCATCATCTTCATCACCGGCATCCAATCCAGACGCGACCGGGGCCGGTTCACCCGGGGAGAAAAACCGGGCTAAGTCGTCATTTTCTAAAAAAAGCATAATTCACTCTTATTGGTTTATGCAAAATTAAAGGGTTCGGGAGCCCCGGATGTTAAGCGGCTATTATGCTTTTGGCAATTCATCAACTTAACATCTCTGTAACAAAGGCTTTACATTGAGTTGATGCCCCGATTTTACATTCGCATCACAAACAAAATACGATGGGAACAGGCATACGCAACAAAATTCTACTGGTGGATGACGACCCCGATATCCGGACATTTCTCGGATACAACCTCCGAAAGGAAGGTTTCGTTGTGGCCGAAGCTGCATCAGGTGTGGAAGCACTCAAAGCCGCCCGATCCACCAAACCCGACCTCGTTATTCTGGACATCATGATGCCGGAAATGGATGGCGTGGAAACGTGTGTTCAACTCCGTGCCATCGATGAACTGGAACAACCCATTATCATCTTCCTGACGGCAAGGAATGAAGACTACTCACAAATAGCTGCCCTTGATGCCGGCGGTGACGACTATGTGACCAAACCGATCAAACCCCGGGTACTAATCAGCCGCATCCAGGCGCTTCTCCGAAGGGTTCATCAACCCGTGCATACCAACGGGCACACGATCCATGAAGGTGAAGAACCCGTTCTGAATGCAGATCGGTATACCGTGCAACATGCGGGCGAAGAATACAACCTGCCCAAAAAGGAATTTGAACTGCTTTCCCTCCTGATGTCGAAACCGGGCAAGGTGTTCACGCGCGGGTTCATCATGTCGCAGATCTGGGGAGAAGAAGTCTTCATCAGTGACCGCACCATTGATGTACATATCCGGAAACTGAGGAAGAAAGTAGGTAAGGATAAGATCCGGACGATCAAGGGCATCGGCTACACCTTCGGCAAATAAGGCCGGGAATAAGTAATTTGCAGGGTTATGACCCCGCAAACCCAAATAGACCCGAACGTTTTTTCGGTATTGAAGGAGATCCGGTACCGGACGAGCCGGAGCAGAGGCCCGGGCGGTCAGCATGTGAACAAAACGGAAAGCCGCGTGGAGCTTTGCTGGGATACTGCCACATCCGCCTGCTTCACCGCCGATCAGCTCAACCGGATCAAAAGAAAGCTGAAAACCCACATCCATGAGAACGGCATGTTTGTGATGGCATGTGAAGCACACCGTTCGCAACGGAAGAACAAAGAAACGGTCACCGCAAAGTTTCTGGAAATGATCCGGAAAGCGCTGATCAAACCAAAGAAAAGAATTCCGACACACACACCGATGAATGTGATCCGAAAACGAAAAGAAGAAAAGCAAAAAGCCTCTTTACGGAAACAATCCCGAAAGGCTGACAAAACGAACAAAACAGACACGCCATAAAATATCCGCTATCTGCCTCCGTAAAACTTGCCTACCTTTGACACACCTCCAAGCATCCCACTGACCCGGCATTTTCATGAAGTCCGCATCCAAAGCAAAATCCGTTAGCCACGCAGGCAAACTCCCTCCGTTGGTGAACAGGGAAATCAGCTGGCTGTCTTTCAACCGAAGGGTATTACAGGAAGCCGAGGACACCAGTGTGCCGGTGATCGAGCGCATGCGCTTTCTTGGGATTTTCTCCAACAACCTCGACGAGTTCTTCCGGGTGCGGGTAGCCACCGTCAGGCGCATGGTAACCCTGGGCAAAACCGACAAAGATTACGTGGGTCCAAAACCCAAGAAACTGCTGTCGGAAATTCAAACCGTGGTATTGTCCCTTCAGGAACGTTTCGGTCAGATATACAACCAACTTCTGGACGAACTGAAGAACGATCACATTTTCATGCTCACGGAAAAAGACCTGACTCCATCGCAGGGGCAATGGGTCAAAAGTTATTTCCAGGAAACAATCCGCCCGGCATTGACCCCCCTGATGCTGGACCACAAGCAACCGTTCCCGTACCTGCGTGACCGTACCATCTACCTCGCTGTATGCATGACCACCGCAGCAGGCAAGCACAAACTGGCTTTGATCGACCTGCCAACGCGGGTACTCCCCAGGTTCATCCAGCTGCCCAGAAGCGAGAACAACCAGTACATCATGCTCCTCGACGATGTGATCCGGTACTGCCTCGATGAAATGTTCTCCATCTTCCGCTACCAGGCCATCGAGGCATTCACCATCAAAATCACACGCGACGCAGAACTCGATATCGACCATGACATCTCCAAAAGCTTCCTGGAGAAAATGTCGAAAAGCCTGAAGCAACGCACCCGGGGAGATGCCGTTCGCTTTGTGTACGACCGAACATTGCCCGAACACTTCCTGGAGCATTTCAAGAAGAAAATGAAGCTGACCGATAACGACACCGTTATCCCGGGAGGCCGTTACCACAACTTCCGCGACTTCATGAAATTCCCCAACCCGGGAAAGAAGCTCATGGAATACAAAGCACTGAGACCTTTGCTTCATCGTGACCTGGAAGGACAGAACAGTGTGTTGAATGTGATCTCCAAGAAAGACGTACTGCTGCACTTCCCGTTCCAGTCATTCGGCCACATGATTGACCTGCTGCGGGAAGCAGCCATCGACCCGAAAGTGGTATCCATCCAGATTGCCACGTACCGGCTGGCCAAGAACAGCCACATCATCAACGCCCTGGCCAACGCCGCCCGGAACGGAAAGAAAGTAACCGTGATCATGGAACTCCAGGCACGTTTCGACGAAGAGGCCAACATCCGCTGGTCAAACATGCTGCAGGAAGAAGGCGTGAATGTGATGTTCAGCAGTCCGGGTCTGAAGGTACACTCCAAAATTTGCCTCATTACCCGCAAACAAGGACATGAGCATAAGTTGTATGCAACCGTCGGCACCGGAAACTTCAACGAAGTTACCGCCAGGGTATACTCCGACCACACCCTCATGACCAGTGACCCGAGGATCACCGAAGAGGTGCGCCAGGTATTCTACTTCCTGGAAAACAACTATAAGACCTTTCATCCGGAGCACCTGCTCGTATCGCCGTTTTCCACCCGGAAATCCATCATCCACCTGATCAGCCAGGAGATCAAACACGCAAAGGCAAAGAAGCCTGCATACATCATTCTCAAACTGAACAACCTTGTGGATACGGACATCATCCGGAAGCTGTATGCCGCCAGCCAGGCAGGCGTCAAGATCCAGCTGATCATACGCGGCGTATGTGCCCTTCAGGCCGGTGTGAAAGGATACAGCGAAAACATCAAAGCGATCAGCATTGTGGACCAATTCCTGGAACACTCCCGGGTATACATTTTCGGGAATGGTGGCCAGGAAAAAATTTTCATTTCTTCGGCAGACATGATGAAACGCAACCTCGACCACCGGGTGGAAGTCACCTGTCCGGTTTACGATCCCGCGCTGCAACAGGAATTGAAGGACATGATCCGCATCCAGCTTGAAGACAATGTCAAAGCCCGTATCCTGGATCCGCAGCAACGAAACAGATACGTTCAACACAGCGAAACCGCCTCCGTTCGGTCCCAGTTACATTTTTATCATTATCTTAAAGGGTCCAAATCGTAGTAAAGAATGTTGAAGATTCATCCGATCGCAGCCATTGACATAGGCTCGAACGCGATCCGCTTGCTGATTTCCCATGTCATCGAAGATTCCGATACCGTTCATTTTCGCAAAGCTTCACTCATAAGGGTTCCCGTTCGCCTCGGGCACGATGTATTCATCCACGGATCCATCCGTGAAGAAAAGATCAACAAACTGATCACCAGCTGCAAGGCCTTTTACAACCTAATGCAGGCATATGACGTGGAACAGTTCCGTGCGTGCGCCACATCAGCCATGCGGGAAGCTGCCAATTCAAGGGAGATCCTGGATCGCATCAAGCGGGAAGCAGGCATTGACGTGGAGGTAATCACCGGCGAAGAAGAAGCCCAGATCATCTATTCCACCCACATCGAACGCCTGCTTGAAAAAGACAAACCATCCATGTACGTGGATATCGGCGGCGGCAGCACCGAGATCACTTTTTTCAAAGGGCTGGATGTAAAAGCCTCCCGTTCATTCAATTTAGGCACGGTGCGCATGCTGGATGAAAAGGTGGATCCGGGTTTGATGGATGACCTCAAGTCATGGCTTCAGAAAAATTCCGCAGGCATCAAAGGCTTGCAAACCATCGGATCGGGTGGCACCATCAACAAAATTTCCAAAATGATTCCCACCCGGAAAAAGGACGGACAGATATTCAGTTACCATCAGTTCCGTGAAGTATATAACCTACTGAAAGACCTTTCTGTTGATGAGCGGATCACACGCACGGGCTTGGGTCCGGACCGCGCCGATGTGGTTATACCCGCAGCACAGATCATGTTATCGGTCATGAAATGGTCGGGCAGCAAATCGGTGATGGTTCCTAAGTTCGGACTGGCAGACGGCATGGTGCGTCTGTTGTTCGAACAGCGTGTCAACGCCTGATCAACCCGTATACATCAGGCTGCATCCCCGCACCTCGCTGGCATCCATCCGGCCCAGCACTTCAAAGCCCCCGTCAGGCAACAAACGTCCCACATCATCCGTCGCGATGAATGCACAGGTATCCAGGTTAGCCAGGTCAATCACATTGATGGCACCAGCTTTGCCGGTACGACACCACGCAAACGGGTCATCCTGTTCACGCACCATCACGTGCATCCAGGGCGGCGTGCGAAACACCCCTTGCCCGGTGGCATAGGCCTGGGAGAATAATTCCGTCATTCCGTACTCAGCGTGCACCGACTGCACCCCAAAAGCTTCTTTCAGTCGATGATGCAAGTCTTCCCGCACCAGTTCCACCTGGCGACCTTTCATACCGCCGGTCTCCACCAGCGTTGTATGTGCCAGTTGCATCGGATGCTGTTCAGCCAGATCAAGCAGGGCGAATGCCACACCGATCAGCCATACGGGCTGGCCTTCTTTTTCAAGAACAGCAAGCGCTTGTGCCAGTCCGGCGAGATCGTTTCCGAAGAACTTGCTTTGCGGGTGTCCACCCTGCTGCATCAGTCCGTTCACCATATACACCAGCGAAGAGTTACCACGCTCCAGGTAGGAAGGCAGCAGGGCCAGGATACAGTACCGGCCGGGGTCGCCGTAGAACTGCTCAAAGGTTTTGAGGAAACTGGTTTCGTACAACAACGGATCGGCCACGGCATGCCGGGAAGGCACCTGTCCGGTGGTGGAGCTGCTTTCAAAATAAAGTTGCGGTTCGAAGCTGCCGCACTGCACCTGGTGGGTTTTGAAGAATGAGATAGGCAAAAACGGAATCTGCTCGATGCGGTTCACGCGTGTGGTGTCTATGCCCAGGAGGCGGATGTACTGGGCGTAGAGCGCATTGGCCGATGCCTGGTATCGGAATACCGCCAGGGCAATGGCTTCAAATCCGTCCGGTGGGAGGTTGAAGACCAGGTGGCGAAGTTCTTCCGGGGAATATGAGGATCTCAGGGGCATGGTAGCTCAGGCTGCAAATGTACGAACCGCTGCGGGTGCGGTCCGCACGTCATCATAATATTTCGTAGCTTTAGGGGTTAAATGTAATCATGACGAAGGGGTTCCAAATAGCCGTTGTGGCCGGCGTGTTCGGGTTTGCCTCCTGCATCAAACCGAAGCAGTGCGATCCGACACCCAGCATCCAGTTCTCCGATTTCACCATCCTGGGAGACTCCGCCATCCTGGAATTCACCTTTGAAGACGGCGACGGCGACATTGGCCTGAAGGAGGGAGATACCGCCAAACCGTTCGACTTCAACCTGTACATGTCGTATTTTGAGAAGGTGAACGGCAAGTTTGTGAACATGGATTCCACACTGGCCATTCCTTTCCGCTTCCGGATCCCCTACCTTGAATCCGAGAATTCCGACCGTTGCCTGAGCGGAAACGTAAGTGTGGACATCACACCGATCTACAGGAACTCTTCTTCCCCGTACAGCGATACGATCAAATATTCGTTTTATCTGCTGGACCGTGCGCTGCGGAAAAGCAATGTGGCGGAGACCACGGAAATCATATCTCCCTGATTACTTCATCCCCATCAATGCCTCGGTGACATTGAACACGTGGTCTCCCATTTTCTCGAGGGACGCGTAAAGGTCGTTGTAGATGATGCCGCTGCGGAAATTGTATTCCCCTTTCTCCAGATCCTCCAGGTGCAGTTTGCGTAGCTGATCACGCAGGCGGTTGACGGCTATTTCGGCCTCATCGGCCTTGGTGAGTTTGATTTGCTCAAAGGGTTTTTCCAGGTTTTCGTTCATCACCACAAGGGCGTGGCGAACAAGTGCCAGCATTTCATCCAGGTGATCCCGTTGAGCAGGAGTAAACCATACCTTGTCCTGATGTTTTCGCTCTACCCACAAGGCCATTTGATAAACGATATCACCCACCCTTTCAAGGTCATTCACAACGCTCAGCATCCCACGTATACGGATGGAACTCTCCCGGCTGAGTTCACCCTGGGAAATGTTGCTCAGGTAGTCGGCCACCTCCACTTCGATGCGGTCGGTGATGTTCTCGTATTTCTGGATGCGTGTGAGTTGCCGGTTGAATTCCTTGTCGTTGGTTTCCCGCATCAGAGGCGGCAGCATGTCCAACATGCGCATCGTGAGCTGCCCGAACTTGGCAATTTCCTTTTTGGCTTCGAGGATGGATAATTCCGGTGTGGTCATGAGTCCGGACTCCAGGTACTCGAGTTTGTATTTCTCGTCCACATCTCCGCGGGAAGGCACCATTTTCACCACCAACTTCACCAGTTGCGGCACGAACCACACCAGCAACAGCACGTTGGACATATTGAATGCGGAGTGGAAGACCGCCAGTCCGGTGGGAATGGCATGGCTATCCGTGAATGGGGATCCCCATCCCATGTCAATCATAAAGTCATTGATTTTCGCCAGGTAAAACTTGTGTGCGAAGATCATCCAGCTCACCCCGATGATGTTGAACATGGAGTGGATGCGTGCAGAGCGTTTGGCATGCACGTTTCCTACAAAAGCAGCGATCTCGGCGGTGATGGTGGTGCCGATGTTTTCACCCAGGATCATGGGCGCCGCGATCTGGAACGGAATCCAACCCTGGAAACACATGGTTTGGGTCAGTGTCATGGCGGCGCTGGACGACTGCACCACGATGGTCAGAACCGTGCCCACACCAATGAACAGGAGGGTGGATAGGATGCCCATGTTGGAGTAATCGGCCAGGAACTGCAGCACTTCCGGGTTGTTCTTGATATCGGGTACAGAATCCTTCAACGCTTCCAGGCCCATGAACAACAAAGCAAACCCGATCAGGAATTCGCCCCAGAAACGCCAATTGCCCCGCTTGCTGAAAATCATGGGAAAGCCTACGGCGATGATGGGCAGTGCCAGTGCAACTACCTCGAATTTGAAACCGAGCTGGGCCACGATCCATCCGGTGATGGTGGTACCCACATTGGCACCCATCATGATACCGGCCGACTCCACCAAAGAAAGAAGTCCGGCATTTACAAAACTCACGGTCATCACCGTGGTAGCGGAAGATGACTGCACAAGACAGGTGATGATAAAACCTGTGAACACGCCCAGGAAGCGGTTCTTCGTCATTGTACCCAGGATCTGCCGCATTTTTGTGCCTGCGGCATGCTGCAGCCCTTCACTCATCACCTTCATGCCATAGATGAAGAATCCGAGCGCACCAATCAATCGCAACAACTCAACAATACCGAAGTTCATAAGCCTATTGAATAATAATAATAAGGCGGGGAAAATAGGCAGAAGTTCTCTATAAGCGGTGAGGTTCCTGGTGGATTTATTAACATTACGTTAACATTAGGAACGCCTTCAATCCTGTTTACTTCTCAAGCTTGGCGTGATGTTTCAGCACTTTGGCCTCCAGGTAGAAGATGATCTCCTCGGCAATGTTCTTGATCAGGTCGCCGGAACGTTCCAGCTTTCTGACAGAAGACAACAAGGGAATGATGACAGGCATATCTCCGGGATCTTTTGTTCCGAGCTGAATCGCTGTTTGTGTGGCCTCATGGTTGGCTTCGTTCAGGTGAAAGTCCTTGCTGAACACCTGACGTGCAAGGTGTGTATCTTCTTCCACGAAACCTTTCTTGACATCGTTGATCATGGAGATCACCATCAGAAACATTTCATCAATCCGGAAAGCATTCAAAAAATCGGCCGGTATTTTCGGGTTGCCGTGACTGATGTAGTGTGCGATCGATTCCGCATTGTCTCCAATTCTTTCCAGGTTTGAATTGATCTTCATCGAAGCCATTACAAAACGTAGATCTATGGCCACGGGGTTATACAGGGCAAGGATGTTCTCACAATCCTTGTCGATCTTCAGCTCCATTCCGTTCACCTTTTTCTCCAGCGCCAGTACTTCCTGCGCCAGGTCATACCGGTGTTCCATAACGGCCAACCGTGCCCGTTCGAGCTGACGACTGACCATATCCATCATTTCAACGATGGATTCATTCAGGAGGACCAATTCGGGTTGAAGATGTGACATATTAAAAGCATCAATGTTTAGCCGAAACGGCCGGTGATGTAGTTTTCCGTTTGTTCCGCTTCAGGGTTGGTAAATATTTTCTTGGTATCGCCATACTCCACCAGTTCGCCCATGTAAAAGAATGCGGTATAATCGCTGATACGTGCAGCCTGCTGCATATTATGTGTGACGATAACAATGGTGTATTGTTTCTTCAATTCGTAGATCAGCTCTTCTATTTTGGAAGTTGAAATGGGGTCCAGTGCAGAAGCGGGTTCGTCCATCAGGATCACCGACGGTTCTACCGCCAGGGTTCGGGCGATGCACAACCTTTGTTGCTGACCTCCGGATAAGGCCAATGCAGATCTTTTCAGGTCGTCTTTCACCTCATCCCACAGAGCAGCCTGACGAAGAGATAGCTCCACCTTTTCTTCGATGTAACGTTTGTCCTTCACGCCGTGAACCCGCAGGCCATAGGCTACATTGTCAAAAATGGTTTTGGGAAACGGGTTGGGTTTCTGGAACACCATGCCCACCTTCATCCGAAGCTCTTCCACCCGGGTATCCTTCCAGTAAATTTTTTTGCCATCCACGATGATCTCGCCTTTCAACTGAAAGCCATCTATGTAATCATTCATCCGGTTGAAGAGACGCAGGAAGGTGGATTTGCCGCAACCCGACGGCCCGATGAATGCGGTTACCGTATTCTGGTACATTCCAAGGTTGATATTTTTCAACGCGTGGAAATGACCATAGTATACATCTACGCTCTGCGCTTCCAACTTATATTTTTCCGAAGAACGGGCCTCGGAGGGTTGAACTTTCTTTTGTTCTTCCTTCACAACCTCAACATCCTCAACAATTTTTCTGCTATCTCTTACCATTTCACTTTCCTTTGCCAGCGGTTACGTAAATATATGGCTATTCCATTCATCAACAATGTAATCGCCAACAGCACAATGATGGCTGCCGCGGCATTGACAAGAAATTCCTTTTGCGGCCTGGACACCCAATTGAACACCTGGATGGGCAATACGGTGAATTCATCCATCGGGCCTTTAGGAACAAAAGGCACATATGCCAGCGCCCCGATCACAATCAGCGGTGCAGTTTCTCCCACAGCCCTTGACAAGGCGAGGATGGATCCGGTGATGATGCCACCCATGGATGCCGGAAGCATTTGGTGATAAATGGTCTGCCACTTGGTTGCTCCCATCGCCAGGGAAGCTTCCTTTACGGTTTTTGGAACCGCGCGTAGCGCTTCCCGTGTGGCCACAATCACGATCGGAAGGATCAACAGGCTCAATGTAAGGGCACCCGACAACAAGCTGTTTCCCAATCCCAGGACACGTCCGAATATCTGCAAACCCAACAAACCGTAAATCACCGAAGGCACACCGGCCAGGTTGGCGATGTTCACTTCAAGAAAGGAAGCCCACCTGCTTTTTTTTCCATACTCTTCGAGGTATATACCTGCCATTACACCAAGTGGAAATGCGATCATCGTTGTTAACCCGAGGATCCATGCGGTACCAGCCCATGCTGTTTTTATACCGGCTTTTGAGGCCCTGCGTGATGGCAAGCTGGTAAGGAAGTCAATATCCAGTCGGGGCAACCCATCCATCAGGATGTCTATGATAAAAACGGCGAGTACAACCAGGCCCAGCATGGTGCAACAAATGCCAAACACTTTGAAGGCTTTATCCTTGATCCGGTTGACCCTGGTGCTATTCATACTTCTGATGGAATCTCCTTTTGATCCAGAAACTGATGTTGTTCAGGATGAAGGTGAACACAAAAAGCGCCAGACCGGCGGCAAAAATGGTTTTGTATTCCAGCGACCCGTGCACCACATCCCCCAGGCACACCTGAACGATATAGGCCGTGATGGTTTCCACGGGCACGGTTGGGTCTGCTGTCAACCGCGGTTGTTGTCCGGCAGCGATCGCCACGATCATGGTTTCGCCGATGGCCCTGGATATGGCAAGAATCACAGAAACCACGATACCGGAAGAAGCGGCGGGTAACATCACCCGGAAAGAGGTTTGCAGGCGCGTGGACCCCATGCCGTAGGAAGCTTCACGGAGCGACTTGGGCACGGCATACAGCGCATCTTCACTCAGGGAAGAAACGAACGGAATGATCATGATACCCATGACAATACCGGCAGACATGGCATTGAAACCGGAGATATCAGGATCGATCTTTTGGAGGAAGGGCGTAACCACCATCAGCGCGAAAAAACCATACACCACCGTAGGCACGGCAGCCAGGATTTCCAGCATGGGTTTGACCGTGGTGCGAAAACTTTTCGGGGCATATTCACTCAGATAGATCGCAATGGTAAGACCAACGGGCAACGCGACAGCGATCGCAATCACAGTGGTAAGCAACGTACCGGAAATCAATGGAAGAATGCCATAGTGCTTGTTGGTGAACAATGGGGTCCATTCGGTATCCGTCAGGAAATCCCAAAGCGAAACCTCAGTGAAAAACCCCATCGACTCAACCAGCAGGATGGCAATAATTCCAAGGGTTGTAAGCACCGTGATGGCTGCAGCCAGGAACAATGCCCGCTCGATCAGGAATTCCTTCAGTTTCATGATGCTGTCACTTCTTCCGGGCAGATCACTGCGGTACCGGGGGATTGTTTATTGCGGATTAGCAGTTGCCGGTTTGAAGTTAGCAAAATCTGTTCTGGCTTTTTCATAATCCGCTTGAGGAAGGGGAATATAACCGACTTCCTTGGATATCTCAGGTGCTTGTTCAAGATAGAAATCCACAAAAGCCCTGACTTCCGGGCGCTGCGCCGCCGCACTGCTTACATAAATAAAGATAGGCCGGGACAACGGTGCATAGGTGCCACTTGAAACGGTTTCCATGTTGGGCTTTACCGCGGGGGCTCCGTTGTCACTCACACCTGCCAGCTTAAGTTTGTCCTGATTTTCCTCGTAATAGGCAAGTCCGAAAAAGCCAATCGCAAATTTATCACTGGCGATGCCTTGTACCAGCACATTGTCATCTTCACTTGCGGTAAAATCCCCGCGGCTGCTTCCGCTTTCGCCCACGATGGCCTCGGTGAAATAATCGTAAGTACCGGATGCCACACCCGGACCGAACAGATGAATCTCTTCATCCGGCCACCCTGCCCGTACCTGACTCCATTTGGTGATCACACCCTGTGCTGCGGGTTCCCATAACTTCTTCAGTTCTTCAACCGTGATATCATTCATCCAATCATTGGCCGGATTCACAACAACGGCCAATCCGTCATAGGCAATAGCCAGCGATACATACTCGATGTTATTCTCTTTGCACAATTCAACCTCTTTGTCTTTGATAGGACGTGATGCATCGTTGATATCTGTTTCACCCCTGCAAAATTTCTTAAAGCCCCCACCGGTTCCTGAAACACCCACGGTCACCCTTACCTCCGGTTGTTCATTCCTGAAGTCTTCCGCCACCGCTTCAGTGATAGGGTATACTGTGCTGGAACCATCTATCTTGACCGAACCGGCCAACTGGGAGTCACCCGCTTGGCTGTTCTCCTGTTTCTCACCCGAACATGATGCAACCAGCATACAAACCGAAGTCATCAATATACCCAGATTGATGGTGAAAAATGTGTGTCTTGTGCTCATCTCAACTTGCTTGATTAGATTGTTATGCGTTAGTTTTTTTGCAAATGTAGGGCATGTGTTCCGGTGGCAAAGCAGCACCGTGTTAAGCTTATGTTACCATTGCATTAATAAATCACGAATTCTTATCGGTGAGTCAACTTACAGAACACATTTTAGTCACATTTGCATAACAAAACCAATAGCAGAACAACGGGTATGACACACAACTTTACGCGCATGAATCAACTGCTGGCTGCCACATCCATCTTCCTATGTATGGCAGGAACCAGCACGGCACAAATCAAAACAAATGAAAAATTCGGGAAGGGCATACACATTGCCGCGGAAGACACTTCATTTTCTCTGAAATTCGCAACCCGCATTCAAACGCTTTATGAAGGACATTATATCGTCACCGACGATACCAGCATTACCGATCATTACAGCGACAAACTGCTGACACGCCGGGCACGATTGAAATTCGAAGGCTTTGCATTCAGTCCGAAGGTCACCTACAAAATGGAACTCGGACTCACCAACAGGGACCACGGAGGCGGGAACATCAGTCAAAGCAACAACACCGCCAACATCATCCTCGATGCCGTGGTGAAATGGGAGGTATGCAAAAACACACAGCTGTGGTTCGGACAAACCAAACTACCCGGCAACAGGGAACGGGTCGTGTCATCTCAATCTTTGCAATTCGTGGACCGCTCGCAGGTGAATTCAAACTTCAACATTGATCGCGACATGGGCATTCAATTGCATCATACATCAACTACAGGTAACGTAGTCATACGTGAAATCGCTTCCATTTCCATGGGCGAAGGACGTGACATTACAGCATCAAACAGCGGTGGTTACGACTATACGGGCCGGGTTGAAGTCCTTCCATTCGGTGAATTCACCGGCAAAGGAGATTACTTCCTGTCTGATCTGAAAAGAGAAGAAAAACCAAAGCTTGCACTGGGTATTACTTACGATTTCGACGACGATGCTACGCGTGAAGAAGGTCACCTGGGCAAATTCCTCTCCGCCTCAACCGACCTCAGCACCTTGTTGGCAGATGCCATTTTCAAATACAACGGGATTTGTGTTCTGGGCGAATTTGCGAACCGGACAAGCAGCACCAGCCCAGCAATTACAGACAGCACCGGCAACATTCTTCAAAGCTTCGTAACCGGAACAGGCGTGAATATGCAAGCCGGATATCTTTTCAAAAACAATGTAGAAGTCGCAGCCAGAACAACCATGATTAGTCCGGAAGTTGCCACTGGTCGCAACGGGATCCAGGAAACAACCCTGTGTGTCTCCAAATACATCGCCGGACATCATCTGAAAATCCAGAGTGACTTATCTTACAGAAAAGAAGACCATGTATCGGATGATTTGCTGATCTTCCGGTTCCAGGTTGAGTTGGGGCTCTAGCGATTTAATATCGGGTTCATATATCATTCATACATTGCAGGTGTTTTTCAAATGCTTTCAAAACACCTGCAATGTATACCGAAGCCAAAGAGCTGAATGGAAAATCAACGGTTATGGATGAAAATCGACAAAAAATACTGTTGGTGGATGATGAACCGGACATCCTGGAGTTCATCCGCTACAACCTGGAAAAGGAAGAATACGAGGTAAAGACCGCCTCCAACGGCAGGGATGCACTTCAGATCGCCAAATCCTTCCACCCCGACCTCATCATCCTGGATGTGATGATGCCAGAAATGGATGGCATCGAAACCTGTCATGAACTAAGAAAGATGGAAGACATCGGTAATACCCTGATCACCTTTCTTACTGCACGCAACGAAGATTATACCCTGATCGCCGGCCTGGAATCCGGCGCAGACGACTACATCACCAAGCCCATCAAACCCAGGGTGCTGGTGAGCCGGGTGAAAGCCCTGCTGCGTCGTCGTTCCCTGATCGCCGCCCATCCGAACGAAATCAAGGCCGGTCCCATTACCATCGATCTCCAGAAATACCTGGTCAGCCTCGACGGCCAGCCGATGGAATTGCCGAAGAAAGAGTTCGACCTGCTGTTCCTCCTCGCATCCGCACCCGGAAAGGTCTTCAAACGTGAAGAGATCCTTTCCTCCGTATGGGGCAACGACGTGATCGTCGGCGAACGCACCATCGACGTGCACATCCGCAAACTCCGCGAAAAATTGGGAGAACACCTGATCCGCACGGTAAAAGGCGTTGGGTACAAATTTGAATTTTAATGTAATTTAGAAATCAGGTTGAATCCGTGCCTATAACCGAAAATCCGGGAACACGGATGTGGTCGTGACAATGGAATTCAGGACAAGAACAGACTGACTCACCCGGTGATGCGAAACCAAAGCCCCCAACAAATATCCATCCGGTCGGCAGCTTTACTGGCAGCCATTGCCACTTTCATTTTTGTGATCGTTTGCCGGATCGATGATCATCTGGTTTCCCCTCTGGTCGTCATTATCTTCTTTCTACTCACATTCGCTACCGGCTTCTTCGTACTTCGCTACGTGATCGGGCAGTTCATTTACCGGAAGATCAAACTGATCTACAAAACCATCCAGAAAGAGAAATCCACCAAGTCGGGAAGAAAGGAAGAAGAGATCATCCACATGAATGAGGACTTCGTGGCCAGGATCAACCGCGACGTAGAGGCATGGGCGGATGACCGGAGAAAGGAAATCGACAAACTCGTGGCCGAGGAACAATACAGGAAAGAATTTCTCGGCAACGTTTCCCACGAACTGAAAACCCCCATCTTCAACATCCAGGGCTATGTGCTTACCCTGCTGGAAGGCGGACTCGAAGATCCCACCATCAACCGGGATTACCTGGAAAGAGCCGCCAAGAGCGTCGACCGCATGATCCACATCATCGAAGACCTCGAGTCCATTTCCCAGCTGGAAGTAGGGGAATTACAATTGTACTTCGAGAAATTCGACCTGGTGCAGATGGCCAAAGACATCCTGCACGCACAGGAAATGAGGGCGCAGGAATACAACATCACCCTGGGGTTAAAAGAGAATTACGACAAACCCATGGAGGCCTGGGCCGACAAAGACCGCATCCGGCAGGTATTCACCAACCTGGTGGTGAACAGCATCCGGTACGGAAGGGAAAACGGCCATACCGAAGTGCGCATCTACGACATGGATGAGAACTGGCTCGTGGAAGTGGCCGACAATGGCATCGGCATCCCCCCCGGTCACCTGTCGCGCATTTTCGAAAGATTCTACCGGGTGGATAAAAGCCGTTCACGCGAACGCGGCGGCACCGGCCTCGGGCTCTCCATCGTAAAACACATCATCGAGGCGCACGGACAAACCGTGAACGTACGCAGCACCGAAGGCGTGGGCTCCACGTTCTCATTTACGGTGAAGAAGGGACGTTAGAAAGACGTTAGATAATAGACGATAGACTGTCCAAAGTAAGATCAATGGACGGGATGCCATTTACGCGACCGAAGGGAGCATTTTGACAAGTCGCAAGTTTCAAGTCGCGAGTCTCAAGTTGGCCCTCATGAGGTGGTTAGCGACCTTCTTCATAGGTACTTTGCAATACGGATGGAAATCATCCGTGGAAATAATTGAAACGAAGCTGTGATTGTCGCGACCGAAGGGAGCTTTTGGCCATTTACGCGACCAACGGGAGCCATTTACGGCGCAGCCTATTGACACGACCGTAAGGGAGTACTTGACCGCGAAGCAACTTACGCGACCACCGGGAGCATTTCCCCGTCAATTCCGCTTGAAGGTGAATTGTCGGAGTTTATCCGGGGATACCTTAACGATCCTGGCATCCGGCTCCACAGGAAGTCCTTTGAATTCATTGTCCTTCTCGTATTGCAACACGAAATAACGTTTGATGGAGATGCCGGCGAGTTCAGCCTGAATGGCTGCACCGCCCATGGCTTGTGTTGGATCCAATTCCCCTTCCACCACCAGGGTATCCCCCATGAGGTGCCACTGGCGAATGGAAAAAGACAGGAACGGCAGGTACTTCTCTTCGTTGTTTTCGCGAATGCCTTCCCCGAAAAAACCTGTTCCATCCGGGCGAAGTTCCATGTCGATGTACTCTTGCTGTCCGAGGGCATTGGTACCCTTGTCGGCACGCCAGTTTCCCTGGATGCTTGCTCCACCCTGCTCACCTGAACCCGCATGGCCGACTGCAGACAGTGCCATGAAAATTCCCAGAAATAGAATGCGGTGCACCTTCATAGAAGTGAAGGTAGGAAATTCCGGGTGAAGGTCAAGGGAATGCCCACCCGTTTATCAACATGATTTCAACGAATCCACGAAACCTTTCACCACAGGTGTTAGGAGGTCCTCTCTTTTGAAATTCGCATCGGGGAGCTGTTTCAGAGAAGCCAAGGCCGCATCCAGTTGTAAGGAGTGCTGGCTGCACGCGACACCCCTGCCAAGCGTCATCCACCTTTCAGCCAGGTACTCCTGCTCGGTTTGTCCGGGTGTGGGAATTACGATGGCAGTACGCCCCAACCGGTCCAGGTCCATCAGCGTGGAATACCCCGAGCGGCAAATGATATGATCCGCCTCCAGCAGGGCCTTCTGCAACGCATCCGGTGGCAGGTGATCCATCCATTTCACATGTACGCCCACATCAGGTGGTGGTGATTTCGCCCACCCCCGAACCACCATATAAGGAGACGGTTGATCCTTCAACCAACGGGCAAGCACATGTTCCAGGATCGTACGTTGGGGTTCAGGGCCAGACAACACCACCAGTCCGCCCCCTTTCCGCGGCGGCTTCACATCGGGTGCGTTGAACCTTGACAGCGGCCCGACATAGCGGAGATTCGCCGGCAGGGGTTGCCCGTGTGACAAATCACCCGAGAGGTTGTTCTCACCCGGATCGTCCGGTACCCATATTTCCCGGAAATGCCGGATCATGCGCAGCTGCCAGCGATACAACGAACCGGCAAATGCCGGCGCCTGGATGTGGATCTGATGCGAGATGAAGACAGATGGGATGCGGTCACTCCACAAACCGTAGCGGTTATCGGAAACAACCGCATCCAGGTTGAAACGGGATACCTGTTCATCCAGCCAATGGTGTTCTTCCTTGATGGTACGCATCACCCGCGGCATTTGCCAGGCCATGGCCAGCGCCATCGGCGTACGTTGTGCATAGCGCACATCATAACCGGGAATTTCAAGGGCAGTCAGGTGCGGAAACACTTCCCGGAGAATGGCAAGTCCGGCGCCTGTGCCCGCCAGCACCACATCGGCACCCGCTTGCAGGAAACCATGAACCACCGGAATGCACCGGGTGGCATGACCGAGTCCCCAATCCAGCGGGGCGACCAATATGCGGGGTTGCTGCGACATATGCGGCGGTGCCAAAGGTAGGCGATCCGGGCGAAAGCCCCTATATTTGCGGCCATGGGAAGAAGCAAATTGTACCGGTATGCAGAGAACGACGCGTTGCCGAATGTGATCCAGCCGGGACGCCCGGAAGAAGCGGCAACATTCCTCCTGAAAGGCAAATGGAGCCGGGATCATTTCCACAACGAACAACCCCTCACCCTTGAACTCGGTTGCGGAAAAGGGGAATACACCCTGGGGATGGGCCGTGCCTTTCCCGACTGCAACTTCATCGGAGTAGACATCAAAGGGGCCCGTATCTGGCGTGGCGCCAAAACGGCCCTGAACGAAAACCTCGGGAACGTGGCTTTCCTGCGCACACCCATCGAACGCATCGAACAATGCTTCGGCAAAGATGAGGTAAGCGACATCTGGATCACCTTCCCCGACCCGCAACCCACCAGCCGCAGGGAAAAGAAACGGCTCACCGGACACGCCTTCCTTCACAGGTACCATAAGATCCTTCGGCCCGGCGGTCGCATCCACCTGAAAACCGACAGCGCCGAATTGTTCGCATACACCATGGAAGTACTGGAACACCTCCGCATCCGGCCTGAAATCGTATGCGAGGATGTACACGGTTCACTGGACGAGATCCCCGACATGGTGCGTTCCATCCGTACACATTATGAGCAGCTTTTTTTAGCAAAAGGAAAAAACATCCACTACCTGCGCTTCTCGTTGCCGGATGATTTGCCGCCTCCTCCGAAAAAGAAAAAGAAGCAAACCCAACACATTCAAGACACCATCAAGCCATGATTGATGGACCCGGATGTATAAAACAATCACACTCGACTAGGTTTTCTTACTTAGGTAAGTATTAATTACATTTGTGTAAATTAATTGTGATTCTCAACGGAAGGTGATGAAACAATTTTTTGTGACCATTGCCGCATGGGAATTCACATCGGACAGATCATCAGGAAACAGTTGGATACCGCAGGCATGAGCAAAACGGAATTTGCCCGCCGCATCAACACCACTTCCCAGAACGTGTATGGCATCTTCAAACGCAAGAGCATTGACACCGCGTTGCTGCAAAAGATCTCCGAAGTGTTGCGCTATGACTTCTTTCAGTACTACAGCAAACCCGGCGCAGCCATCGTGGAAGACGGCAAGAAAGATTATAAGCCATCGCAAACCGCTCCCGGAGACATTCCCGAACTGTTGAAGGAAGTGGAAAGCCTGCGCAAGGAAAATGCCTACCTGAAAGAGATCAACCAGCTGTTGCGCGAGAAGGTGAAGGCGCCGAAATCCAAATGAAGAAGTCACCTTCATCCCGCTCCACCTCCTCAGATTCCGACGATTTTTTTGAACGCGTATACGCCGTGGTTCGCCTGATCCCCGAAGGACGCGTGACCTCCTATGGCGCCATCGCCCGCTACCTGGGCAGTGGCCGCTCCGCTCGCATCGTGGGATGGGCCATGAACAATTGCCACCACCTCGAAGAACCCGTTCCCGCCCACCGCGTGGTGAACCGACAGGGCCTGCTTACCGGGAAGATGCACTTCGGCGGCACCGTGATGCAACAACTTCTGGAGAACGAGGGCATCACCGTGGAAGACGACCAGATCCTGGATTTTAAAAAGGTGTTCTGGGACCCTGTGACGGAGCTGGGGATAGAATAAGTCGCGAGTCGCAAGTCTCAAGTTGCATGGATCATTCACACCATGTCTCATTTTCAAATGGGCACATCAACACATTTTCAAATCATCCCGCCCTTTCTTATTTAGAACAATTCTTAATAAATAGTACCTTTACTCCTGAGAAAGCATCACACATTTACCATGGCCATTGACAAAGATGCAGTGCTGGATGCGCTGCGAAACGTAGACGATCCCGACCTCAAGAAAGACCTGGTGACCCTGGGCATGATCCGCGACCTGGAGATCTCCGGAAAGAAAGTGAAGTTCAGCGTGGTACTCACCACACCCGCATGCCCCATGAAAGAGATGATCCAACGGGCCTGCGAGAATGCCATCATTCATTTCGTAGATGCGGAAGCCGAGGTGGAAGTGAACATGACCTCGAACGTCACCTCCGGCCAGTCACAAGGCAAACCCGCGCTGGAAGGCATACGCAACATCATCGCCGTTGCATCAGGCAAAGGCGGCGTGGGCAAATCAACGGTTGCAGCCAACCTGGCAGCGGCCCTGGCCCGGCAAGGCGCCAAGGTAGGATTGATCGATGCCGATGTATACGGCCCGTCCATCCCCCTCATGTTCGACGTGCAATTCGAACGCCCGGGCATGGCCGAAGAAAACGGTAAAAAGAAAATGGCACCTGTCCAGAACTATGGTGTCAAACTCATGTCGATCGGCTTCTTCGCGGAAGCTTCCCAGGCAGTAGCCTGGCGCGGACCGATGGCCACAAAAGCCCTGCAGCAAATGATCAGCGACGTGGCATGGGGTGAACTCGACTACCTCCTGATCGACCTTCCTCCGGGAACCGGCGACATCCACCTCACCCTTGTGCAAACCCTTCCGCTGACCGGCGCCGTGGTGGTTACCACCCCCCAGAAACTGGCCGTGGCCGATGCACGAAAAGGCATCGCGATGTTCCGCATGCCACAGATCAACGTACCGGTACTCGGTCTTGTAGAAAACATGGCCTGGTTCTCCCCGGCCGATTTCCCAGACCATATCTATCACATTTTCGGAAAAGGCGGCGCAGAAACGCTTGCCGGTGAGTTCGACCTTCCCATCCTCGGACAGATCCCGCTTGTGCAATCCATCGGCGAAGCGTCGGAAGCCGGGAGGCCGGCTGCATTGCAGGAAGATACTTTCCAATCCCAGGCATTCCTCGAACTGGCCGGACGCGTAGCACAGGAAGTGGCCATCCGTAACGCCAACATGGCACCCACCGAACAGGTGCAGATGAAAACAGGTGTATGAGCACACCCAAACATACCGAGCTGATCGAGATCATCAGGAAGGAACTGGAGCTGATCCGGCCCTACCTGCAGGCGGATGACGGTGATGTTACACTCGAGGAAGTCACCGAAGATTTTGTGGTCAAGGTGAAACTGTGGGGCGCCTGCTGCGGTTGTTCGATGAGCCCGATGACCATGCGCGCCGGTATCGAAGAAGCCATGAAAAAAGCCGTTCCGCAAGTGAAGGAAGTCGTAGCTGTGAATGACTCCCGCAAGCATGAATAACATGGATGTTTCCCAACTGATGCTGCGCGAGGGCAGTCTCAACGGTCAGAAGATCGTAATTACCGGAGGAGGTACCGGACTGGGAAAATCAATGGCAGAAGCCTTCCTGCACCTGGGTGCGCATGTGGTGATCACCAGCAGGAAAATGGACGTGTTGGAAGCTACGGCCGAAGCACTTGATCAGATCTACCCATCGAAAATACAACCCGTCGTTTGTGATGTCAGGGACTACAGCCAGGTGGAAGCCATGCTGGAACAGGCAAACACAAACGGACCCGCTGTATCCGGACTGGTGAACAATGCCGCCGGCAACTTTATAAGTCCGACCGAAAAACTTTCCAACCGCGCCTTCGACGCCGTGGTGGACATCGTACTCAAAGGTTCTTACAACACCACCCTTGCATTCGGCAAGAAATGGATCGCCGACAAACAGCATGCGGTTGTACTGAATATTGTTACCACATATGCGTGGACAGGCTCGGCCTACGTGGTGCCTTCCGCCTGCGCAAAAGCCGGCGTGCTGGCGCTTACACGTTCACTGGCTGTGGAGTGGGCACCCTACCACATCCGGTTGAATGCCATCGCTCCGGGACCGTTTCCTACCAAAGGTGCATGGGAGCGGTTGTTCCCGGAAAGCGTGAAACAGATCATCAATCCCGAAGGACGTGTGCCGCTCGGACGCGCGGGAGAACACCATGAACTTGCCAACCTTGCTTCTTACCTGGTATCTGATTTCTCAGCATACATGACGGGGGAAGTGGTGACCATCGACGGAGGTGAATGGCTGAAAGGCGCCGGCCAGTTCAACGTGATGTCGGAGGTTCCCAAAGAACAATGGGACCTGATCTCCCAACAGATCCGGCAAAAGAAGTCGTAACCGGAACGCCTTACGTACGACGGTTTCCAAATACGTACGCGAACAGCGACAGCACCACCAGGAAGAAACAGATGGCGAGCACCAGGTTGTCTTCGCGGTGCATGTTGGTTTCTGCAAACAACAACACACTCCCCAGCAGCAATACAACAAGGCCGGTGTATTTTAAAATGGCTTTCATGAATACACGTATTTTTAACTTTATACATTCAAAGGTATCGATTGAAGAACGGGCCATCAAGTCCAATATGATATCCACATGAACATCCTGATCGCAGGCGGAACCGGACTGATCGGCAGGCACCTTGCCGTGCAATTGCATGCATCGGAGCATCAGGTGTTCGGGCTTAGCAGGCAACCCAAAGCCATACCGCCGTTCACGCGCATGTTCGCCTGGGATCCGGATCGGCACATCATTGACCAGGATGCTACAACAAACATCGATGTGGTCATTAACCTTGCGGGTAAAAGCTTATCTGACAACCGGTGGACCAACGCCAACCAACAGGAGATGATCAACAGCCGCGTGAATGCCACACTTACCTTATATGAAGCGTTGAAGGCAAATGATTCCAAACCTTCGCTGTATATCGGTGCATCAGCGGTTGGTTATTATCCTACCGAAAACCCGCAAGCCAACCACGTGGAGACCGATCCGCCTTCCGATAAGTTTCTCGGACAATGCTGTGTTCAATGGGAAGAAGCGCACGCCACGGTTTCCTCCCTCGGCATCCGGAGCGCCATCTTCCGGATCGGTGTTGTGCTGAGCAAAGAAGGTGGTGCTTTCCCGTTGTTGTACAAGCCTGTAAAACTGGGCCTGGGTGCCGCACTGGGCACAGGCCGCCAGGTACTCCCGTGGATTCACATAGACGACCTATGCCGGATGCTATCCTGGCCCATCAACAACACCCGCGTCCATGGAACCTACAATGCGGCAAGTCCGAACCCGACCACCCAGCTCGAATTCTCCCGTGCACTGGCAAAAGTTGCCGGCAAGCCTCACTTCCTGCCGGCCGTTCCGGCATTCCTGCTGAAGATAGTACTCGGACGAAAAGCCGTGATCGTACTTGAAGGAAGCAGCGTTTCCTGCGCCAAATGTTTGACCGACGGTTTCACCTTCGTACACACCGACCTGGAAGAATCTTGTCAGAACCTTGTAGAATAAGGGTAAAGTTTATATCGATCTGGCAAAATTTTATTGGGCCTATGTAGGATTTCCGGGAAAAAATTTTTTTCTTGCATTCTCCCCCAACAATTGCAGTTGAGTCTTTTCATTTCTCAAGTGAGTGATTTTTAACTAACCTGTTTTGCTATGAAAACAAGCATACCCACGGGATGTATTGCATCCCTGTGCATTCTTGCCATGAGCTCCGGCCTTCTTCACGCCCAGGAGATCACAGGGCAAGCTGCCGCAACCCTTGTCCCTGATGCGACCGTGGTCCGCGTGGATCCCAGTCGATCCAGCAGACCTTTGTTCGTCAGCTTCGACGACGCATCAGCGCGACACGCAAACAAATCCGGAATGGAACTCATCCTTTCCACCGTGCAAGCCAAACCCAGCGATGCCTATCAGTTGGTGAAAACCGAACCGGATGCAATGGGATACCAGCACGAAAAGTACCAACAGTTGTACAAAGGCATTCCTGTGCAGGGTGGAGAATTCCGGGCGCACGTCCTTAATGGAACCGTGCGGTCTATCAACGGATTGTACTATGACCTGGGTAACATCAACGTGACCCCTTCGGTGCCTGAAGCTTCGGCCCTCCAATCTGCCCTGGGCTTCGCCGGTGCCACCAAGTACATCTGGCAAGACCAGACGGAAATCGAAAACCTGAGAAAGGTTTTTGAAGATCCCACACTCGACTTCTCCCCGAAAGCCGAACTGTGGATCGTGGCGCCGAACTTCGACGCTTCTTCCGGTGATTTCCGGCTGGCCTACAAATACAACATCTGGGCCATGGAACCCGACGGCCGGTGGGAACTGTATGTGGATGCACAAACCGGAGAGATCATTGCCCGCAACGACCTCATCCATACAGCGGATGCGACCGGAACAGCCAAGACACGTTATGACGGCACACAAACCATCATCACCGACAGCTACAACGGCTCTTACCGCCTGCGCGAAGCCGGGCGTGGCAACGGTATCCAAACCTACAACGCCCAGCATGGCACTTCAACCGGAGGCGCTGTGGATTTCACCGATTCCGATAACAACTGGACCTCCACCGCCAATGCGGATGATGCAGGCACCAGCGCGCACTTCGCCGCTGAAATGATGTACGATTACCTGAAGAAACGCCACAACCGCAACAGCATTGATGGCAACGGCTTCAAACTGCTCGGTTATGTACACTGGGACAACGGATGGGTCAATGCCTCCTGGAACGGCCAGTACATGCGGTACGGTGATGGCAACGGTGATCCACTTACCACCATCGATATCGGTTGTCATGAAGTGGCACACGGGCTCACAAGCGAAAGCGCCAATCTCGTGTACCAGAATGAATCCGGTGCGTTGAACGAATCCTTCAGCGACATCTTCGGAACTGCGGTGGAATGGTACGCTACGCCCAGCCGCGGCGATTACCTGATTGCTGAAGACATCGGTGCCTTCCGCTCCATGAGCAATCCGAACACCTATTCAAACCCCGATACCTATAAAGGAACCTATTGGGAAACCAGCTCGAACGACAACGGCGGTGTACACACCAACAGCGGTGTACAAAACCATTGGTACTACCTGCTGTCGGAAGGAAAATCAGGAACCAACGACAACGGCAATGCATACCAGGTAACGGGCATCGGCCGTGAGAAAGCGGAAAACATCGCCTTCCGCAACCTGACGGTGTACCTGAGTTCCAACTCCAACTACGCTGATTCACGCTACTATTCATTGCAGGCAGCCAAAGATCTTTATGGTGATTGCTCCAATGAATATGCGCAAACCGCCAATGCATGGTATGCAGTGGGTGTGGGTGATCCCGTTCAGTGCAACGTGGCCCCCGAACCCGATTTCGTGGCCGACGTAACCGCCAGCTGCGACGGCAAGGTGCAGTTCACCGACAAGAGTACCTTCGCCCCTACTTCATGGGCATGGGATTTCGGTGACGGCGCTTCCTCCACACAACAAAACCCGTCTCACACATATACCGCCAGCGGTACCTTCACCGTGAAGCTGACCGCTACCAATGCCTATGGACAAAACACCGACACCAAGACGTCTTATGTGACCATCAGCCTGCTCAGTCCGCCCACCACTCAGGGCGACCAGGTCTGCGGCTCAGGTACGGTGAACCTTTCGGCTTCCGGTTCCGGTAACAAGTACAATTGGTACGACGCTGCCAACGGGGGCAACCTGCTGTACACCGGCAGCCCATACTCGCCTTCGGTGTCTTCCACAACCAGTTACTGGGTGGAGGCCGTGGATGAGAAGGCAAAGGTGAAAGGCGGGCCGGCCGATAACACCATCGGTACGGGTGGCTATTTCACCGCCAATGACCTGCGCGGTTTGTTCTTCGATGTAACTTCATCGGTATACCTGCGCACCGTGAAGGTGTATGCCAACACCGCAGGCGACCGCCTGATCGAGGTGCTGCAAGGCAGTGATACCGGTCCGGTATATGCTTCCAAAACCGTTACCATCCCTGCGGGTGAGAGCCGTGTGACCCTCGACTTCTACCTGCAACCCGGTACCAATTATTTCATCAAGTGTACCGGTGATCCGACCACCACGCCTTCAGACGTGGACCTCTACCGGAATGATGCCGGCAGTACCTTCCCCCTCAACGTAGGCGGTGTGGTGTCCATCACAGGTACCAATGCCGGTTCGGATGGATACTACTACTATTTCTACGACTGGGAGATCCAGGAGAAGGAATGCGTGAGCGAGCGCGTGGAAGTGGTGGCCACCGTGGATCCCAACGGTGTGAACCCGACCATCTCCGCAGACAATTCAACGGTGTGTGCAGGCGATGCGGTGAACATGGATGCCGGTAGCGGATATACCGCTTACCAATGGTCTACAGGTGCAACCACCCAGACTGTTACTGTGAACCCGACTGCCAATACCACTTACAGTGTAACGGTAACCGCCAGCGGCGGATGCACGGGCAACACCAGCACATCCATCAGCGTGAACCCGCTGCCGACCCCTACCATCACACAGGATGTCAACGGTACCCTGTTCATTTCGGGCATCACCGGAACACATACCTATCAGTGGTTCCGTGACGGCGCACTCATCAGCGGTGCTACCAACGATACTTACGTTCCGAATGTGAACGGCGTGTACACCGTGAAGGTGACCGACGCCAACGGTTGTACCGGCGAGTCTTCTCCGCTGACCGTGCTGAATGTAGGCATCGCACAGGTGGGACAGGATGTGGCCCTCAGGCTCTTCCCCAACCCTGCCGGTGACCAGGTGAACCTGAGCATCGAAGGAAAGGGTACACTTCAGATGGAAGTGATCAACCTGATCGGCGAGACAGTGATCGTGAAACGCAACCTGCCATCCGGCACACACAGGATCAGTCTGGCTGGTCTGCCCGACGGCGTGTACATGGTACGCTTGATCGCTACAGACACACAGGCGCAGAAAGTCATTCGTCTTGTGAAAGGGTTGTAAGAAGAATCCGAATGAAAACAGAAAAGCCTTCCGTCGCATGACGGGGGGCTTTTTTTATTTGGTTCTGCTGAGCAGGGCAGAAAAGTAACTCCGCATGGGTTCTTTCCGCTCATCGGGAACGGACACGGAGTCGAGTGACTGGAAAGCCTTCTGATGGTAACGTTTCATTTCTGAGAGCCCCATCTGATCCAGGGACAGGCTGAGAAAAAGATCACGGATCACGGCCACCTTCTCATCGGGTTGGTCATGGATGGCAGACCATTTTTTCAACAAAGCTTTTTGTTCCTCAGTGCCGTGTTTCAACACAGACAACCAGAACCATGTTTTTTTGTTGGCCAGGATATCTCCACCCACTTGTTTCCCCACTTCACCGCTATCACCAAAAACATCCAGCCAGTCGTCCATCAGCTGAAAAGCCAGTCCGTTGTACAAGCCGAATTCGTACAGCGCATCTGCATCCCTTTCAGACGCATCCGCCACGTACGCACCGATCTTCAAGCTGGCAGCGAGTAACACTGCCGTTTTCATGAGGATCATGTGCATGTATTCGTCCAGCGCCACGTCTTCCCTGGCTTCAAAGTCCATATCCAGCTGTTGTCCTTCGCATACTTCCAACGCAGTTTTGGAAAACAGTTTCATGACATTGCCATAGACCTCCGGGGCACATGCTTCAAATTGCTGGTATGCTTTCACCAGCATGGCGTCACCGGAAAGAATGGCTGTATTGATATTCCACCTCGCGTGCACGGTGGCCTTGTTACGCCTGAGCGGTGCCTGATCCATGATATCGTCATGCATCAGGGTGAAATTGTGAAAGAGTTCGATTCCGAGTGCGGGCGCAATGGCATCATACGGGTTGCCACCCATCAGGTCACATGCAGCCAGCACGAGCACGGGTCTGAGCCGCTTGCCACCCAGTCCGAGAATGTAACGAATGGGTTCGTACAAGCCTGCGGGTTCTACCCCGGGTTGGTATTGTTCACAGGCAATGGCGATCTCCTTTTGCCAATCCGAAATGGGGCTTGTATCAGGCATTGAGCAACTTCATGAGATAGGTTCCGTAACCGCTTTTTGTGAGCGGTTCTGCCAGTTGTACCAACGCATCATCGTTGATGTATTTCATGCGCCATGCCACTTCCTCCACACATCCGATTTTCAGCCCCTGGCGTTTCTCTATCACCTGCACATACTGACCTGCCTGCATCAGGGAATCAAAGGTGCCGGTATCCAGCCATGCCGTTCCGCGATCAAGCACCGCCACCTGGAGTTTGCCATCGGCCAGGTATTGCTTGTTCACATCTGTGATCTCGTATTCGCCGCGGGCACTGGGTTTCAGGTTCTTGGCAATGTCAACCACCCGGTTGTCGTAGAAGTAGAGTCCGGGCACCGCATAGCTCGACTTGGGTTTGGCAGGTTTCTCTTCGATGGACACTGCCACGCCGTTCGCGTCGAATTCCACTACCCCATACCTTTCGGGGTCTGACACATGGTAGGCGAATACGATCCCTCCGTCGGGATGCTGCATGGCCTGTAGTTTTTTGGACATGCCGGCGCCGTAAAAAATATTGTCGCCAAGGATCAGCGCCGCAGGATCGTTACCCACGAAATCAGCACCAATCACGAAGGCCTGTGCCAGTCCGTTCGGAACTTCCTGCACACGGTACTCAAAATTGCAACCCCATTGTGAGCCATCTCCCAGAAGTTGCTGGAAAAAGGGCATGTCATGTGGGGTGGAAATAATAAGCACATCACGGATACCTGCCAGCATCAGTGTGCTCAACGGGTAATACACCATGGGTTTATCGTATACCGGCATCAGTTGTTTGCTGATGACCTTGGTCAGCGGATGAAGGCGGGTACCGGAACCTCCGGCAAGTATAATTCCTTTCATTTTGTGGGCTTATGTAGCTGTATGCCGGCTATTGGCATGCAGAAATGTTACGATTCACCAGCCCTGGCTTCCCTGCTTGTTTCCTGCTCTCCAGAAAAGCGATGGATGGTCAATTCATTCAGATCAATGTCTTCCTCTTCGTCGTAGATCTCGATAAACGGTTCTTCCCTGAAAGCTTTGGATGTGATGGCTTTATCGAGTGAAAGCAACAAGGATGGTAGAAGAATCAGGTTAGAGAACATGGCGATCAGCAGGGTGATGGCGATCAACACACCCAGTGCCATGGTACCGCCAAACTTTGAAGCAGCAAAGATACCGAAGCCGAAGAACAGGATAATGGACGTATACATCATGCTAACGCCTACATCGCGTAACGCGGCGAGTACCGATTGTTTGATGTTGCCGTCATAGATCTTCAGCTCCTGCCGGTATTTTGCCAGGAAGTGAATGGTATCATCCACCGAAATTCCGAAAGCAATGCTGAATACAAGTACAGTAGAAGGTTTGATGGCGATGTCGAGATAACCCATGAGGGCGGCTGTCAGCAACAACGGGATCATGTTGGGCACAAGGGAAATGAGTACCATCCTGAAGGAACGGAACAACAAAGCCATGAAGAAGGAGATCAGCAATACGGCCAGAGTCACACTTACGAAGAGGCTGTTGACCAGGTAATCGGTGCCTTTGAGAAAAACGATGCTGGTACCGGTAAGCACCACTTTATACTTGCTGGGATCGAAGATGGAATCGATCTTCGGGCGGATGTCGTCGCGGATACGCTTGATCTGAGTGGTTCCGATATCGGCCATTTGTGCACTTACGCGGGTGATCTGCCGTGTGCTGTCAATGAAGGATTTCAGCGGATTCGAACCCGCAGAGTCCTTGGGAGCATATTTGGCGATGAAGCTCATCTCGCTGTCGCCCGTGGGCAGAGCGAACATTTTCGGGTTGCCGTTGTAATACGCCTGTTTCGAAAACTTCACCACATCCACCACCGAAAGAGGTCTTGAGAATTCCGGATACGAAGCGATCAGTTTCTGCAGTTGCTCGATTTTCTTCATCTTGTTCAACTGCATCACACCCTTCTTTTTGCCGGTATCAATGTAAACTTCAAAGGGCATCACACCGCTGAAATGTTCTTCGAAGAATTTCAGATCCACATATACCGGATCGTCCTTGGGAAGGTCATCCACAATGTTCCCGGTCGTATGCATTTTGGTGATTCCGATCACCACAACCACCAGCAGCGAAAATGTAAAACCGTAAACAAAAGCACGGCGCTTGCTGATAAGCAGGATCAGTCTCTCCACGAATGTCTTCACCCTTCGGTTGTCAAGGTGTTTGGTGTGCTTCTCCTCCGGCGGTTTCAGGTAACTGAAGATCGTGGGGATCATCAGCAGGGAGAGAAGGAAAATCATCATGATGTTGGTAGACGCCACAATTCCGAATTCCTTCAACACAGAACTTTCGGTGATGGAGAAGGTAGCGAATCCGCAGGCGGTGGTCACATTGGTCATCAGGATGGCGGATCCTATCTTGCGGATAACGCGGCTGAGACCTGTGATCTGGTTTCCGTGTTTCTTGTATTCCCTGTGGTAGGTATTGAGCAGGAAAATGCAGTTGGGTATGCCGATCACAATGATCAAGGGCGGAATCAGACCTGTAAGAATGGTAATCTTGTATCCCAGCAGTCCGATGGTTCCGAAAGACCATACTACACCGATGATCACCACCAGCATGGAAAAGACCACGGGCATGATGGAACGGAAAAACAGGAACAGGATGGTAGCGGTTACACCGATGGCCAGGAAAAGGAACAGGTTAAGCTCTTTCTTCACCTTGGCCGTGATGGCGGTTCGGATGAAAGGCAGACCGGAGTAGTGAACCTTGATGTTCCGATTGTTCTCAAAGGCCTGAGCATGCTTCACGATGTTATCCACGAGGGTGATGCGGGACTTGCTGTTCAGTTGGTTGCGATCCAGGGTGATGGCCATCAATGTGGCACCATTCTTCCGGTACAGGATGTCTTCGTAAAAAGGCAGGTTGTGAATGGCTTCCTTGATGCTGTCCACTTCAGCCTGGGTCTCGGGCCTGTGAGCAACCAATGGCTTGAACTCGAACTTCTTTTTCTCCTCATTCTTGGTAATGGTATACAAACGGGAGATGGATACCACTTCCTCAATGCCGTCTGTTTCCCGCAGTGTCTCACCCAGATCATACCATGCCTGGTAATTGGCCAGGTCATACATGTGGTCATTCTGAACACCGATCACGAGTACATTGCCGTCTTCCCCGAACAGGTCCTTGAACCGTTGGTATTCAATGCTGGTGGTATCGTCTTTGGGAAGCAGACTGGCAAACTCGTACGACAGCTGAACGGATGTCGCTTTGTATCCCATGAACACGGTGATCACACCGATGCTCAGCAAAACAGCCAGTCTGTTACGTAGTATAAAGGTGGAAAGGTATGCCCACATGGGGAAGGCAGATTTTTTCGTATCCGGGCAAAAGTAGGTAAAAATGGCTTGGGTAAAAAATAAAGGCCCGCACCATTGAGGTCCGGGCCTTTAGCTTTTGATCAGGGAATGATTACCGGTAATCCTTTTTGATCACCTGAACATACCCTTTCCAGTATTTATCTCCCCACGTAAGGATATAGTAATAGGTATCACCCTTCACGCCCTCCGCATCCCAGTCGTTCCTGTAATAGTCACTCTGGAACACCTTGATACCCCATCGGTTGAATACCTCCAGGCTCGCACCCTGTGGCAGGCCCCGGATAAAGAACACGTCATTGTATCCGGGCGATTCGGGATAAGGCGTGAACACGTTCGGGATTGTCACTTCAATGAACTTGATCACCACCGAATCCGACGCCATGGCACAACCGTTGGCACCTGAGCTGGTGAGTGTCAGCACCAGTGAATCCAGGTCATAATCCTTGGTACTTGGATAGTAGGTCGGGTTGAGGAATTGATCGCTAGGGCTGAATATTCCGGTACCGTTGCTGGTCCACACACCCGATGTGGCATTCACAATGGTTCCGGAAACCGTCACATACTTGGTTCCGATCGGAACCTCCTGGTCAATACTTACCGTTACGATGGCCTTGATTCCAACCGATACTTTCATGGTATCGGTGATGTTCTGGCAGGCACCCACCGCAGAAAGATAAATCTCGATGTTACTATCGGTGCTATCCGGCAAATAGATGACATTGGGTGACACGGAATCCGGCAAGAAGACACCATTGCCCGTGGTGGTCCACAAATAGCTTCCCGGCCCGTCGATTTGTCCGATCAGCAACAACGAATCTCCGCGACAAATACCTGTATCCGCCGGCAACGTCGGTTGCCCCGGTGAAATCACGGCTACGCTGTCGCCATCACCGATCTGACAGCCGTTGGCATCGGTCACGGTTACCTGATAGAAGAAAGTATCCAGTGGGGATACCACGATGCTGGGAGCTGTTGATGACAGGGCATCATTCCAGATATAAGTAAATCCGCCGGCTCCTCCGGATGCAACAGCAGTGAGAACAGCAGAATCTCCGAGACATACCACATTCGGAATGGCAGTCACACTCAGGGTAATTGCTCCCGGTTCGGTGATGGTCACGGAATCAACACCCATGCATGTTTTGGAATCCGTCACGGTAATTTTATAAGTTCCGGCACAGAGGCCTGTAGCCACCGAATCGGTTTGTCCGTTTGACCAGCTGAATGTGTATGGAGGCGAACCGCCCGTCATCGCGTAACGGACCGATCCATCGCAATCCTGGTAGCAGCTTACATGGCTGGTATCCAGGAATACACCTGTAAGAACCGTGGTTTCACTTACATCAGCCTGCGGAATCACTTTACAACCATTGGCATCCGTTACGATGACGAAATAGGTACCCTTACAAAGCCCTGTGGCGGTTGCAGTGGTTTGTGAAGATGCATCATCCCACAGGTATGTGTACGGGGGCAATCCTCCGCTCACCACCACGGTAGCGCCGCCTGAGCAAGCGCCATTGCATCCTACATTCTGCACCTGTACGGTATCCACTGAAGGGCCACCGGCATCACTCAGGGGAACCTTCTCTACCAGGGTACATCCGAGTGCATCAGTAATTGTAACGGTATAAATTCCCGAACAAAGGGCTTTGGCAGAATCCGTGGTCTGGCTCAGCGCATCACTCCAGAGATAGGTATACCCAGGTGTACCGCCTGTAGGTGAAACGATCACCACACCGTCGCAAACACCACAAGTTGCATCGATGCTGGATGAATTGGCAAGGATGACAGCGGGTTCAAAGATCAACAGGGAATCTTCCGATGTACAACCCATCGCGTCTGTGACAGTGACTTTGTATACACCCGCACACAAACCGGTGGCGATTGAATCGGTCTGACCATCGTTCCAGAGGTAGGTATAGGGAGATGTTCCACCGCTGGGTGTCACGGTTCCGGAACCGATGCATACACCGTTGCACGAGATCATTATCGAATCGGTGATATCAGCGATCAGTTGGTTGGGCTGTAACAAGGAGATGCTATCCACAAATGTACAACCACCGGCATCGGTAACGGTTACACTGTGCACCATGGCGCACAGTCCGGTTGCAGCACTATCGGTCTGCCCGTCCGTCCACAAGTAGCTATAAGGTGCAGTACCGCCGGCCGGCGTGATCGTGGCCATACCGGTACAGTTCCCGAAGCAGTTGATGTAGGTGGAATCTGTAAACGACGCGGTCAGCAACGAAGGCTGAATTACATTGATCGATACCGGCAACACACAACCCAGGGCATCGGTGATGGATACGATGTAATTCCCTGAACACAAACCGGTAATGCCTATGGTGGTTTCTCCGCTGTTCCACAAGTAAGTATACGGTGCGTTGCCGCCTGTCGGACTCAACAGGATCTCTCCATCACAGTTGCCGGAGCAGGTGATGTTGGTAACAGTCTCGCCTGCATCCGTCGGACCGCCGTTATCAATAAGTAAAATCGTATCCTGTGCGGTACATCCTGCTGCATCGGTAACGGTTACCTTATAAGTACCGGCACACAAACCGGTGGCGGTTGAATTGGTTTGCGCCGATATATCATCCCACAAATAGGCATAGGGAGCAGTACCTCCTGCGGGTGTTACCGTTGCGCTTCCATCGCACGCACCACAACTGGATCCGATGGTTGACGAGGTTGTGCTCAGGTCAAGGGGCTGAACAATGGTAACATTTGCCATTGTTGTACAACCGTTGACATCTGTAACCGTAACCGTGTACCCTTGTGCACACAAGCCGGTGGCAGTTGAATCGGTTTGTGCATCGCTCCATACATAGGTAAAGGGTGCCGTGCCGCCCGAAGGTGTAACTGTTGCCGTGCCGATGCAACCACCGTTACAACTCAGGTGGGTGGTATCGGTGATGGTTGCTGCCAGAACCACCGGTTCGGTGATGGTGATGCTATCAACGGATGTACATGTATTGGCATCCGTAACTGTAACGGTGTGTTTACCGGCACAGAGACCCGTGGCGATCGAATCGGTTTGACCATTGTTCCAAAGGAAGGTAAACGGAGGTGTTCCTCCGCTTCCGGCTGCGATTGCTGTGCCGTTACAGTTGCCGTTACAATCAACCTGGGTTGAACCGCTGAAGTTGATTGCCAGCAGGCTGGCTTCCGATACGGTTACCTGAACGGGCAGGATACAGCCCAATGCATCCGATACGGTTACGTTATAGGTACCAGCGCAAAGACCGGTGATGGAAGATGTGGTATGACTGGCAGCATCGTTCCACAGGTAGAGATAGGGTGGGTTTCCGCCTGCAGGCGTCAGCGCCACCTGACCGTCACAATTTCCGTTACAGGTTGCATCCGTTACCGTTTCACCGGCACCTGTCGGGCCACCGTTGTTGTTCAGTACCACAGATTTTGTAGATGTACATCCGTTGATATCTGTGATGGTCACGTTATAAATCGCTGCGCACAAACCGGTGGCAGTCGCCGATGTTTGTGATGACGCATCGTCCCATTGATATGTATAACCGGGGGTTCCGCCGCTGGGCGCGAGTGTAATCGAACCATCGCATACCCCGCATGTAGCCGCGCTCGTACTTGGGTTTCCTGTAATCACTGAAGGCTCGGAAATGGTCACACTATCGATTCCCGCACACCCGTTGGCATCGGTGATGGTTACCGTAAATACGCCGGCGCAGAGCCCGGTAGCAACTGAATCGGTTGTACCGTTGCTCCAGGAGAAACCATAGGGAGGTGTTCCGCCGAATGCACCTGGTGAAGCCGTACCGACACAAACGCCATTGCACTGCAGGTTGCTGGAGGCACTGATAGACGGAATCAGTGACGGTGGCTCGGTGATATCAATGGATCCTGTGGTCTGACAGCCCTTGGCATCTGTTACGGTTACACCAAATGTGCCGGCACACAGTCCGGTCGCAATAGAATCGGTTTGAGCAGAAGGATCATCCCATAGATAAGTGTAGGGGGCCGTTCCGCCGGAGGGTGTGATGGTAGCCGAACCAGTGCAGTTCCCGTTACAATCCACCTCGGTTGAGTCGGTGAAGGAAGCAGCCAGCACCGTGGGCTGGGTAACGGTCAGAATCACCGGCAGTGTACATCCTTTATTATCGGTAATGGAAACGCTCACCGTTCCCGCACACAGGCCTGTAGCGGTAGCACCGGTCTGGCTACCCGGATCATCCCACACATAGGTATAGGGTGGTTGTCCGCCAGACGGGCTCAATGCGATCTGTCCATTGCAAAGCCCGTTACAGGATACGTTGGTGATCGCGGCGCCGCTGTTGTTGGGTCCGTTTGTATTGGATACAAGCACCAACGTAGTGGCTGTACAGCCATTGTTATCAGTAACAGTAACATTAAACGAGCCTACACAAAGGCCGGTGCAGGTGCCCGAAGTACAGCCATTGGACCAGGCATAGCTATACGGTGAAACACCTCCCGTAGGAAGTGCAATCCCTATCCCGTTACAGGATCCGCAAGCTGCATTCACCACACCGGAATCTACTGCAAACACGGTTGGCTCGGTAATGGTCGTGCTATCAATCACATTACATCCGTTGGCATCAGTGATGGTCAACGTATAAGACCCTGCACACAATCCGGTCGCAATCGAATCGGTTTGACTACCGGACCAGAGGTAAGTGTAAGGCGGTGTTCCGCCGGAGGGTGCGAAGCTGGCGATTCCGCTGCATTCTCCATAGCAGGCATTTTGTGAGGCACCGGACAGGGCCATGGTGAGAAGTGTAGGTTCACTGATCACATCTCCTGCCGTGGCGGTACAGCCGTTGGCATCGGTAATGGTCACATCCATGGCACCTGCACACAGACCGGTGGCAGTTCTGGTGGTTTGGCCGTTCGTCCATAGATAGCTATACGGTGTTAATCCACCGGAGCCGGTCGCCTGCATCCTTCCGTCGCAATCCCCATTGCAAGTAGCATCGACTATTACTACCACTGCTGCAGTTAACACCAAGGGTTCGGTGATGGTTACGCTCTCCACATTCTGGCAACCATTGGCATCAGTAACTGTTACCGATATGGCTCCGGCGCAAAGACCGGTGGCGGTGCCATTGGTTTGGGCATTGCCCCAGAGATACGTATATGGCGGCATACCACCTGAAGGCGTAACCGTTGCATCACCATCACAATTGCCGTTGCATGATATGTGGGTGGTATCCGTGATGGATGTGGTAAGCAGGGTCGGTTCAGTGATGGTCAATGCAGCCACCGTCTGGCAGCTTTTCGCATCGGTTACGGTGACATTCACAAGCCCGGCACAAAGACCTGTGGCGGTGGAATCTGTTTGACCATTGCTCCACACATAGGTATAGGGTGTGGTACCGCCACCCGGCGTAACAATGGCTACACCATCGCACAAACCGTTACAGGACACATGGGTGGTATCGGTAATGGAAGCTGAGATCGGTGGAGGATCACTCAGCAATGATGATGCAATGCGGCTGCAACCGTTGTTATCGGTCATCGTCACAAAATAATTCCCCGCGCAAAGTCCGGTGATGGCATTGGCGGTTTTACCATTGCTCCACACGTAGGTATAGGGTGCCGTTCCACCGATGGGGGTTACGGTGAGTTGTCCGTTGCAGGAGCCGTTACAACTTGGCGCCACGGAAATGAACGCCTCTCCGGTAGGTCCACCGTTATCGTTCACCACAACGTTGGCTGTTGTATTACAACCTGCGGCATCGGTCACCGTCAGGTCATAAGATCCTGCCGAGACGCCTGTACATGTTGCCTGGGTACAACCGTTGCTCCAATTGTATGTGTAAGGAGAAGTTCCCCCGGTGGGTGCGGAAGAAACGGTACCATCTGCACTTGCGCATGAGGAATTCACTGAACCTTCATTGGCAAGCAGGTTGGCAGGTGAATCAATCACAACCGTATCCAGCACTTCACAAGCATTGACATCGGTTACGGTGAGATAATAGGTATTGGCGCACAACCCCGTAAGTGTTGCGGTGGTTGCTCCGCTGGACCAGGTATAGGTATACGGCGATTTACCACCGGAACCGCCTGCGGTAATGCCTCCATCGCATTGGCCAAAACAGGTAACATCGGTATGGCCGGAAAATGAATTGGTCAGAAGTGTAGGTTCGGTTACCGTTATTGTTTGGGTGCTGTTACAACCCACGGCACCGGTCACCGTCACCGTGTAGGTGCCCGCGCATACACCCGTGCAGGTGGCGGTAGTGCATCCTGAACTCCATGAATAGTTATAGGGAGGTGTACCACCGGAAGGCGTTGCGGTTACGGATCCATTGCATGCACTGTTACAGCTGGCTTCCGTGGAAGAAGCAACCACGGTAACAGGGTTAGTTACTCCGATGGTGAAATTGTTGTTGGATGTACATCCGTTTTTGTCGGTTACCGTTACCCCGTACGAACCCGGACAAAGGCCTGTGCAATTTGTGCCGGTACAGGCATTGCTCCAGACATATGAGTAAGGGGCAGCCCCGCCGGATGGAGCAAGTATGATGCTACCGTCACAGATTGCATTACACTGGGCGTTGGTAACCGTTTCATTCGGATCAACAATGTTGAGCCCCGGCACAGTAAGTGTTGCTGAAACCGTACAACCTGTGGCATCAGTAACGGTCACAGTATATCCGCCTGAACACAATCCGGTGCATGTTCCTGTTGTGCATCCGGTGCTCCATAAATAGTCATACGGTGCAGTTCCGGCGGAAGCGGTGAAGGTTCCCGAACCGTCGCAAACACCATTACAACTGACCGACACCACACTTGAATCCATTGCCGGGATGGGCGTAACTGGTACCTGGATGCTGTCTACAATCGTACAGGAATTGTTATCGGTCACGGTCACGTGATACCATCCTGAGCATAAACCGGTACACGTACCTGTTGTGCATCCTGAACTCCAGTTATAGGTATATCCGGGTGTACCACCGGACGGGGTGGTGGTGGCTGTTCCGTCGCAAGCACCTCCGCAACCCGGATCTGTTTTGGACATCACGGTGGAATAGACGGCTGGTTCGGTCAGGTTTACAGACGTACTTGCCGTACATCCTTTGGAATCTGTAACTGTAACTGCATTGTTGCCACTGCAGAGGTTGTTCGCATTGGCGGTGGTTTGGCCATTGGTCCACAGGTAGGTATAGGGCAGGGTACCACCGCCGCCCAGCACCGTGGCGGTTCCGGTGCATACATTGTAGCAAGCAAGGTTTGTACTGGCGGTGATGTTGGCGGTAAGTACACTCGGTTCGTTGATGGTGATGTTGCCCGTAACGGTACATCCATTGTTATCGGTAGCAGTTACCGTATACCCGGCAGCACAAAGGCCGGTGGCTGTGGCAGTCGTCTGACCATCCGACCAGAGATAAGTATATGGCATGGTGCCTCCGGCCACTGTCATGGTGGCGGTACCATTGCAACTTCCACCGCAAGTGGCGTCCGTAGATGCGGTTACACCACCCGTAAGTGCGGTAGGCTGAGCGATACCCGCGGTGGCAGTTGTGGTACAACCGTTGTTGTCTGTCACCGTCACGGTGAAGTTGCCTGCACATAACCCTGTAACGGTTGCGGTTGTTTTACCGTTGCTCCACAGGTAGGTATAGGGAGACGTGCCTCCGGACGGATTCGCAATTGCCTGTCCGTTACATGTACCGTTACACGATGCATTGGTTGGTGTGGTGCTGGCTGTCAGGTTGCTGGGTTGTGTAATGGTAACCGACGCGGTGGTTTGGCAACCATTGTTATCGGTAATGGTAACGTCATAGTTTCCCACGCAGAGGCTGGAAGCCGTGGAGTCGGTGGCCGCATTGCTCCATAAGTAGGTAAAGGGTGGCGTTCCTCCGGCCGGGGTGACGATAGCTATACCGGAGCAGTTGCTGAAGCATGCCACATGGGTGGTATCGGTAATGCTGGCGGTCAGAACCGGAGGTTCCGAGATGTTGTAGTTTTCAACGGAAGTACATCCGTTGTTGTCTGTCACCGTTACGCTGTAAGCACCCAGGCAAAGGGAGGAGATGGTATCGGTTGTTTCACCGCCGGGCGCCCAGACGTATGTATATGGTGCTGTTCCATCTTGAACATCAACACCTGCACCACCGTCACACAAACCACCGCAGGAAACATTGGTGGAATGTGGCGTGGTTGTAAGGGGCAATGGTTCGGAAATGTTCAGGCTGGCAATATCCTGGCAACCGTTCTTGTCTGTCACCGTCACGTTATAGGCGCCGGGACAAAGGTTAAACAATGTGTCGTTGGTGGTTGCATCACTCCACACAAAAGTGTAAGGGGTGGTGCCTCCGGAGGGGATTACATAGGCATATCCATCACATGCTCCGGAACAACTGATGTTGCTTTTGCCACCGTTGGCAGCCATAAGTCCCGGTTGTGAAATGGTAATGCCAATCTGGTCATTACATCCATTCGCATCAGTTACGGTAATTGTATAATCAGCCGCGCAAAGCCCGGTGCATGTTGACATGGTACAACCACTGCTCCACAAATAGGAATAAGGAGACGTGCCATCGATAGCAGTCACAGAACCTTCACCGTCACAAACACCGAAACAAGTGGCATCTTCCGGTGGGGGGGTGGCGAAGATCACCAGTTCAGCCGGATCAATAAATCCTTTTGATGCAAAAGTCTGACAATTGGGAGTGACGCCCAGGTCTGTCACCTTTACCGTATAGGTTCCGGGTCCGAGTCCGGTCAGGGAGTCGGCTGTTGAACCATCGTACAACCATTGATAAGTCAAAGGACCTGTCTCCCCGATCACCGAATCCACCCGCACAACACCATTTTTATATCCATTACAACTGGGTGCGGTATAAGACATCACCACAGTAAGCGGACAAACCGAATCCGGTGAATTTCCACCCGGGCCTGCGGAAAAAGCAGCCGGGATATAATCTGTTTTTCCTTTGAATGAAGACCCGGCCGGTTTGGAATCAAGCTTTGCGTAGTTCGCATTGTAGAAGCTGACACCTCCGTTGTATTGATTGACCAGGGATTCGGAGAGTTGAAGCCCGCCGTATATCTTCAATGTTGATTTGGAATCGCCGCTCAGAATGGCCTTGTGCTTGCGATCGCGCCATACGAATGACGCACAACTTGCCACACCTTCGACCACCACTTGCTCACCATCCTGAGTAAAGGATTTATCATCAAACACCACATCGTCGAATCGGCTAGGAAGCGACGCTCCTCCCCTGCCACCTGAAACCATCGACCAATGCTGCTGATCCTGCCAGTTCCCGGTACCTCCCACCCAGAATCGTACTTGACCGGTTGCCTCAACCGGAATCAGATAAAGACCAAGTAAAAGAATGGGCAGAAATGCCCGGAAACGTTTAAACAAGAGGATTTTGTTTTGCACGGACAGGTTGATTTTCAAAAATTCCCCTATTTTACTGAATTGAAGCAAAATAGTTTCAATGAGTTACTTTTCACCTAATTGCGTACAAAGTAGCAACTATTTCCAGGCCTGACAATTCAATCTGGTGAGCCTGTTCATTATTCCTTCCAAATGTTGATTACTTTAGACTCCGATATTGAGTCAAACCAATCCGAGGCCGGTCTTCTCCAGGGTTTTAACTTTGGTGTAAAATTTGCCCTGATTGATATAAAAACATGATGAACCGAACACTTTACATCTTCATTGGTGCACTGTTTCTGGTCACCGCGTGCACCACATCCAAAAAATACCTGACCCACGGCAACTACGAAATGGCTGTGCGGAAATCGGTACAGAAACTAAGGAAGCATCCGGAAAAACAGAAGGAAATTGATGTATTGCGGGAAGCTTACCGGAATGCCAACCAGATCGACCTGGATCGCATTTCCTACCTGCAAACCGAGGGAAGCCCGGAACGGTGGAATGAGATGTTCGACCGCTACAACCGTTTAAAGTCGCGCCAAAGCCAGGTGGCCACGTTACAGAACTATCCCAAAGATGCCATCGGGTTCAAGTCGGTGAACTACGACGACGAACTGGCGGAAACCAAGCGAAAAGCTGCCGAATACCTTTACACGCACGGCAAGAAGCTATTGGATTCCGGCACCAAGGAAGAAGCCCGTCAGGCATGGAATGAGTTCAACCAGATCAAAGGATTCTACGCCGATTATAAAGACGTGAACGCACTGCTGCAGCAATCCAAGAATGCGGGCATGTCATATGTGTTGTTATCCATCGACAACAAAAGCCAGGTGATTCTTCCCCAGAGTTATGACCAGGAACTGCGCAGGATCAGTCTTTCAGAACTGAACGGCCCCTGGATCAACTACCACGTAAAGCCTACGGGAGATCTGAAATACGACTACAAGATCCAGTTACTGATCAACAACATTGATGTTTCTCCGGAAAAGGAAAAGGAAATTCAACGGGAAGAAAAAGCCCGGATCAAGGACGGTTGGAAGTACAAACTGGACGCCAACGGGAATGTAATGAAAGACAGCCTGGGCAATGACATCAAGGAAGACAAGTACGTGAATGTGCATTGCATGGTGCTTGAATTGTTGCAATCCAAGGCTGCCATCATTACCGGCCACCTGAACTTTGTTGAAACCGCAACCGGGCAATTGATCAAAACAGAGCCCTTCTCCGTTGAATCGGTATTCGAAAATGCATCTGCGAAATTTGTGGGCGATAAAAGGGCATTGTCAAAAGAAAGTCAGGAGAAAGTCCAGCATCATCCTGTGCCGTTTCCGAACGACGGAGACATGGTGCTGATGACAGCCGATGCGATGAAGAACAAGATGAAGGAGATCATCTGGAACAGCAAGGGAATCTTCCGGTAACGGCTTATGGCAAGTATTGCAGCAACTCGTGATTCATTGAACATCCTGACCCGTTTCAACGGGCCACGCCTTCGCAATGCCGTGAAGGTATACCGTAGTTTTAAACAGGCACGGACAACCAAGAACCCGATCCATCCGGCGCTTCCTGTCAGCCTTTCATTCGAGCCAACCACAGCATGCAACCTGCGATGCCCTGAATGCCCGTCAGGGCTCAGATCCTTCTCCCGTCCAACCGGCAGACTTCAGACAGATCTGTTCCGGAAGGTGCTCGACGATGTATCTTCTCACGTTGCATACATGACCTTGTATTTCCAGGGGGAGCCTTACCTGAACCCGGATTTCCTGGAATTGGTGCAAATGGCATCCCAACGAAACATATACACAGCTACCTCCACCAATGCCCATTTCCTTGATGATGAACATGCACGTCGTACCGTGGAATCCGGATTAGACAGGCTGATCATCTCCATTGACGGCACCACACAGACATCGTATGAATCTTACAGGCGAGAGGGTTCGCTGGAAAAAGTACTGGAAGGAAGCCGCAACATCATCAAGTGGAAGAAAAAGCTTCGCTCCCAAACTCCCTATACCTTTTTCCAATTCCTGGTGGTGAAACCGAACGAGCACGAGATCCCGGTCATTCGTCAACTGGCCAAAGAAATCGGAGTGGATGATTTGCGATTGAAAACCGCCCAGGTGTATGATTTTGAAAACGGCAATCCGCTGATTCCGGATCAGGACAAATATTCAAGATACCGCAAGCTTGCCGATGGTAAGTATGCTGTCAAGAACAGCCTTGACGATCAGTGCTGGCGTATGTGGCACAGTTGTGTGATCACCTGGGACGGGCGTGTGGTACCATGCTGCTTCGACAAGGACGCCACCCACAACATGGGTAGTCTTCAGGAAAACTCATTCAGTGAGATCTGGAACGGAGCTGCCTACCAGAACTTCCGCAGAAGCCTGTTCTCTTCACGCTCGGAAATTGATATCTGTAAAAACTGCTCGGAGGGCACAAAAGTTTGGGGGTGACCTCAGACGGTCATGATCTCCTTTTCCTTCTGTTCGAGGTGGCCATCGATCTTGCGTGAGAACTGATCGGTCAGCTGCTGAATTTCATGCTCGGCATCTTTGGCCAGGTCTTCCGCTAGTCCGTTCTTCACCATGCCTTTGATGGCATCATTGGCTTCTCTGCGGATGTTTCTCAGGCTCACTTTTCCGTTTTCGCCTTCCGATTTGGTCTTCTTCACCAATTCCACCCGACGCTCTTCCGTGAGTGGCGGGATGCTGATGCGCACCAGGGCTCCATCATTCTGCGGATTGAAGCCCAGGTTGGATTCGCGGATGGCCTTTTCAATGGGTTCGATCATGGATTTTTCCCAGGGCTGAATGGTCAGTGTTTTGGGATCCGGTGCGGATACATTGGCCACCTGACTCAACGGGGTGCTGGTGCCGTAATAATCCACATGCACACTATCGAGCATGGTGGCATTGGCCCTTCCTGCACGTATTTTCAGAAGTTCGGCTTCCAGATGGTCGATGGATCTCGCCATTTGTTTTTTCGCATTTTCGATGCAGGCTTTTAATTCCGGAGTCATGGTGATGTGCAAATGATTTGCTCAAAAATAATAAAATCTGGGGATCGGCCGGTGGGGCGATCAAAACTCAACCAGTGTACCCACCGATTCGCCCTGAACAATCCTTGAGAGGTTTCCGGGGGCATTGATATCGAACACGATGATGGGCAGTTTGTTCTCATTGCACAGCGTAAAAGCCGTCATGTCCATCACGTTGAGTTCCTTTTCATACACCTCTGCAAAGGTTACCTTATCATACCGTGTAGCGGTTGCATCCTTCTCCGGATCGGCGGTATACACACCGTCAACGCGTGTGCCTTTCAGGATGATGTCTGCTTCGATCTCGATGGCACGCAGGGTAGCCGCCGTATCCGTGGTGAAATAGGGATTACCTGTGCCGGCTCCGAAGATAACCACCCGACCTTTTTCAAGGTGACGTACGGCGCGGCGACGGATAAAGGGCTCGCAGATCTGTTCCATTTTAATGGCAGAAAGCAGCCGGGTTTGTAAACCGATTGATTCCAGGGCTGATTGAAGTGCCATTCCATTGATGACTGTGGCCAGCATGCCCATGTAATCGGCATGTACGCGGTCAATGCCGCCTTTGGAAGCTTCGATACCGCGGAAAATATTTCCTCCCCCCACTACAACGGCCAGTTCAACACCCAGTTCAACCACCGATCTGATCTCGGATGCATACTGGTTCAGCCTGGTGTTATCAATGCCGAAACTCTTCTGGCCCATGAGGGCTTCTCCACTCAATTTTAACAGTACCCTTTTGTATTTCATGTATGTGTGCGAATAAGTTGGTGCAAAAAAAAAGAGAGAACTGAATCTCTCTTTTCAAATATTTCTTAGATGCCGAGGCCGACACGCCTGAAGGCGCTGACGGATAGGTCTTTGTTCACCTCTCCGAGGTATTGCCGTACGGTTTTCTTGGTGTCGCGAACGAAGTCCTGGTTCAGCAGCGTGCTCTCCTTGTAGAACTTGTTGAGTTTGCCCTGTGCGATCTTATCCAGCATGTCTTCCGGCTTACCTTCCTTACGTGCCAGTTCTCTGGCGATCTCCAGTTCCTGTTCAATCGTTTCAGCGCTTACATCTTCTTTATCCAGGGCGACGGGGTTCATGGCAGCTACCTGCATGGCCACTTCACGTGCCACTTTGCTCACGGCATCTCCGTCAGCGATGTTTACGCCCACGAGGGTAGCTAGCTTGTTACCGGGGTGGTTGTAGGCCACAACCCTTTCGGAATTGATCTGTTCGAAAGCGGTGATTTCGAGTTTCTCACCGATCTTGCCCATTTCGTCGGTAATGTTCGCTTCAATGGTTTTGCCGTTCGATTCCAGTTGCTTCAGTTCATCAATGCTTTTCACATTGTGGGCCAGTGCGGTTTCAGCGATGGAATTGGCGAGGTCGATGAAGTCCTGGTTCTTGGCCACAAAATCGGTCTCACAGTTCAATGCGATCAGGATACCTTTCTTTTCGTTGGCATCGGTCTTGGCAACCACATAACCTTCATTGGCTTCACGATCGGAACGCTTGTCAGCAATTTTCTGTCCTTTTTTGCGAAGGATTTCAATGGCTTTTTGAAAATCCCCACCGGCTTCGGTGAGTGCATTCTTGCAATCCATCATACCTGCACCGGTTTGCTGGCGCAGTTTGTTTACATCTGAAGCGGTAATTTGTGACATAACTTGTGGGGTACTGAAATTATTCTTCGCCTTCTACCTTAGCCACATCACCAGCGGCTTTCGGCTCTGCGTCTTTTTCTTCTTTTTCGGCTTTGGGAGCTGCTTTCTTAGCGATCTTGCCTTTTCCCTTATCGGCACCGGTTTCTTTCTCTGCAACCACAGCTTCCTTTTCCTTGTCTTTCTTACGCTCTGCAAGACCTTCCTTGATCGACTCAACCACGGATTCGACAATCAGGGTGATGGATTTGGCGGCGTCATCGTTTGCGGGGATCGGGAAATCCACTTCGGTCGGATCCGAGTTGGTATCCACGATAGCGAACGTAGGGATGTTCAGCTTTTTGGCTTCCTGCACTGCAATGTGCTCGCGCATGATATCCACCACGAACAAGGCGGCGGGCAGGCGGGTCAGGTCGGAAATGCTACCGAGTTCCTTCGTCAGCTTTTCTTTCTGGCGCTCCAGTTGAAGGCGCTCTCTCTTGGAAATGTTATCGTATGTTCCGTCGGTCTTCATCCGCTCGATGGAAGTAAGCTTGCGGATGGACTTGCGGATGGTGGCGAAGTTGGTAAGCATACCACCGGGCCAGCGTTCGGTCACGTAAGGCATGTTCACTTCTTTCACCAGGTCTGCAACGGCGGATTTGGCTTGCTTCTTGGTTGCAACGAACAGGATTTTCTTGCCGGATTTGGCCATTTGTTTCAGGGCCGACTTGGCAACTTCCGTCTTTGCGATGGTCTTGTTCAGGTCGATAATGTGGATGCCGTTCTTTTCCATAAAGATGAACGGTGCCATCTTTGGGTTCCACTTGCGTTTCAGGTGACCGAAGTGTGCGCCTGCATCCAGAAGTTCCTGTTGGGTCAGTTTTGACATAGGAATGGTGGGGGTTTTCTTAACGTTTGCTGAACTGGAATCTCTTTCTTGCCTTCCTTCTTCCGAATTTCTTTCTCTCAACCATGCGAGAATCGCGGGTCAACAAACCCTCGGGCTTCAATTTGGCTCTGAATTCGGGATTCACTTCACAAAGGGCCTTGCTGATGGCCAGACGGATCGCTTCCGCCTGTCCTTTGATACCACCGCCCTTTACATTCACAACCACATCGTACTTTCCTTTGCTTTCGGTCAGTTCGAAGGGTTGATTGATTTTTTGCACAAGCTCGGGAACGGTGAAGTATTCGTTTCCGTCCCTTTTATTGATGTAAAACACGCCTTCGCCTTCGCTCAGATAGAGCCTGGCGACGGAGGTTTTTCTTCTTCCAATGGTGTTGATGGTATCCATATTTATTTGATTGAGCTCAGGGCCAGTGGTTGTGGGTTTTGTCCAGCATGCTGATGTTCGGAACCGGCATATACGTGCAGGTTGCCGATGATGTGGTTACCCAGTTTGTTCTTAGGAAGCATTCCCCTTACGGCTTTTTCAATGACCATGGTAGGTTTATGATCCAGCATGTCTGCCACCTTGGTGATTTTCTGACCGCCGGGATAGCCGGAGTGACGGATGTACTCCTTGTCCTCCATTTTCTTACCGGTCAGTTTTACTTTTTCTGCATTGATCACAATCACATGATCACCGCAGTCCACGTGAGGGGTGAATCCGGTTTTGTGTTTCCCGCGCAAAACGAAAGCTACTTTGGAAGAAAGTCTTCCCAGCACCTCGTTTTCGGCATCAATCACAAACCACTCTTTCTTGACCGTTGCTTTGTTCAGCGAAACGGTTTTGTTGCTTATAGTATTCACTATTGCTAGGTTTCAGGTACTCTTTGTCTGTACTATGTCCACAAAATGGGCTGCGAAGATAATTCCTTTTTTTTAATGCTACAAGAGAACGCGCAACAAAATCCTTTAGATTTCACCTTGCGAGAACCCCGATTTCCTCTCCCACCTTCCTAAAGGCCTGAATCGCCTGATCCAGATGATGCGTTTCGTGTGCCGCCGATATCTGCACCCGGATGCGGGCCTGTTCTTTGGGTACCACCGGGTAAAAGAAACCGATCACATAGATTCCTTCGGCCAGCAGCCTTTCTGCAAACAGCTGGGCCACCTTGGCGTCATACAGCATAATGGGAACGATGGGATGAATGCCTTCCTTGATATCAAAACCGGCGTCTTTCATTCCTGCGCGGAAATAAGCGGTATTATCCATCAGTTTGTCTCTTAATGCCGTGGTTTCGCTGAGCAGGTCCATCACCCTGGACGCGGCACCCGCAATGGAAGGGGCCAGGGAGTTTGAGAAAAGGTAAGGGCGGGAACGTTGACGCAGCAGTTCCACAATTTCCTTCCGGCCGGACGTGAATCCGCCCATCGCACCGCCGAGGGCTTTACCCAAAGTGCTTGTGATGATATCTACCCGCCCCATCACACCGCAATGTTCATGGGTTCCCCGTCCGGTTTTTCCCACAAATCCGGTGGCATGGCTGTCATCCACCATCACCAACGCATCATACTTTTCTGCCAGATCGCAAACCTGATCCAGTTTGGCAATGTACCCATCCATCGAGAACACCCCGTCGGTCACGATCATCCGGAAGCGCTGTTCCTGGGCTGCTTTCAGTTTCTCCTCCAGATCGGCCATGTCATTGTTCTTGTACCGGTACCGTTGTGCTTTGCACAGTCTTACGCCATCAATGATGGATGCGTGGTTGAGTTCATCTGAAATCAGTGCGTCCTCAGGCCCCAGCAAGGGTTCGAACACACCGCCGTTGGCATCGAAACACGCAGCATACAGAATGGTATCCTCGGTACCCAGGAATTTGGATACCTTTTCTTCCAGTTCCTTATGTACGTCTTGTGTACCGCATATGAACCGAACCGAAGACATACCATATCCGCGTTTATCCAGTGTATGATGCGACGCCTGAATCACATCCGGGTGTGACGAGAGGCCCAGGTAGTTGTTTGCACAGAAGTTGATCACCGAGCGTCCGTCGGAGGTTTTGATTTCCGCCCCCTGGGGTGTGGCGATGATTCTTTCCTTTTTATACAGGCCTGCCTTTTCAATGGAAGCCAGTTCATCTTTCAGAAACTGCTGAAACTTACCGTACATAAGCAATGGGTTATTCGATGAGACAATACGGGGTAAAAAAAGAGCGGTGGCTACACAACCACCGCTCAAAAGTAAGCAATTTATCAGGCGATAAAACCTCTCTATACCAGGCCCTGATCGATCATGGAGTCGGCCACCTTTACGAAACCGGCGATGTTGGCGCCCTTGACGTAGTTGATGTATCCGCCGTCCTTTCCGTACTTCACGCACATTTCATGGATGCTCACCATGATGGCTTTCAGCCGGCTGTCCACTTCTTCACGTGTCCAGGAAAGACGCAGTGAGTTCTGGCTCATTTCGAGTCCGGATGTGGCCACACCACCGGCATTGGCCGCCTTACCCGGACCGAACATGATCTTGTTCTTCAGGAAAACATTCACCGCTTCAGGTGTGGAGGGCATGTTGGCGCCTTCGGCCACCGCTTTGCATCCCTGGTCTACCAGCTTCTGCGCTTCTTCACCGTTGAGTTCGTTCTGGGTGGCACAAGGCAGGGCAATGTCGCACTTCACTTCCCACGGGCGTTTGCCGGCTATGAAGTCGGCGCCGAACTTGTCGGCGTATTCGCGGATACGGCCCCTGCGCACATTTTTCAGGTCCATGATCCACGCCAGTTTTTCGCGATCGATGCCTTTTTTGTCGTAGATATATCCTTCGGAGTCGGACATGGTCAGCACCTTTCCTCCCAGATCCAGTACTTTCTCAACAGCGAACTGGGCCACGTTGCCCGAACCGGAAACCACCACGTTTTTTTCCTTGATGAGCTCACCGTGCACCTGCAGCATCTGCTCGGCAAAATACACACATCCGTAGCCGGTTGCTTCAGGGCGGATGAGACTTCCACCCCAGTTGGGCGACTTACCGGTGAGTACACCTGTAAACTCATTGCGAATGCGCTTGTACTGACCGAACAGGTAACCGATCTCGCGACCACCCACCCCGATATCACCGGCTGGAACGTCTGTATTGGCACCTATATGACGGGACAACTCGGTCATAAAGCTCTGGCAGAAGGCCATCACTTCATTGTCGCTTTTTCCCTTGGGATCGAAATCCGAACCACCTTTACCTCCGCCCATGGGGAGGGTGGTCAGGCTGTTCTTGAATACTTGTTCGAATGCGAGGAACTTCAGGATGCTGAGGTTCACGGAAGGATGGAAACGCAATCCGCCTTTATAAGGTCCGATGGCGCTGTTCATTTCAATGCGGAAGCCACGGTTGACATGGAACTGTCCTTTGTCGTCTTTCCAGGGCACGCGGAACATGATCACGCGCTCGGGTTCACAGATCCTTTCCAGGATCTTGGCATCCTTATACCTGGGATTTTCTTCCATATAAGGAATAACGGCCTCGGCCACTTCATGTACGGCTTGCAGAAATTCAGGCTCGTGACCGTTGCGGGCACGCACCTTTTCCATGAATTCCTCGACCAGGGCTTCATGGCCTTTTTTTACATCTTTGGTTGCGGTTTCCATACCTGTGATGTTGATTTTGATGGATGTTAAGGTTTGATTACGGATCAAATATAGAACTAATACAATCCGGTGTGGTAAAAATTCACACACGGAAATAGGGAATCTCTCACCTATTGCGCACTAGCCACCAATTCCTTATAGAGCTTGTATTCTACCTGTGGAGGAAACCGTAACACGAATATCCGGCACGGAGCATCGGTTTCCACTGATACGGAAGGCTGGTCACCGGCCAAGATAAAGTCACCTTCATTGCAAACCTGGCCATCGGCTTTCATGGTACCGGCCAACAAGAAAATACCGGCCGCCTGGCCGTTCAGTTCCAACCGGGTTTGCCATCCGGCGGGCGCGAGTATCTCTTCCATGGAAACACCTGGTGTCTTCATATCCATGGGCGCATCAGGTCCGCATACCCTCGTGTGGGTAGCACCGTCCTGGTTGGTTACCGGGAATGATGTTTTGGGATAATCGTTATAGGATGCCGGCCTTGAGATGGAAGCTTCGAGCCCGGGATCAAACCAGATCTGGAAGATTGCGGATCCGGGCAACAATTTCTCGGCATGGGTGATTCCATTCCCTGCACGGATGATCTGCGCGTCACCGGCATACAATGATTTCCATCCTTTCAGCTGGCTGTCGTAATGCTGGATCTCTCCTTCCAGCACATACGATACAATTTCAAAACCCCGATGGGGATGTTCACCGATCAAACCACCTTCAGGACTCCAGGCATGCGCCCAGTAGAATAGCACTGAAACGGGCTTCATTCGACCACCATCCTGCGGGAATCCGATAGGTTTGTTCTCCAGGATACGGCCTCCGTCAAAGGCACCTTTGGCCTGATCCTCTTTTGAATATATGGTTACCGCCATGATTTTTTTTCAATGTTAGTCATTTCCCGGCAAAGAGAAACAAAAAGCCCCGCCAATGGCGGGGCGATGAACCGGGGAGAAGAAATCCTGTTTATCTCAATACGATGTTGTAGACTTTGCCGCGATACTCAACAGTGGCCTGGTTGTCACAATTGCCATTGCCATAATCTGCCGTGATGGGATCGTTTCCTTCGGGTGTGAGTTCGAAGCTTCCGCTGGTGATCCAACGGCAATCGAGTTCCACGTGGAGCGGCTTGAGGATGCTTGCGCTGTAATTCTTGCCATTTGCACCCGTACCGCTGGCTGTGCCCGAGATCATATACTCATCATCCAACCAGTTAATGAGTGTGCTTTCACCGGCCACCCATTCGCGCTCGCGATCAGACTTCCATGTGGCGGTTTTTCCGTCGGGCGATGTCACGGTTCCATCAACACTGATGGCATAATAAAGGTTGTTGGATGCATTGCGGCCCATGTTGGTGACCGACTTGGTACCATCCACTTTGTAATCGTCTACATAATATCCGTCGGTGGTGATGGTATGCACCGAACCCTGTTCGCGGTACCTGCCGGAATAGCTCACAAGTATTTTACCGCGGCGTTTGCGACCGTCGTTGCAGGTGCAATTGGTGGTACCGAAATCAATGGTCAGCACATGCGGGGTAACTGTGGTATCATGGGTGATGGTGGCACAGGTGCCCATGATGGTTTGATCAATGCCGTTTTTGAAACTGATCAGGTTGCCGTCGGCTGCCTGGTCGGAAATGCTTTCCATGTCGCTGTACATGCGCTCGGCCAGGGCATTGTCATTGGCGGAAGAATAATCGTTGTCCTTTTCCTTTTGGCACGAGACCATGGTCAAACTCACCAAAGCAAAGGGAAGGAGGTTACGGAGGAGATGCGTTTTTTTCATTGGTTTGCTTTTTGGGATTTATTCCTGCACCTCCCCCAAACGCAAACTCTGTGCCAAAGGTTTTAGGGAGAGAGCCGCTCCATTTTCCAAACCCCTTGATCCATGCGGTATTCAAAGCGGTCGTGTAACCGAAAGGGGCGGTCGTGCCAGAACTCCATCCGGTCGGGGTGCAACCTGAAACCACCCCAATGAGGCGGACGCTCCACCGGTTTGTTGGCAAAACGGGCGGCAACCGAGGCCACTTTGCGCAACAGGGTGAACCTGGATTTGATCGGCCGGCTTTGTGCGGAGGCCCATGCACCCAGCTGGCTCTGGCGTGGCCGGGTAGCGAAGTAGTCGTCCGATTCTTCGGAACTCACCCTTTCAACCGGACCTTCTATGCGTACCTGCCTGCCCAATTCCTTCCAGTAAAACAACAGGAAAGCCTGGGGATTGGTGATCATCTCCATTGCCTTTCTGCTTTCGTAATTGGTGAAGAAAACGAACCCATCCGCATCGAATCCCTTCATCAGCACCATCCTTGCCGACGGCCGACCGGAGGGATCGGCCGTACAAAGACAAACGGCCTCCGGCATTGATTTCACACTGGCTTCAGCATCGCGGTACCACGACGCGAACTGTTTGATCGGATCAGCATCCATACGCATTCGGTTTGTACAAAAGTATAAACGTCCATGGGATATGGAAAGCCATCCGGCCACCTTTTCCATCATGCCCGGATTTTTGTAACTTTCACCCAACGTAGAAAGGCCAACCTCTTATAACCAAACAGATGCAAGCCATAGCACGAGACGAGCGAATCAAGGACCTGGTGCAAAAACACGAGTTCCTGCGCGACGTACTGAGCCGGTTCAATATCGACCAGGGTTTGTATGGCCTTTCCATTGTGGATGCGTGCAACGTGGTGGGTTTGAACGCCGACTTCCTGCTTACCGTACTCAGTGCCTATGGCAACCTCAATGCATTTCCGGAGAAAGAACTGCGGACCTTCCCGGTGACCACCATGCTCGACTTCCTCCAGAAAACACACCAGTACTACCGGTACAGGCGCATACCTGAAGGTGAGAAATACATCTTCGACATGATTCGTGAATCCATGAATCCCGACTCAAGACTGGACGAAGTCAACCGCAGGTTCACAGAAGTAAAAGACGAGATACTCGAGCACATCGAAGAAGAGGAAGCATCCCTGTTCCCCTACATCCTCTACCTATATAATATAGGGTACAACGAATACAACCTGGTGGAGCTTTACGAACTGATGGAAAAGAACACCATCTCCACGTTCGCCGCCGAACACGATGACATAGAAAGGCAACTGGGAGATGTGTTACAGATCCTCAAGAACTGTGACGACAAGGTTCACTCACTCCCATCCTACGCCAAAACCGTCCGTCACCTGGAAGGATTGATCAAGGATCTCACCATTCACAAATGGGTGGAGGAAAGGGTGCTGACACCTGCCGCCATGGAAATCGAAGCGAACATCCGGAAAGAGATTTACTGACCTTTCCTGTGCACTTTCTTTTTCATGTCTTTGCGCTTGCCCGCTTTTTTGCCTCCCCCTTTTGACGAACGCTTACCGGAAGATTCATGCAAATCAGGTGGAACAAAATCTGCCGCCAGTTCTTCCAGCCGGAGAGGCACTCCCTGGAACCGCACCTTTCTGAATGCTGCTTCCGCTTCATCCTTATGGGTCTTGTCCAGTTCAAAGAAAACATGGCTTTTCTTGATGGAGATGCGACCGATCTCCACGTTCTTGGTGGGCATGTGTTGATTCAGAAGTGCAAACAACCGTGCCGGGTTCAACTTGTTTTTGCTACCCAGGTTGAGATAGAACCAAGAAAAATCGAAACGCCCCTGCTTCTTCTTGCGGTCTTCGCGTGACACTTCTCTTTCATTCCCCACTTCGTGCAGCTTATCGGGCACATCCTTGTAATAGGAAAGGAAACGACTGAACTCCACCCAAACAAATCGCTTGATGAGTTCTTCCCTGCTCATCCATTCCCACTTGGATGCAATGGCGGGAAGGAAGTCGGCAATCTGTTCTTCGTTCACTTCCACCTTCTCCATCTTGTCGAGCACATTGTAGAGTTGCTTTTCACATATCTCTCTTGCACTCGGCACCTGCAATTGCTGCATGGGTTTACCGATCAGTTTTGTAAGATGTTTGATCCGGCCTTTCTCACGCACATGGATGATGGACAGGGCCCATCCGCGTTTTCCTCCCCTGCCGGTACGGCCGCTCCGGTGAATGTACACGGCATCGTCGTCGGGCAAGTTGTAGTTGATCACATGCGTGAGGTCGGTCACATCCAATCCGCGCGCAGCCACATCCGTGGCAACGAGCAACTGAAGCTGACGTTGACGGAACCGGTCCATCACATGGTCACGCTGCGCCTGACTGAGGTCACCGTGCAATGCATCCGCGTTGTAGCCTTCCTGGCTGAGTTTGGATGCGATGTCTTTGGTTTCGCTTCGGGTACGGCAAAAGATGATGGCGTAAATCTTCGGGTGCATATCTGCGATCCGCTTCAAAGCCAGGTAGCGGTCGCGGCCACCCACGAGGTAATAACCGTGACTCACATTTTCGGTGCTGATGTGTTCCTTGCTCACGTTCAGCTCAACGGCACCTTCCATGTACTTGCCGGCCAGCATGCGAATGTCTTTGGGCATGGTGGCCGAGAACAGCAGCGATTGGCGTTGCGGTGGCGCGGTTGCAAGGATGGCATCCAGGTCATCCTTGAATCCCATGGACAACATTTCATCGGCTTCATCCAATACCAGCCACTTGAGATTGGAAAGCTTCAGCACTTTCCGTTTGATGAGATCAAGTGTACGACCGGGTGTTCCCACCACCACCTGCGGACTTTTTTTCAGGGACCTGATCTGCACTTCCATGCTGGCACCACCGTACACGGCAGTCACATGAAACCCTTTCAGATGTTTCCCGAACGATTCCAGGTCACGGGTGATCTGCAGGCAAAGTTCACGGGTGGGACACAGCACGAGGGCCTGTACATCGCGGTCACCGGTGTTGATGTTTTGCAATACGGGCAAGCCGAAGCCAGCTGTTTTCCCTGTACCGGTTTGCGCAATGGCAATCAAGTCTTCTTCGCGGGTAAGCAGATGCGGAATGGTTTTTTGCTGGATGGGCGTGGGTTCAACAAAACCCAGGTCGGTAATGGCGGCAAGGATTTCCTCGCGCAGACCCATTTCGTCAAATCGGATCATCTTCTAAGCGGACTTTTGCTTTGTATGGCCGGGTGATCAACCGTGACCAACCCTGGCCGACCGCGTAGAAAACCCTCTCCCTTCAAAAGTTTTGCAAAGGAACGGCTTTTTTGTCGATTTATAAGTATGCTGCAACGATCCGGTCAAAAAGCTACTTTTGGACGGACAAGGAATCGGGACATGAAAACCTTCCATATCGTCTTCCAAATGATGATTGCCACCGGTTGCATGGCACTCATCGCCTCCTTTCTGCCGAAACGCTGGAAATGGTGCATCGCCGCGCCAGGTGCGGTTTTCCTTACGGCACAATGGGCGGCCCTTTACATGGAAGGTTCCTTTATCAACGAATGTTTCTGGGTACACCTTGATCTTTCGAACATCCGCATGACAGCGTCCTTCTTTTTTATGGAATGGATCGTTGCACTTCTTCTGGTGGCATTGCAAAGCATCTTATTATACAACCTGGCCAACAGGATCAGGCTGGGAACACCCATCCGGCTCACATGCATCGCCAGCCTGGTCGGCCTCAGCCTGAGTCACAATGGCATGGCCATGCAACTGACCGAACTCCCGGGAACACCGCCGGACCACGACATCCCTTTTGATGAAGCGCTTCGGAATGCAGGCCTGAATCCCGCCACTTTTGTGATGCCGAAAGACGTCAAAGCGGAAGCCGGGCAGAATGTAATCGTGATCTCACTGGAATCTTTCGAAGCCGGATTTCTCTCCGAAAAACTCGCGCACCTCACACCGAACCTGAGAAAGCTGGCAACCGACATGACCTATTATCACATGACGGAGAACGACGGCAGCAACTGGACGGCAGGCGCCATCTATACCATGGTGTACGGGCTCCCCTCCTTCTTCTACCATGGGGGCAACGAACTCTTTCAAAAAACCAGCGACATCCGGCTGACCGGATTGGGGCACGTGTTGCACAAAGCGGGATACGATGTAAAGTACATGATGGGACATAAAGAATTCGCCGGGATGGATGACCTGCTGACCGCGTCCGGATTCAAGGTGCTTTCGGAAAAAGACAGTCCGCATGCTTACCCGGCATGTGACTGGGGACTGCACGACAAAGACCTGTTCGACTGGGCCGGGGCGGAGATCAAATCACACCGCGGAAACAAGCAACCCTTTGCACTGTTCCTGTCGACCATCTCCACCCACCCTCCGGACGGCGTATATGATTCCCGCATCGAAAGCAGAATTGCACCCCAGCGGAGCCGGCTTGAAACCATGGCAGCCGCCACCGACGCATGGATCGGAGACCTGGTGGACACCCTCGCCAGGTACCACATGCTGGACAACACCACCCTATTCATCCTGCCCGATCACATCATGATGGGGTATACCGCCCGTGTGGTGCAGGATTTCCCGGAACCCAGGGAACTGTTCCTGATCACCAACGCAGACACAAACCTGTTACCCGTTAAACCTTCCGGGGTGCTGAGCAAACTGGACCTGCCGCGCATGATCCTGGCCGGTGCAGGCATTCACCACAATGCACGGTTCCTGAAAGATGATACTCAACAGGCAGATATCAACGCATGGATCGCCGGACACAAAGAAGCGATCCGTGACCTGAACGAAACCTCACTTACGGTATCGGGGTTTGCCAAGGGCATTGACATTGAACCGGGAAGCAACGGAGGCCTGCACATATGGTCGGAAAATGCGGATGCGGTCATCCTGAATCCAGGCAACAAAGACACCACCTTCAGCATCCGGCTCGACAACTGTTTCCGTCTTGTCTCAGCCACTCCCATGCATGCCCGGGATGCGTGGAAGCAATCCACCGACAACTGGCAGATCATCGTACAGAACAAACAGGGCATGTTGCATGCAACCCTTCGCAGGGGCACCCATGTTTGCCTGAATCAACTCAACCATAAGATCCGTTTCAGCGAAGACCAACTGCTTACCCTGCAAAAGTATTTCTATGCGGCAGGGCCCTTTCAGGGCGACACACTACAACAACCCCAACCTTGGGAAGACGTCATCTTTCTTGCTGCCGCAAAAAAGCCCTACCGACCATCCACCCTCCCGTCACAAATCTGTCTTGGCAACACCTCTTACCGGTTGAATAACGGCATCAACATGTTGGTGCAAAAACCGGATGGGTTCACCGTTCGGCATTTCCAGGCGAACGATGCGGAAGCTTTAATAAGGTTGACCGAACAGGAACTTGCAGCAGGGCGGTTCTTCGCGCTCGCGGGCGACAGCACATGGGCACATACGGAAACAGGCGATTCTCTGCTAAGAAAGAACGGGTTGCCCAAACTGGCCGGATGGAAAAGCAACACATGTTATCTTGCCTTCGGGTACGGAGGCCTGATCAGCGAGTACACGGATACGGCGCAGCTGGCATTTGTATTTCCGCGTTACATTCACATGCAACAAACGAAACAGGAGATCATGAACAAGGCTTCTGACAAAGAAAGGTTCATCGCTCATGCCGGCGGCATGATTGACGGTCACAGGTATACCAATTCGCTGGAAGCGCTTGACAAAAGTTATGGGGCGGGTTTCCGCCTTTTCGAGCTCGACATCCGGCAAACCTCAGACGGTGTGTTTGTGGCGGCGCACGATTGGGGTGGTTGGAGAAAGATCACGGGATACAAAGGCGACCTTCCTCCGGACCATGCCACTTTCATGTCCTTTCCCATCTACGGCCAATACCATCCCCTGGACATGCAGGCCATCAACGCATGGTTCCGGCAGCACCCGGATGCCGTGCTGGTGACCGACAAGGTCAATGACCCCGTTGCATTCGCCGCACAATTCACAGACCGCAAAAGGCTGATGATGGAACTCTTCTCCGTAGACGCGGTGAAGCAAGGCATACATACGGGCATACGTGCGGTACTTGTAACGGAGGAGGTACTGTACGCCCTGCCCGGAGATCACATCACCGCGTTGAAAAACCTGCACGCCACCCATGTGGCGGTATCAAGGATAACGGCTGCCGCGGATCCGGATTTGTTCCGTGCCCTGCAACAGGCAGGCATCAAAACCTATGTATACCACCTGAACCAGATCCCGGGCAAAGACGAAGGATATGTGGTGCGGCACGAACTCGATAACGTATATGGGATGTATGCAGACGAATGGACATTCCCGGATGCAGACACAAACATTCCGTAATCCTATGCTTTCCGTTTCAGGTACTCATCCCTGAGCATGCCATAATAGATGGTATCCCTCCGGCGGCCATGTGTCATCAGCATGTGGCTTCTCAGAATCCCTTCTTCAACCGCACCGATCCTCAACAGGGCATTCCGTGAATGCGGATTCAGCACGTCGGTTTTCCACTCCACCCGCTGCATGTTCCAGGTGTTGAACGCATGGTCGAGCATGAGGATTTTCATGCGGTCGTTCACCCCTTTCCCCTGGGCGGGTTTTCCGAGCCACGTCCAGCCGATCTCCACCCTTTGATCACGTGTGGAGATGTTACCGAAAGAGGTTGAGCCGAGCACCTGGCCGGTGGTAGCATCCACAACGGTGAACGGAATCCGGGTGCCTGCCTGTTGTGCCGACATGGCGTCCTGCACCCACCGATCAAGCACATCGCGTATGGACAGGTCGGCGGTGAACCAGGTCCACATACCGGCTACCTGCGTGAGTGGCCAGAACAGGTCGGCATCGCCGGATTGCATGGGGCGAAGTACGATCCTGTCGTCTTGTAAAGTTATATAGGTATCCTGCTGCATGCGGCAACAAAGATACGGGAGATCGGGGCAGGAAATGGACGTTGTATTTTCAGTAAGGAATTTTTCGTAAACCGACAATAGAAAACTGCTATGTTGAAAAATCATCAACGCAAAATCAAGCTTTCTTGAATTTTTCCGATTCCGTTTTTGAGGCTGGACGTGCCCTGAGACGACCATAATTTTTTTCACACCCAGTTTGTTTATAAAAATCAAAAGGCATCGTCGGAGCTTGTCGAGTATTTTTGATTTTTGTAAAGCTGAGATTATCCAAGGAAAATTCCTGTACATGTGTTGATGTGATGTCAGGAATTGCCGTTACCGTATCTAACCGGTCTTTGTTACACTGAATTGAAACTTGATTTTGACAAAAATTGAGGATGGAATACTCCCCTCTTTTTGTTCCGAAATCCCGAAATTGCATATAAGCCTATACACCCGAAAAACCGTTCCGAATTATGCCCGAAATCAAAGATCCCAGCCAGACCCTGACCCTCGATTTGCACCTGGAATCTGCAACCGCCGAGAGCCCGGTTGCGAAACAGCCAGAACAAGAAGTGAAAAAAGAAAACAAACCCACCCGGACATTGGCAGGTCCTTACTCTTACGAGGAGGCGCTTGCCAAAACCATCGCCTATTTCAGGGGCGATGAACTGGCAGCCAATGTATGGATCAACAAGTATGCCCTGAAAGATTCGGCGGGCAATATCTTCGAAGCCACCCCGGACGACATGCACCGCAGGATGGCCTCCGAGATCGCCAGGGTGGAAGCCAAATATCCCAAGCCGTTTAAGGAAGAAGAGATCTTCGAAGTATTACAGAACTTCAAATACATCATTCCCCAGGGTGGGCCGATGACAGGTATCGGGAATGATTTCCAGATCGCTTCTCTGTCCAATTGTTTCGTGATCGGGCACGGCAACAATGCGGATTCGTATGGCGGCATTCTCATGATCGACCAGGAGCAGGTTCAGCTGATGAAGCGACGCGGAGGTGTGGGTCACGACCTTTCTCATATTCGTCCGAAGGGAAGTCCAGTAATGAACAGCGCCCTTTCTTCCACCGGTATCGTTCCTTTCATGGAGCGTTATTCCAACTCCACCCGTGAGGTGGCCCAGGATGGCCGTCGTGGTGCGCTCATGCTGAGCATTTCCATCAAACACCCGGACGCCGAGAACTTCATCGACGCCAAGATGGACGGCACCAAAGTAACCGGCGCGAACGTATCTGTACGCATCGACGATGACTTCATGAAAGCCGCCGTATCCGGTGAGCCTTACACACAACAATATCCCATCAACGCCGACAAACCGGAGTACAAAAAAGAGATCGACGCTTCCGCGCTGTGGAAAAAGATCATCCACAATGCATGGAAATCGGCTGAGCCCGGTATTCTTTTCTGGGACACAATCGCCCGTGAATCCGTGCCCGATTGCTATGCCGACCTCGGTTTCCGTACCGTGTCCACCAACCCCTGCGGTGAAATTCCGCTTTGTCCGTACGACAGTTGCCGCCTCCTGGCCGTGAACCTTTACAGCTATGTAAAGAACCCGTTCACACAGGAAGCCGCCTTCGACTTTCCGCTGTTCCGCAAACATGTACGCATGGCGCAAAGGATGATGGATGACATCATCGACCTGGAACTTGAAAAGATCGATGCCATCATTGAGAAAATCCATAAAGATCCTGAAGAGGAAGAAATCAAACGGGTTGAATCCAACCTGTGGCAGAACATCCGCAAGAAGTGCATTGAAGGCCGTCGCACCGGCGTGGGCATCACCGCCGAAGGTGACATGCTGGCCGCCCTTAACATCACTTACGGTTCCGATGATTCCATCAAATTCGCCGAAAGGATCCACAAGACCATCGCGCTCGAAGCCTACCGTTCTTCCGTTGACATGGCCAAGGAAAGAGGCGCCTTCCCGATCTACGATCCGGTGCGTGAGGAAAAGAACCCGTTCATCAACCGCATCAAGCAAGCCGACCCGGCCCTGTATGACGACATGATCAAATACGGCCGTCGGAACATTTCCCTGCTTACCATCGCACCCACCGGCACCACCAGCCTCATGTCGCAAACCACCTCCGGTATCGAGCCGGTGTTCATGGTGGCTTACAAGCGTCGTCGCAAAGTAAACCCGAACGACAAGAACGTACGTGTGGATTTCGTGGACGAAGTGGGAGACACCTGGGAAGAGTACCACGTATTCCATCACCACTTCATCACCTGGTTCAAAGCCAACGGCTACAACGAAGAGCAGGTGAAAGCCATGAGCGATGAAGAACTGAATGCGCTTGTACAGAAGTCGCCCTATTACAAAGCCACAGCCAACGATGTCGACTGGCTGGCCAAAGTGAAACTGCAAGGCACCGTTCAGAAGTGGGTGGACCACTCGATCAGTGTGACCGTGAACGTACCCAACGAGGTGACCGAAGAGCTGGTGGCCAAGATCTACCAGACAGGATGGGAAAGCGGTTGCAAGGGCATCACCGTATACCGCGACGGTTCACGTTCAGGCGTACTGGTAACCGATGACAAAAAGAAAAAGAAGAAGGAAGGCGAAGAGGTGATCATCGCCGAGTCCAAAGCCCCCAAGCGCCCCAAGACCCTCGAAGCATCCGTTGTCCGTTTCCAGAACAACAACGAGAAATGGATGGCCGTGGTGGGATTGCTGAACGACCGCCCCTATGAGATATTCACCGGTCGCATCGAGGATGTGTTCTCCCTTCCTTCCTGGGTTGAAAAAGGATGGGTGATCAAAAGCCGCACGGAAGACGGCAACTCCCGTTACGATTTCCAGTTCCAGGACAAGGAAGGCTACAAGGTAACCATCGAAGGTCTGTCCCGATCCTTCAACCAGGAATACTGGAACTATGCAAAACTGATCTCCGGTGTGATCCGCCACGGCATGCCATTGCCGTTCGTGGTGCACATGGTATCCGGCCTCAACCTGAACGAAGAACACCTGAACACCTGGAAAAATGGTGTGGTAAGGGCATTGAAACGTTTCATCCCCGATGGTACGGCTCCCGTTGACAATGAATGTCCGGAGTGCGGTCAGGCCACCCTCGTTTACGAGGAAGGTTGCCTGAACTGTAAAAGCTGCGGGCATACCAAATGCGGATAGTCGCACCTTTTGTTCATGATCAGAAGGGGAATGTGCAACTCACATTCCCCTTTTGTTTTCAGGTACCGGTTTGCGATTCTTGGCGCCTTTTCCTATCTTGCACCATCCCCAGCCTTTGGTCATCAAACAATTTCAAACTTTAACTGTGTAAGATGAAACGTCATCTGTCTATCTGCCTGTCCATCGGTTTGTTCTTCACGCAACCGCAGGCCTTCGCAACGAATGATAACTGGACCGACAAAGTGGACCCGGTCCTGATGTCCAAAGCAGCCAACGGTGGCGCTGTTGAAATGATGGTGATCATGGCGGAACAAGCCGACTTGTCTGCTGCCCGCTACATGAACACCAAAGAAGAAAAAGGCAACTTCGTTTTCCATACCCTGCAGGATCTTTCTACCCACACCCAACCCGTTGTGTGGGAAAAACTGGAGTCACTGCACGCCCCCTATCATTCCTATTTCATCGTGAATGCCGTATGGACCAAAGGTGACATCGACGTGATCCGGGCCATGGCCGAAATGCCACAGGTGAGCCAGGTGATTGAGAATGCCCGCTACACCGTGCAGCAGCCGGTGCAGGTTGGCGTTCCTTCCTATGACGATCCGAACACCAAAACCAACGCCGTGGAATGGGCCATTTCCCTTGTGAAAGCCGACCAGGTATGGGGCATGGGCTACAAGGGCCAGGGTGCGGTTGTCGGCGGACAAGACAGCGGGTACGAATGGGACCATCCCGCCATCAAAGGCAAATACCGCGGCTGGAATGGGTCCAGCGCCGATCACAACCACAACTGGCATGATGCCATCCAAACCGGTAACGGCGGCAGCTGCGGAACCGCTTCCACCGAACCCTGTGACGACCACGGTCACGGAACCCATACCATGGGCACCATGGTGGGCGACGACGGCGCAGGTAACCAGGTAGGCATGGCACCCGATGCAGAATGGATCGGATGCAGGAACATGGACCAGGGCGCCGGTACATTCGCCACCTATGCCGAATGCTTCGAATGGTTCATCGCCCCTACCGACCTCAACGATCAGAACCCTATGCCTTCCAAGTCACCGGATGTGATCAACAACTCCTGGGGATGCCCCACGGATGAAGGCTGCAACACCAGCAACTTCGAAGCCATGCGTGTCATTGTCAGCAATGTGAAAGACGCAGGTATCGTGGTGGTGGCTTCCGCAGGCAACAGCGGGCCCAGCTGCAACACGGTTGAAGATCCTCCCGCCATGTATGACGAAAGCTTTTCGGTGGGCTCCACCACCAGCAGCGACAACATGTCGTCTTTCAGCAGCCGCGGCAACGTGACCGTTGATGGAAGCAACCGCATGAAACCCGACATCAGTGCACCCGGATCCGACATCCGCTCAAGCTATCCCGGAGGTGGCTATACTTCGATGAGCGGCACCAGCATGGCCGGTCCGCACGTAGCCGGCCTTGTGGCCCTCATGATCTCTGCCAACCCCGACCTGGCAGGTAAGGTGGACATCATCGAAGACATCATCGAAAAAACAGCTGTGAAACTTTCCGTGAATGAAACCTGCGGAGGTGTTTCCTCCAGCACAGTTCCGAACAACACGTTCGGATACGGCCGCATCAATGCACTGGACGCCATCAATGAGGTCGTCCTGACCGTCGGACAGCTCAACCCGGAATCACAGGGAAAAGCAAAGGTATTCCCCAACCCCATGCACAACAACAGCGTGGTGTATGTGCCGGTGAACGGCAGCTCCATCGCCTATGTACGCATCACAGACCTCAACGGCCAGCTGGTGCGCACAATTCCGGGCAATGGCGGGTTCAGCGTAAACCTCGGTTCATCCGGCCTTGCCGCCGGTGCATACCTGCTGGAAGCCGTCACCGAAAACAATTCCGTGTTCCGCGAAAAACTGATCGTGCAATAGCCGCTTTCGGGTTGCCTCTTTCGCGGCTCCCCATTACCTTTGACGGGCCATGAAGAAAAAACTCGTGATCGGTATCACCGGTGCCAGCGGCGCCCCGTACGCCAAGGCCCTGATTGAAAAGGTGGCCACCCTGCAAAACCAGGTGGAGGCCTGCGGACTGGTCATGTCCGAGAGCGCCAAAGTGGTATGGGAAACGGAACTGGGCAAGAACATTCCGATGAATTTCCCATTCCCCATCTATGCCCGCGACAACTTCATGGCGCCCTTTGCCTCCGGATCAGCCGGATATGAAGCCATGATCATTTGTCCTTGCTCAACAGGAACCATGGGCCGCATCGCCGGCGGAATCTCCAATGACCTGATGACCCGTGCAGCCGACGTGATGCTGAAGGAGCGTCGCAAACTGGTACTCGTGCTTCGTGAAACACCCCTGAACCTGGTTCATATCCGCAACATGGAAACCATTACGCTGGCAGGCGGCATCATTTGCCCCGCCAGTCCTTCGTTTTACAGTCAACCCGAAACCGTCGATGCATTGGTGAACACCGTGGTAGACCGGGCGCTGCAACTCGCAGGATTCGATGCAAAGGGGTTCCGATGGGGCAGCTAGTCGCCCGGGCTTTGCAGGAATTTCAGGTTTTGCCTGATTCCCTCGTATTTTCTTCTTTTCAGTGCGGAAGTTCCGAATACGCGGTTGAATACATCCTCCGTCATTTCATACCAATCATCAGCCGACCACTGCATCACTTCGGGCACCGGTTCCAGACCGGGGTTCCGATGGGGTGTTGAGAAACGGTTCCAGGGGCATACATCCTGGCACACATCGCATCCGAACATCCAATCGGACCAGGCGCCTTGCATGGATGCCGGAATGGCCTCCTTCAGTTCGATGGTATAATGGGAGATGCATCGGCTCCCATCCACCACGAAGGGCGCTACAATCGCCTGGGTTGGGCACGCATCGATGCAACGTGTGCAACTGCCGCAATGATCGGTTGCCGGGTGATCGGGTTCCAGTTCCAGGTCGCAGATGATTTCCGCTATGAAAAAGAACGACCCTTCTCCTTTGCGGATGAGGTTGCTGTTCTTCCCGATCCAGCCCAGGCCTGAACGCGCCGCCCAGGCTTTGTCGAGTACAGGTGCCGAATCCACGAACACACGTCCGTCGAAATGCCCCAGTTCTTCCTGCATGCGCTGCACGAGGTTAAACAACATGTCTTTGATCACGCGGTGGTAATCTTTCCGGCTGTACGCGTATGTGGAAATTCGTGGCACATCGGGCGGTTGCGTTTCCCGGGAATGGTAGTTCACCAGCAGCGAAATCACCGAGCGGGCGCCGGGAACCAGTTGGCGGGGATCCAGGCGCTTATCGAAATGTTGCTCCATGTACGCCATGGTGCCATGCATGCCCTGTTTCAGCCAGCGTTCGAGGCGGGGTGCTTCTGCTTCGAGGAATGTAGCAGTGGCGATGCCGCAATGATCGAAGCCGGCATCACGGGCCAGGGACCTGACGCGTTCGCTGTGGGTGCCGGCACGGAGTTGGCGCTCGGTCATCGGAACGACTAACTGTTAAAGAGATCTCCTTGTCCGCGGTTGACCGGGGTGACGCCCAGGTGGCGATAAGCGCGGTCGGTCACTATGCGTCCCCGCGGCGTACGGGCGAGGTATCCTTCCTGGATCAGGAAGGGCTCATACACTTCTTCCAGGGTATCGGGTTCTTCGCTGACGGCCGTGGCGATGGTTGACAAGCCCACGGGGCCTCCCTTGAACTTTTCGATGATGGTGGAAAGGATCTTGTTGTCCATCTCGTCCAGGCCATGTGCATCCACCTTAAGCGCCTTCAACGAGAACGTGGTGATGTCCATATCGATCACACCCTCCCCTTTCACCTGGGCGAAGTCCCGTACCCTTCTAAGCAGGGCATTGGCGATACGCGGGGTGCCACGGCTTCTTCCGGCGATCTCCAGGGCGGCATCTTCATAGATCTTGATCTGGAGGATACCGGCCGAGCGTTTCACGATGTGTGACAATTGTTTGGCATCGTAATATGCCAGGCGGCTGTTGATACCGAACCTGGCTCTCAGGGGCGAGGTCAGCAAACCGGAGCGGGTAGTGGCCCCGATGAGTGTGAACGGGTTCAGGCTGATCTGTACCGAGCGGGCATTCGGACCGGTATCGATCATGATATCGATCACAAAGTCTTCCATGGCCGAATAGAGGTACTCTTCCACCACCGGACTCAGGCGATGAATCTCGTCGATGAACAGCACATCGTTCACCTCCAGGTTGGTGAGGAGGCCTGCCAGGTCACCGGGCTTTTCGAGTACGGGGCCTGATGACATCTTAAGGTTCACACCCAGTTCATTGGCCACGATGTGTGCCAGCGTTGTTTTTCCCAATCCCGGAGGACCGTGCAGCAACACATGATCCAGCGACTCGTCGCGCAACCGGGCGGCCTCCACGAACACCATCAGGTTGTCCACCACCTCCTGCTGACCTGTGAAATCGTCGAAGCTTTTGGGGCGCAATACCTTTTCAAGGTCGTTGTCGACCGGCTGAAGGCGTTCTTTGTTGGGATCTAGGTTGTCGTTCATACACCGTGCCGCTGGTCCTTAAAAGTAAAAAAAATCCCCCGTAGGTACGGGGGATGGGATGTTTTGTAGCAGAACCAGGCGTTTAGTGGCCTTCATCCGACTCACCTGCAGCGAGAGGAACCGTTTGCGGTATGAAGTCCTGATCGTGGCCGGGTTTGCTGTAATCATACGGCCAGCGGTGAATTTCCGGGATGGGGCCGGGCCAGTTTCCGTGAATGTGCTCAACGGGAGCGGTCCACTCCAGGGTATTGGAATTCCATGGGTTCTGGCTTGCCTTGCGACCGAGGTACTGGCTGTAAAAGAAATTGAAGATGAAAATGCCCTGGGAAATGGCCCCCATGATGGCAAAGAAGGTGATGATCTGGCTCAGGTCCCTGAAACCGTCGAACATCGGGAATGCATCATAGTTAAAATACCGTCGAGGATATCCTGCCATACCTGCGTAGTGCATGGGGAAGAACACACCGTACACCGAAATAATCGTCAGCCAGAAGTGCAGGTAACCTAGTTTCTTGTTCATCATGCGGCCGAACATGCGGGGGAACCAGTGGTACACGCCTGCAAACATACCGAAGATAGCAGACATCCCCATTACGATGTGGAAGTGGGCCACCACGAAGTAGGTATCATGCACGTTGATATCAAGCGCCGAATCGGCGAGGATGATACCTGTCACGCCACCGGTGATGAAAGTGGATACCAATCCCGTGGCAAACAGCATGGCCGGCGAGAACTGGATGTTTCCTTTCCACAGGGTGGTGAGGTAGTTAAACACCTTCACGGCGGAAGGGATGGCGATCAACAGGGTGGTGAATACGAATACGGAACCCAGGAAGGGGCTCATACCGGTCACGTACATGTGGTGTCCCCATACGATGAACGACAGGAAGCCGATCACAAGCATGGAACCGATCATGGCGCGGTAACCGAAGATAGGTTTGCGTGCCTGCGTGGAGATCACTTCGGAAGCGATACCCAGTGCGGGCAGCAGTACGATGTATACCTCGGGGTGTCCCAGGAACCAGAACAAGTGCTGGTACAGGATGGGGTTACCTCCTTCATGTGCGAGCGGGCCGCTGCCGATGAAAATGTCGGACAGGTAGAAGCTGGTGCCGAAGCTGCGGTCGAAGATCAGCAGCAGGGCGGCTGAGAGCAGCACCGGGAAAGACAGTACACCAAGGATGGCGGTGATCAGGAATGCCCAGATGGTCAGGGGCAGCCGGGTCATTTTCATGCCTTTGGTACGCAGGTTCACAATGGTTACGATGTAGTTCAGACCTCCCAGCAGGGCAGATACAATGAAGAGGGCCATGCTGATCAGCCAGAGGGTCATACCCAAGCCTGAACCGGGAATGGCTTGTTCAAGTGCACTGAGGGGCGGATAAACGGTCCATCCACCTGATGCGGGACCTGTTTGCACGAAGCAGGAGATCACCATGATCATGCTGGACAGGAAGAAGAACCAGTAAGATAGCATATTCAGGAAGCCGGAAGCCATGTCACGCGCTCCCACCTGAAAAGGGATGAGCAGGTTACTGAAAGTTCCTGACAGACCACCTGTGAGTACCATGAACACCATGATGGTTCCGTGGATGGTTACCAGGCCCAGATACATCTGCGGATCCAGTTTACCATCCGGCGCCCAGCGGTCACCGAGGAAAAAGTTCAGGATGGCAAACTTTTCTCCGGGATAGGCCAGTTGCAGGCGGAAAAAGGTAGACATCAGCATACCGATCACAGCCATCACAATTGCAGTTAACAGGAACTGCTTGGAGATCATTTTATGATCCATACTGAACACGTACTTGGAAATCCAGTGCTCCTTGTGATGGTGATGATGGTGGGCGTTTGCGTGGCTATCAGCAGACATATCTATCAATTAAGGTAACGTGGTTCTTTATAAATGGGCAAATGTGCCGTGATTACTTCGTTGTATTATCAATGAAGGTGGATTGCTGGGCAAGCCATGCATTGAACTCTTCCTCGGTTTCCACCACAACCTTCAGTTGCATATTGTTGTGCGCTGTTCCGCAGATCTTGTTGCAGAGCAGGAGGTAATCGAACTGCACATCTTCTTCTCCCGGCAGGCGCTCGTGGCGCAGCTCATTGATCTTCGCATATTTATTAATCACGAAAGGGTCCTGGCGCATTTCCGCCGTGGTTTTCGTGGGTGTGAACGCAAACTGGGTGGTCATACCCGGAACACAGTTCATCTGCACACGGAAGTGCGGCAGGTAGGCGCTGTGAATCACGTCACGTGAGCGGAAGGTCAGCAACACCGGTTTGTTCACCGGCAGGTGCAGTTCCTTGGTAATCTTGTCATCCGCATTGTGTGCATCGGTTGAATCGAGGCCCAGAACATTTGCGGGGGTGATCAGGCGATAGCTGGCTTTACCGAATGCTTTATCGGCGCCGGCATAGTGTGCGGTCCAGTCGAACTGTTTGGCATACAACTCAATCTTCAGGTACTCATCCGGTGCATACTTGGTGGTACTCATGGTGCTGTTCCAGATGGTCAGACCATAGGTGATAAGTCCGGCCAGGGCGATCATCGGGGTGATGGTCCAGGCAACTTCCAGTTTGTTGTTATGCGGGTAGAAAGTGGCTTTGCCGTTCTTGCGTCCGTAGTAGCGGAAAGCAAAAAAGAACAGCAGGATGTTGGTGATGAAAAACACGATGGCAATGATCACCAGGTTAAGGTGCATCATATCATCGATGCCTTGTCCGTGTTCTGAGGCGGGAGCAGGAAGCAGGAAATCCTTGTACCTGGCGGTCAGCCAGATCACGAATCCGAAGAAGGCGATCATGAAGAGGAAATAGAGTGTACCATTGGTTCGGTTTTCTCCTTCCGTTGACACTTCATTCTCATTGCCCTTACCCTGCAATTCTGCGGAGAGGTCAAGGACCTTCACTAGCTGAACCCCTGCAATGATCAGCAAGATGATACCGAGAGAGATCAAGAATCCAATCATGGTCAATTTTTTTTAGATCGCGTGCTTTATAAATCCGGGCAAGCCCTTATGCGTGTATGAATGTTTTTCCTAATTAATCAATAGTGGTGATGCAGGCTTTCTTCCAGGAAAGCATGGTTTTTCACCACAATGGGATGTTTGGCAAGGGCTTTCTGTACAACAAAGATGAACAGTCCCAGGAAGCCGAGGAACATTCCATATTCTATAAATCCGATATGCCCGTGTTCGTGACCCATGACACCCGGCATCACCAACAATTGCAAATCCATCCAGTGCCCAACGAAAACGATCGAGCCAACTCCTACCAGCAATCCGGGTTGCCTTTTCGCATCCCTGGACATCAGCACATAGAAGGGCACGAAGAAGTTCACCAGCAGCATGCCGAAGAACGGCAACGGGTAGTTCTCAACCCTTTCAATGAAGTAGGTCATTTCTTCAGGCAAACCGGCATACCAGTAGAGCAGCCACTGAGATACCCAGAGGTATGTCCACGCCATGCTGGTTGCGAACATCCATTTACCCATATCGTGCAGGTGGCTTTCATTGACCTGCGGGAGGTATCCGCGGCTTTTCAGATAGATGATGAACAGCAACATGAACGTGGTACCGCTCACCCACATACCCATCATCACATACCAGCCGTACAGGGTGCTGAACCAGTGTGCATCCACTGACATCAGCCAGTCCCAGGCAGAGGTACTGGAAGTCACAGCGAAAAACACCATGAAGATGGCCGACGCCTTGATACATTTTTTATGAAAAGACTCACCGGTCAGATCTTGTTGCAGGGAATAGTTTCTCAGCACCCGGGCCGCCAGGATCCATCCGGCCACATAGGCCACGGAACGGATGTAGAAAAAGGGCGCATTCAGGTATGCCGATTTCATTTGCAACACCGGATCATGCTCAACCGCCTCGTGATCCATCCAGTGGTAAAGATGGTGGTTGGCCAGTGCAATCACGATGAGCAACAGGGGACCACCGATATAAAGGTACTGAGACATGGCTTCAGGGATACGCTTGATCACAGCCGACCATCCGGATTCGGTGAGGTACTGGAGGGCGATGAAGAAAACCCCGAAAAGGCCCAGCGCCATGAAGAAAAAATTATCCACGAGCAGGTTGGACCATGCGCGCTTCGGATCGGCTACGAATGCAGCTACAACTGCAATTGCACCCACGGCCATCAAACCGAAGCTGACTTTATTCTTTTGTATGTATTGGTTCTCCATAATACTTTCCCAATTATGCTTTATTTACCGGTTGCAGGTGCTGCTGCAGGCGCTGCGGAAGCAGGTGCTGCATCAGCCGGTGCGACATCAGAACCTGCGGCAGCCGTACCGGTGGATTCAGCACTTGCCTTCGGTCCTTGCAGGGTTTGGATAAAATGAATGATTTTCCAGCGTTGTTCAGGTTCCAGTTGTGACGCGTGGCTTCCCATCAGGTTCTTGCCATATGTGATTGTATGGAACATTTTCCCTTCCGGCAGATCCTTCAAAGCAGGAGAATCGTATGCCGGGGGTGCGGGAAATTTGTCATTCTTGATGATGGTACCATCGCCCTTGCCGTTTTTACCATGGCAATGCGAACAGAATTTCAGGAAAAGTTCTTTTCCTTCCGCCAGGTTTTCTTCGGTCAGTGGAACGGGGTTTTTCAACTGCTGACCCGCCATCTCATATCCTTCCGGCGTGTTCGGATAGGCATAAGGCATGTGTCCTCTTGCAATTGAACCGTGTGCCGGCACCTGGGCGGTCATCCCTTCAGGAAGGATGGGGTTTTCGGAATATGTCTCGTACGACGGAGACCGGTACATGTCCATGTCTGCCGTATACTCAATGCGAGGTGTCTCGTGCTTCAGGGAAGGATCGTACTCCCTCGTGGGGTTCTGCCCACACGACATCAGGCCTAGAACCGGCACAGCATACAGGCATGCTGCCACAAATCCTTTGCTCAGGTCGTTCGGGATCAATATGCTTTTCATAGGTTTCATTCTTGGCTTCGTCACCTTATGATTTTGTATTCACTTCAAATGCGCCCGAACGGGTCAGTACATCCTTGATGGTGGCCTCTTCTTCATCAGTCCAGGCATCCATTTCCAGGCAGAATTTATCGTCGGTCGTACGCTTGTCGGGGTTCTTGGGGCTCACTCCCGGCAACAACCAGCTTCTCAGCAAAAAGGTAATCGCCATTCCATGTGCGGCGAGCAGTACACCTGACTCGAATGTCACCGGAATGAAGGACGTGAAGTTTTCACGGAACGAATAGCTGGGCTTGCCACCGATGTCCATGGGCCAGTCCACGATGCTCATGAAATACGTCATCAGCAGGGCCAGGCTCACGCCGGTCATGCCATAGATGAATGAGCAGATGGCGAGGCGCGTGCGGGGAATTCCCATAGCGGTATCCAGGCCGTGAACAGGGTAAGGTGTGTATGCCTCTGCAATATCAAAGCCCTTTTCACGCAAGGCTTTCACACCGTCAATCAATTTGTGGTCATCGTCGAACAGACCGTATATTTTCTTGTTCGTCATGGCAGAAATTATTCGGGAATCACGTTCAAATATTGGTTACCGGTTCCTTTCAGGATCGACTTGGTTTCACTCTGTGCAATCACCGGGAATACGCGGGCGAACAGCAGGAACAACACAAAGAATATTCCGATGGTTCCGATGTAGATTCCAATTTCAGTAAATGTCGGGTGGAACATCGTCCAGCTGCTGGGCAGGAAATCGCGGTGCAGCGAGGTTACGATGATCACGAAACGTTCGAACCACATACCGATGTTCACGATGATGGACAGTACGAAAGTAAAGGTGAGGCTTCTTCTCCACTTGGTTACCCAGAACAGCTGCGGGCTCACCACGTTGCAGGTCATCATGCAGGCATAGGCCCACCAGTAAGGACCGGTGGCGCGGTTGATGAAGGCATAGTTTTCATAAGGCACACCTGAATACCACGACACGAACAGTTCGGTGATATAGGCCACACCCACCATGGAACCGGTAAGCATGATGATCTTGTTCATGTACTCCACATGCGAGATGGTGATGTAATCTTCCAGGTGCATCACTTTCCGCATGATCAGCGACAAGGTCAACACCATGGCAAATCCCGAGAACAACGCACCGAGTACGAAGTAAGGCGGGAAGATGGTGGTATGCCACCCGGGGATCACCGCCGTGGCGAAGTCCATACTTACAATGGAGTGAACCGAGAACACCAGCGGAGTGGCCAGTCCGGCCAACACCAATGATACTTCCTCAAAGCGCTGCCAATCCTTGGCGCGTCCGCTCCATCCGAAGCTGAGGATGCTGTAAATCTTTTGGGTCACCGGTTTCACGGCCCTGTCGCGGATCATGGCAAAGTCGGGCAGGAGGCCGATGTACCAGAACACGAGTGAAACCGAGAAATACGTTGAGATCGCGAATACGTCCCACAGCAGTGGCGAGTTAAAGTTCACCCACAGTGAGCCCAACTGGTTCGGCAGCGGAAGCGCATAAAAGGCCAACCAAGGACGCCCCATGTGCAGGATCGGAAACTGGGCCGCCATGATCACAGCGAAGATCGTCATGGCTTCTGCAGACCGGTTGATGGCCATGCGCCAGCGGGAACGGAAAAGCAACAGTACGGCGGAGATCAGCGTACCAGCGTGACCGATACCGATCCACCAAACGAAGTTGGTGATGTCCCAGGCCCAACCGATGGTGCGGTTCACACCCCAGGTACCGATACCGCGTCCTACGGTATACACAATGCAACCGATTCCCCAAAGGGCGGCCACAACAGCCACGGTGAATACGATGTACCAGAGGCGGCTGGCTTTGCCTTCCACAGACCTGGCCACATCTTCCGTGATCTGGTGCAGATCCTTGTTCCCTTTGATAAGGGGCTTACGAATGGTGGTTTGTACTGCTTCGCTCATAGCGTAGTAATCTTTATCTATTTTAATTATGCGTCACCGGTGTTCCTGACCTTGGTCATGTACTGCACGGACGGTTTCACGTTCAATTCTTCAAGCAGGTAATAGGTCCTCGGATCGTCGGCGAGTTTGGCCACTTCCGAATCCGGATCCGCCACGTTACCGAAACGGATGGCGTGTGTCGGGCACACGGCGCTGCAGGCGGTCTGGATCTCACCGTCTTTCACGGTACGGCCTTCCTTCTTCGCGTTCAGCTTGCCTTCCTGGATGCGCTGGATGCACATGGAGCATTTTTCCATCACACCACGGGAACGTACCACCACATCCGGGTTGAGCACCATGCGGCCCAGTTCGTTCTGTGAAGGGTTCACATCACGGAACTCTGTATCGCGCGGGTAGCTGAACCAGTTGAAGCGACGTACCTTGAAAGGACAGTTGTTCTGACAGTATTTCGTACCCACGCAACGGTTGTAGGTCATCTGGTTGAGACCTTCGGAACTGTGTGTGGTGGCAGCCACCGGACACACGTTCTCGCAGGGAGCGTGGTTGCAGTGCTGACACATCACGGGTTGGAAGGTCACTTTCGGGTATTCCGACGGACGTTCCATCCGGTGGTACATCTGGATGTTATTGAGACCTTCTTCCTTGGCCCTTGCTTTGGTATAATCACTGCTGTAATAGCGGTCGATGCGGATCCAGTGCATTTCACGCGATCTGCGGATCTCATCCTTACCCACAACAGCCACGTTGTTCTCGGAAATACAGCTGACCACACAGGCACCGCATCCGATGCATGAATTCAGGTCAACAGACAGGTTCCAATGGAAGATATTCTTCGGGTGCTCTTTCCACATATCCACTTCCGACGGCAGCTTGTGTTCGTGCTCCACCGTGGCGACGGTCACCTGTTCATTGCCTGAAGAAGGGTCGGACACATAAGCGGCAAGTGACGTTTCACGGATGATACCCGTCTCAGCCGAATCCCTGCCCATGATGGTGTGATGGGTTTGGGTGGTGGCCAGGTGCATCTTATCTACCGAACCGCTTACACTGCAATCAGTGGCATGATATGAGAAGCCATTCGCACCCAGGCTGGTCAGCGGGTATGCATCTACGCCTACGTTTTCACCGGCGCGACCCACAACCGTACGGCCGTATCCGAGCGCAAGCCCTACGGTACCTACGGTCTGACCTGGCTGTGGATATACGGGTGCTTTTATTTTTTTATTTCCAACGGTCACTTCCACCACATCGGCCATTTCTTCCTGGCCCAGGATGGTGTTCAGACCGAGTTCATCCATCTGCACGGGGTTCATGGTAACATAGTTATCCCAGCAAACCTTCGATACCGGATCGGGCAGTTCCTGCAACCAGGGGTTGTTGGCGTACATACCATTTCCTACACCGGTCTTTTCGTAAATCACCAGCTCGAACGAACCTGATTTGCCCATGGCCGTAGCGGCTGTAGCTGCGGCAGACATGTTGCCTGCAAAGGCCATTGCTTCGGTTGCGGCTGGAGCTGAAGTGGAGAATACACCGTCGTGCACAGACTGGTTCCAGAATGCATCGAACAGGATCTCTTTGGTTTGTGCGGCGAACTGGTTGGCTTGCCAGTTGCTGCGGATGAAATCGTAATAGGTGCTGTTGCTGCCCGACCATTTCAACAGGCTTTCCTGCCACTGGCGGGTTTTGAACAGCGGGTTGATGGTGGGTTGGCACAGGCTGTATTCACCTGCGTAAGGATTGTAGTCATTCCATGACTCCAGGAAATTGTGGTCCGGACAAACATAGCCGGCCACGCTGGATGTTTCATCGAGTGTCGGGCTGAAGGAAACGGTCAGTTCCACCTTTTTGAGGGCGGCTTTGAACGCTTCGGTATCGGGCAATGTGTAAGCGGGGTTCACACCCTGCATGATGAGCGCACCCACCTTACCTGCGTTCATGTCGCTGATCAGGGAGGCTACGCCTGCATCGTCGCTTTGGAATTGCAGGCTCGGGCTGTTGATGTCTACGGTTGTGCCGTAGTTACCCAGCATCTGGTTGATGCCGCATACGAGGCTTTGTACGGATGGGTCGTTGCTGCCGCATACCACGAGGGAAGCACCTTTGTTTTTCAACAGGTGTGCTGCTGCGGATTTGATATCGGCGTCAAACGGAAGTCCGGAACCACCGCTCACCTGCTGGCCGCCGGTTGCGGAGGCCACGGCATTGTAAAGGGCAACGATCAGGGCGCCTACCTGTGAAGGCTTCACGGGAACGCGTTCATCGGCATTGGAACCGGTAACGGAAAGATGGCTTTCAAACTGGATGTGTTTGGAAATGGTCTTTCCTTTTTTCAGGTTACGGCCCTGGCCGTACTGGTACATGAATTCGATCGGCGACACCCACGTGGCGAGGAAGTCGGCCGCTACGCTCACGATGGTTTTTGCCATGTTGAAACGGTAGGCGGGAACGGCTGCTTTGCCGAAGCAATCCTGGTGGGCTTTGATAATGCCATACCTGGACACCGCGTCATAGGTTACCACACCTGCACCTGAAGGCTGTGTGCTTCCGTCTTCCGCGGGGGCACCGGCGTAGGCGGCCACGAACTGGTCGATGGCTTTGCGGCTGCTCGGGCTGGCCAGGGAGGAAGTGAGGACGCGAACGGATTTGCCGCTGGCAACCACGCTTTTCAGTTTGTCGGAGATCTCCTTGTCTACTGTGGTCCAGTCGCTGTCTTTTCCACCTGTCAAAGGATTGCGCAGGCGCGACTCATCATATAAAGAAAGGATGGCTGCCTGCACACGGGCGTTGATGACACCGTTGGAAACGGATGACATCTTGTTGCCTTCGATCTTGATGGGACGGCCTTCGCGTGTTTTCACGAGCACGCTGCAATAGTCGTTGCCATCGAAATAGGAAGACGCATACCAGTTGGCCACGCCGGGGGTCACTTCTTCCGGTTTGATCACATAAGGTATGGCTTTGGTTACGGGCGCTTCACAGGCGGCCAGGGAGGCGGCTGTGATCCCGAAACCGAGATACTTTAAAAAGTCACGGCGGCTGGTGGGTGCGATTTGCACCTGCTCACTGCTGAGAAACTCATCGACCGGCAGATGTTCTGCAAATTCATTGTCCCTCGCTTTTACGAAGCTGGGATCTTCGGTCAATTCTTCGATGCCTTTCCAGTATGTCTTATTCATGTTTGTCATTACCCGACAAGGTTTTTCGATTCGGATTAATAGTGGCAGCGGGCGCACTCGGTACCACCCAATTCCTCAACGGTGATCTTACCGTCCTTCATGAACTTGCTCAGTTGCTCTTCGGTCAGCTGGTCATGTACATGGTCGTAATAAGGATTGCCTTCCATCTTCACGGGTTCGTTGCGGTGGCAATCGATACACCATCCCATCACGAGCGTGGATTCCTGGTGCAGCACCTGCATCTCTTCCACTTTACCGTGGCAGCGTTGACAGGGCAGCTTGCCCACCACCACGTGTTGGGAGTGGTTGAAGTAGGCCAGGTCCGGCAGGTTATGCACTTTCACCCATTGCACAGGCTGCGGGTTGTCGCCGTACTCACCTGTTTCCGGATCGTAGTCGAGGTACTTATAGATCTTAGCGATTTCGGTTGTGCCGGTACGTGAACCTTCCTTGATGAACTTGTGGCAGTTCATGCACACGTTCAAAGAAGGAATACCTGCGGTCTTGCTCTTTTCCGCACCTGAGTGGCAGTATACACAGTTGATGCCGTTCTTACCTGCGTGCAGGTCGTGCGGGAACGCGATGGGCTGGATGGGTTCATAGCCCTGGTGTACGCCGATCCAGATGGCGGAGTACCACAGCTGACGCATGCCCAGTGCCACCAGCAGCAAAACGATGAGGGCGAACGAACGTTTGTTATGAGTGATCCAGTGACCGATGGACTTGAAGACGCCCATGCCATGACGGGCGGGCAATGGAATTTTGTCGGCGGCGGCTTCCTGGAGTGCGCTCTTGGTGGAACGCAGGAACCAGATCACCAGCAGCAATACGGCACATGCGATGGCCAGGGAAATCAGCAGGGTGTTGTCCGCCGGTGCTTCAGTCGGTTTTTCATCAACTACTTTCTGCTCAACCGGTGGCTTGTAATCCTTAATATAATCCAGGATGGCATTGATCTCTTCTTTGTTCACAGCCTGGGGCGGCATGATCGTCCCTTTGTTGGCATTAAAGACTTCAACGGCATAACCGTCTCCGGCCTTCACCAGCTCCTGGGAGTTGGTGATCCATTTAACGAGCCAATCACGATCCGGGGCGCGTGTTTCCACATCCTTCAGATCCGGTCCGATCAGTGGCCCTTTGCCAATGGTGTGGCACGATTTACAATTCGCTTTGAAAATCTCCTCACCATTCGGTTGTGCCTGGCTCACAGACACGCCGGTGATCATCAGGAAAAGCAGGAGATGCAGCGCCAATCTGAGCTTGGATACCCACTTAAACAGGTTGCGCATATTGGATATTTTGCGTAGAAAATAGGACTTTATAACAGGTGGCAAATTTAGAACAATCGGGATTTTTTAATGTAGGGGAACACAAAAATTACCTAATTTATATTCATTCTAAATAAGCGTCGATGCGGCATCAGATCAGTCGTCTAAGGTTTCGACTCATTGGTGGATCGTGAAGCATTTTTCAACCTGTTAATAAGACCACTTGAATTTCGGTTCCCATGACATTCAGCACACACTTTTTCATTACGGCGCGGAAATTGCCTGAACCATGAATATATGTACCTTGCAGCCTGATTGAAAACAGCCATGCGCATCATTTGTACCATACTCTTTATCTGTATCGCCGGTGCTTCCTCTGCGCAGGTGAACATGACCGGCCGGGATTCTTCGAATGCGCCCACCGACCGGGCGAACCGTTTGCTGGAGAAATACGTGGAAGACTGTAAGCGGAAAGGTACCGTGGAAGGCTTCCGGGTGCAGGTGTTTTTCGGATCGGGGGTTCAGGCGAAGAACCAGGCGAACGAAGCCAAATCCAAGGTGCTGGTGAAATACCCCGACCTTCCGGTGTATGTGAAATGGGAATCTCCGAATTACCTGGTACGTGTTGGAAATTGCCGCAACCGGCTGGAAGCGGAAAAACTCAAGCATGAAGTTTCCGTGGATTTTCCGGGATGCTTCATTGTGAAAGACCAGATTGAGCCAGCGCCGGAAGCCGAACCCCAGCGCTGATATTCCTTTACGTCTTTAAAGCCAGCTCTGAAACGTATACCCCACCGGCCAGACAAAGAATCTTCCTTCAAAGACGAAGAATGCCACAAAGGTACAAAGACACTAAGATGCACTTTGTGCATGTTTCGGTCAGATTCAGAATTGGTGAACCTTTGTGCCTTCGGGTCTTTGTGGCAAACCACAAACTTATTTAACAGGTACGATTTCGTATCCTTCGATGATATCGCCTTCTTTGATATCATTGAAGTTCTCGATCCCGAGTCCGCACTCATAACCGGTGGCCACTTCCTTCACGTCTTCCTTGAAGCGTTTGAGTGATGCCAGCTTGCCGGTATACACCACGATGCCGTCGCGGATGATCCGGACCTGGGTGTTGCGGTTGATCTTTCCATCGAGCACCATACATCCGGCGATGGTACCTACGCGGGAGATCTTGAACACATCGCGAACTTCCACGTTGCATACCACTTCTTCCTTCATTTCCGGTGCAAGCATACCTTCCATGGCCGACTTCACCTCGTTGATGGCGTCGTAGATCACGGAATACAGGCGGATATCGATCTCTTCCTTTTCGGCCAGCTTGCGGGCGTTGAGGCTCGGGCGGATCTGGAAACCGACGATGACGGCGTTGGACGCGCTGGCGAGCAGTACATCCGACTCGGTGATCTGACCCACGGATTTGTGGATCACATTCACCTGGATCTTATCGGTGGAAAGTTTCAGCAATGAATCTGAGAGGGCTTCCACGGAGCCATCCACATCCCCTTTCACGATCACGTTCAATTCCTGGAAGTCGCCGATGGCCAGGCGTCGGCCGATCTCATCCAGTGTGATGTGTTTCTGGGCGCGAATGCCCTGTTCGCGTTGCAACTGCAAACGCTTGTTGGCGATCTCACGTGCTTTTCTTTCCTCGTCCATCGCGTTGAACTTGTCGCCGGCTTGCGGAGCGCCGGTAAGACCGAGGATTTGGACGGGGGTTGAGGGTCCGGCCACATCAATGGTCTGACCTCTTTCATTGAACAATGCTTTTACACGACCGTAGTGACATCCTGCCAGGAGGATATCACCCACCCGGAGGCTTCCGGTTTGCACCAGCAGTGTACATACGTAACCGCGACCACGGTCGAGTGTGGCTTCAATTACCGTACCTGCAGCACGGCGATCGGGGTTGGCTTTCAGGTCGAGCATTTCTGCTTCCAGCAGCACCTTGTCAAGCAGTTCTTCCACACCCTTTCCGGTTTTGGCGGAAATGTCGTGGCTTTGGTATTTACCACCCCACTCTTCCACCAGGAAGTTGCGTGCCGCCAGTGCTTCCTTGATCCTGTCGGGGTTGGCGTTGGGTTTATCCACCTTGTTGATGGCAAACACAAGTGGCACGCCGGCTGCCTGTGCGTGGTTGATCGCTTCCACGGTTTGGGGCATGATGCTGTCGTCTGCGGCGATCACGATGATGGCCACGTCGGTTACCTGGGCACCGCGGGCACGCATGGCGGTGAAAGCTTCGTGACCCGGCGTATCCAGGAAGGTGATCTTGCGGTTGTCTTTCAGTTCAACGGCGTATGCACCGATGTGCTGGGTGATACCACCGGCCTCACCGGCGATCACGTTGGCTTTGCGCACGTAGTCGAGCAACGACGTTTTACCGTGATCCACGTGACCCATTACGGTAACGATGGGCGGGCGTGGTTTCAATTTGGTTTCGTCCTCTTCTTCCTGTTCTTCGCGGATGGCTTCCTGCAGGTCGGCGCTGATGAACTCGATCTTGTATCCGAACTCATCTGCGATGATCGACAGGGTTTCGGCGTCGAGGCGTTGGTTGATGGAGAGGAAGAGTCCGAGCGACATACCTGCGGAGATGATCTCGTTCACCTGAACATTCATCATCTTCGCCAGTTCGCTGGCTGACACGAACTCGGTCACCTTGAGGATGCGGCTTTCTTCTTCGGCGCGCTCCATGTCCTGCTGCATCTGTTCACTGATGGCCTGGCGTTTCTGCCTGCGGTACTTGGAGCTTTTCGATTTGCCGCCGCTGCTGAGGCGTGCGAGTGTGTCTTTGATCTGGGCTTTGATTTCCTCTTCATTCGGCTCGGATTTGACCACTTTTCCGGGGCCTTTCTTTCCGCGCTGGCCGCCACCACCGGGGCCACGCTGTCCACCACCGCCGCTACCCGGAGGTACGGGTGCATTCTCGGAGGCGATGCGTTTGCGTTTCCGCTTCTTGTTCTTCTTATCGATATCCGAATCGGACGAAGAGGCGACCGGTTTCTTGACCGGTTCCGGCAAGTCGATCTTACCCACGATGGTGGGACCTTCGAGTTTGTTGGCCCTGGCCTTGATCACATGATCTTCCGGGTCAGCTTGCTTGGGCTCTTCTTTCTTTTCTTCCTCCGGTTTGGCTTCCGCGGCGGGTGTTTCTCCTACGGGTGCCTCCACCACGGGCTCTTCTGCCGGGGGGGCCACTTCGGGTTGTGCCGGTTCTTTCTTTTCTTCTTCGGCTACCGGTTCTTCCTTCTTTTCCTCGGCGACTTCCTTTGCGGGGGCTTCTTCTACGGGTTCGGATTCTTTCTTCGGTTCCGCTTTGGTGGTTTTAGCCGCAGGTTTTTGCTCTTCGGGTTCCGGTTCTTTTTTGGGTTCCGGTTCCTCCTTCTCTACTTCTAACTCTTCCTCTTCAGGCACACCCGCCACCTGAACGTTGGCGATCATGATCTCATCCTGATCGCCAGATTTCGCATCCCGTTCCTTGCCCGACTTTTCGTCGAGGCTGATGGTTTCCCGTTTGGGTTTTTTCAGGTCCACCAACTGGGACGCTTCCTTGAGGGTTCTTTCTGACTGGAATTCGCGCAGCAGCATTTCATAAGCCTCGGTGTTCAGCTTACTGTTGGGGTTCGCCTCCACCTTCAGGCCTTTCTTGTCAAGAAACTCAACAATGGTTGCGATACCGATGTTCAGTTCCCTGGCTACTTTGCTTAATCTCTTTGCTGCGGTTTCTTCTGACATATTCAAATGCGGGTTTTGTATGGAATTGATGGAACTCAGGGTTTACTCATCAAATTCCGATTGCAGGATGCTGATCACTTCCTTGATGGTTTCTTCTTCAAGGTCGGTGCGTTGCAGCAGGTCGTTCACGCCCAGTTCGAGTACGCTCTTGGCGGTGTCACAACCGATGTTCTTCAACTCATCGATGATCCATCCTTCAATTTCATCTGTGAATTCTTCGAGATCCACATCTTCGCTATCCGAGTCGGTATCGCGGTATACATCGATCTCATAACCGGTGAGTTTACCGGCCAGTTTGATATTGTGTCCGCCTTTTCCGATGGCCAGGCTCACCTGGTCGGGTTTCAGGAACACTTCGGCCCGTTTGGTTTCTTCCTTGATGTTGATGGAAGAGATTTTGGCGGGGCTGAGTGAGCGGGTGATGAACAGCGGGATGTTGTTGGTGAAGTTGATCACGTCGATGTTCTCGTTGCGCAGTTCGCGTACGATGCCATGGATGCGTGATCCTTTCATACCCACGCAGGCGCCTACGGGGTCGATGCGGTCGTCATAGGATTCCACGGCCACCTTGGCGCGTTCGCCCGGTTCCCTGACGATCTTCTTGATGGTGATGAGGCCGTCGAAGATTTCGGGTACTTCGAGTTCGAACAGGCGTTCGAGGAATACGGGTGAAGTACGGGACAGGATGATAACGGGGCTGTTGTTCTTCATGTCCACACGCAGCACGATGGCGCGGATGGAATCTCCTTTCTTGAAATAATCCGAGGGGATCTGTTCGGATTTGGGGAGGATGAGTTCATTGCCTTCGTCGTCGAGCACGAGGATCTCACGTTTCCAGATCTGGTATACTTCACCGGTTACGATTTCACCTACGCGGTCTTTGTACTTTTTGTAGATGCCGTCTTTTTCCAGTTCCAGGATGCGGGAAACAAGGTTCTGGCGGGCGGCGAGGATGGCGCGGCGGCCGAAGTCGCTGAAGCGGACTTCTTCCGACACATCTTCACCGATCTCAAAGTCGGGCTCGATCCTGAGGGCTTCTTTGAGGGGGATCTGGGTACTGTGATCTTCCACTTCATCGTCCGGAACAATGGTTCTGTTCCTCCAGGCCTCGAGGTCACCCTTGTCAATATTGATTACGATATCGAAGTTTTCGTCGGTACCATACCTTCTCTTCAGCATGTTCCGGAAAACTTCCTCCAGGATGCTCATCATGGTTTCCCTGTCAATGTTCTTCAGGTCCTTAAACTCCCCGAAGGACTCGATCAGATTCACGTTTTGCATAACCGTTACTGCATTGGTTTTTAAAACACTGTTAAAAAGCGAGCGCCACTTTGGCTGCGCTGATATCCGCCATCGCCAGGTTCAGCGAAACCGCTTCCTCCGATGATTGTGCCCCGGCCTTTTTCTTTTTGCTTTTCGGCTTCAGCACGATATGTTCGTCGGTGACCGATTCCAGCGTACCTGTGGTCACTGTTCCGTCTTTCAATTGTACTTCCAGGTTCCGCCCGATGTTCTTTTGATATTGTCTCAGCAGGCGGAGGGGCTGACCCAGACCGGGGGATGACACTTCAAGTGCGTAATCTTCCTGGTCGCGATCAAACCTTTGCAGGATGAACCGGTTGATCTCCGCGCACTGGTCGATGGTTACGCCTTCGTCTCCATCGATCAGCACCTTCACGCGGTTGGTGGGTTGCACATCGACTTCCACGATAAACAGCGGACTTCCGGTCAACTTCTCTTCCAACGCCTGTACAAGATCGGTGCGGTTCATGCCTTTATTTTCGGGAAATAAAAGAGGGGACGTCGGTCCCCTCTTTTTGATTTTCTCCATATTTCCGCTGCAAATATAGCGAATTTGGTCACACACGCAAATACCCGCGCGACTTTTTCATCATTCCTGTTTCACCTTGATTCCGTTCTTGAACCACACTTTCTTCACCACATTTCCTTTCTCGTCGTAGTAGGTGTGGAGGCCGTCCTGCACACCATTTTTATAAGGTCCTTTGTCGCGCACCACGTTGCCGTATTCGTACCATGTGGTTCGGGTACCTTCCAGCCTGCCGTTCACGTAATGATCTTCCTGGAACTTGTTTCCGTTGCCATACCAATAGGTGCAGGTACCGTCTTTCGTTCCGTTCCTGAAGGTTTCTGTGCTTTTGGTTTTGCCGTCTTCGAACCAGTACGTCCATGTGCCGTCCTGGATACCCTCCTTATAAGTACCTTCCTTTTCCTTGTTGCCCTTTTCGTACCAGTAGCTCCACAGGCCGGTCTTCACCTTGTTCGCATAGTCTCCGGCATAGTTGGGTTTTCCGTTTTCGTACCAGCCTTCCCAGTGACCGTCCATGATGCCTGCCTTGAAGGAGCCTTTGTCTTTCACCTTTCCGGATTCGTACCAGGAGATCCAGTCGCCTTCTTCCCTGTCGTTCATAAAAGGACCTTCCTGCATTTTCTGTCCGCCTTCGAACCACCAGGTCCACATGCCTGATTTCAGGTTCTCGTGGTAGGAACCCTTTTTCCACATTTGTCCGTTGCGGTACCAGAAGGTCCAGTCGCCTTCCTGCATGTCTTTCTGAAAACTGCCTTCTGACTTTTTTGATCCGTCGTCGTAGTTGTACTTCCACAGACCGGTGCGCAGGTCGGCTTCAAAATCACCTTCCATGTCCACCTTCCCGTTTTCGAACCACCAGGTCCAGGTGCCTTTCTTTTTATCGGCGTGGTAATTTCCTTCGGCCTGTTGGGTACCGTCGGGGTATTTGGCATAGAAGGGGCCTTCAAGTTTGCCATCCTTGTATTGGGCCGATTCGATGACCGATCCTTCCTCGTTGTAGCGTTGGGCTTCGCCGTTCAGCTTGCCGTTCCCGTAAGGCTTCTTCCGGCTGGGCTTTCCGTTCGGGTAAAGCTCGACCATTGTTCCGTTGCCGTCTTTCACCCATTGCTTGCCGTTCTGATCCCAAAAAGCCAGCAGGCCATCTTCCTTGTTATCCACATACCGGACCTCGTCTTTTTGCTGACCCGAGGTATACCAGGTAAGCCATACGCCCGACTTTTTGCCCATGTCAAATGCGCCTTCCTGTTCCTTATTCCCGTCACGGTACCACAGGGTGAAATGCCCGTCCAGTGTGTCGTTTTTAAATGCCCCTTCGTTTTCTTTCTGACCATTGTCGTACCAGTTGATGTAGGTGCCGTTGCGTTTGCCCAGGTGGTATTGTTCTTCGCTTTTCTGTTTGCCGTTTTCGTGCCAGGTTTGCCAGGTGCTGTCGGCAAAGCCGTTGAGGAAGTACTGCAGCTCGGATACCTGTCCGCCTGTATAGTAATACGTCCACACGCTGTCGGCCCTTCCGTGTTGATAGTGTTCCAGGCTGCGAAGCTGACCGGTCTTGTACCAGGATTTCCATATCCCCTCTTCCCTGCCTTCCTTGAAACGACCCTGCTTCATCATGTTGCCGTTTTCATACCAGGTGGTGTAACTGCCGTGTTGCACGCCGTCTTTGAATTCGATTTCACTTTTCGGTTTTCCGTTTTCCCATTGTGTGCTCACCTTCTGTGCAAATCCCGGTGTCACGCAGATCAACAGAAGTAAAAACAGGAAAGTGGTGGTGTGTGTGTGATGCGATGGCTTCATGGTACTGGTATGACGGGCGCTGTTGTTTGAAAATTGCTTCGTGGTAAGATTCCGCCCTGAGTCAAAATTAAAAATGATTCTCAAATGCCCTAAGAATCGGCAGGGACGTTTCAACTTCATAACTGCTATCTTTGAAAAAAATCTCATGAAAAAGTTCGTCACCTACTTTTTCCAGGGACTGCTCTACACCGCACCGCTTGCCATCACGGTATATGTGGTGATCATAGGTGTGCAATTCATGGACCACCTGATTCCGTTCGACATTCCCGGGCTGGGCATTGCCGTGTTGCTGGCCGGTGTTACACTGATCGGGTACCTGACCTCGTCATACATCGTGGAATCGTTGTTTGATGCCCTGGAGCGCCTGCTGAACCGTACGCCGCTGATCAAGCTTATCTACAGTTCCATCCGCGACCTGTTATCGGCCTTCGTGGGCAAGGAAAAGCGATTCGACCAACCGGTGCTGGTGCGCATCAGCGCCGATGCGGAGTTGATGAAACTGGGCTTCATCACCCAGAAAGACCTTTCCCGGCTGGGCATCGACGAGAACCTGGTAGCGGTGTACCTGCCCCACTCGTATGCCTTTTCCGGAAACCTTTTCATCGTTTCAGCCGACCGGGTGAAACCGTTGGACGCCAACCCGGCCGAAGTGATGAAATTCATTGTATCGGGAGGGGTTTCGCTGGGTTCGGAGAACGCGCATCCGGGAAATGAAAAAAATGCGGAGCTGCCATCGGATACATCCAAGCCGAAAAATGCTTAGATTTAGGTCAGGCATTCATCCATAACCATCCAATTTCCTACGCTTATGAAACGCACATTGACCCTGGCCATATCCCTGTTTACAATGGCAACCTACGCCCAGAAGATCAAAGTATCGGAAGGCAGCGCCAAATACGCCGACGGCAGCCACAACTCCTTTCTCGTGACCATTTACGAAGCGACCCAGGACGACGTGGAAAAAGAATGGAAAAGCATTATGAAAGGCTACAAGGCCAAAGTCGCTGCCAAAGACGAGATCTTCGCCGACAACGCCCTTATCAAATCGATCTCCGAGAACACCCTCGACGTGTATGCGAAGGCGACCAAGCAAAAAGACAACTCCATCCTGTTCACCGTGGCGGTTGACATGGGCGGCGCCTATATGAGTTCATCCGCACATCCGACCGAGTACAAGATCATGGAAAAGATCGTGAATGACTTCGCGGTGAAGACCACCAAAGATGCCATCGCCGACATCGTCAAAAAAGAAGAGAAGACCTATTCGGTTCTCGAAAAGGAACAGGAAGAACTGGTGAGCAAGAATGAGCGTTCCCACAAAGACATCGAGAACTACAAGTCTGAAATCGAGAAGCTCAAGAAAAGCATCGAGCAGGCCGAGAAAGACATTGAGCAGAACGTGAAGGACCAGGAGAAGAAGAAGGAAGAAGTGGCCAAGCAAAAGAAGGTGGTGGAAGACGTGACGGCCAGGCAGAAGGCGGTGAACTAACCTTCTTACAACACCATCCGTTTGGATATGCCGGGGAATTCCGTTTCCCGGTCCGCAGGCATTTCCCGGAACAGTCCGTACACCGCAGAACCGCTTCCGCTCATGGATGCGTACACCGCGCCGGCATCATACAATCCGCGTTTGATCTCCGCCAATACCGGATGCGCCGGAAACACCGATGCCTCGAAATCATTCACCACCGTATCCTTCCAGGTGTCCACGGGTTGTTTCAGGCACGACATGAGGTCCTGTCCATCCGTATGTTCCCGCGGCTTCACCCCGGCGAAAGCCTCCGCCGTGGAGATATGCACATCCGGGTACACGATGCACACATGCCATCCGCCCAGGTTCACCTCCGCCTCTTCCAGGAACTCACCCCGGCCGGTTACCCGGCACGGTTGGTTGCGGATGAAAAACGGACAATCCGATCCCAGCTTTTCCGCGTAAGCCTCCAGTTGCCGGCGGTCCAGTCCGAGCTTGCACACCTCATTGATCGTGCGCAGGGCGAAGGCCGCATCGGCGGATCCGCCTCCGAGTCCGGCGCCTGATGGAATGCACTTGTGAAGGTGAATGCCCAGCGGTGGGATGTCAAAATCCTTCGCCAGCAGGTCCCTGGCTTTTTCCACCAGGTTGGTGCCCGGTTGCAGCGGCAGACCGGTTTGCACGAAGCCCTGCTGTACCGCGTGTCCGGCGGGAAGCACTTCCAGTGCATCTTCCCAGGGCACGGGGCAGAACAGGCTTTCCAGGTCGTGGTAGCCGTCGGGCCGGCGCCGGATAATGCGCAGGCCGATGTTGATCTTGGCGTTTGGGAAAACGAGCATAGGTGGGTAAAGGTAAGGGTTATGGGTGTTTGTTGAAGCGGATGGGAGCAACCAATGGCTTTGCCATGTTTGAACCACATAGGCACAGAGTACATTTTCTATTGTGACCTCTGTGCCTATGTGGTTCAAAACATCATTGCGGTAGCCTTAGGACATGGATGGAGCAGGATAGGTAGCGGATGGCTGATCGTTCTACCGGACTGCCGTCCCGCTATCCGCTGTACCCTTTTCGGTTTCGGTCAGTTGAATGCTGACCCAACTACAAACAACAAACCAGAAACAACCCGCCTACGCTGCGCTGCGGACGGGCAAGCAAACTTCTTCAAAGGGTGCCCTGCCTGCCGTTGCACAGGCCTTCGTGTCGGCAGGCAAGGAATCAAGAACGATAGATGCCCTTCGCCGGATGTTGGCACGCGGGGCTTACCCTGCACAGTCCCATCCGGCACAGCACCATCGCGCTATGCTGCGCACCCTATCGTTCCCATCCGCACGCCATCGTCAGGCTTGGGCTTTGTCGCGTGGGGTGGTGGTTTGGAAAAGTAATTCGGACACCGGAAGTATTGTGTGGTGTGATGGAGCAGGATGGGTAGCGGATGCTACAGGATAGAAAGACGAAGATGCAACCTACGCCTAACGTGCCTTACCATTTGGCATACCAGGGAGAACTGGATTTCATTCCAATCTTTCCAACTCCAGATGAATCCGGTTGTCTTTTAAGTAGGCTATAAACAAATCATAACTGTCGAATTCAATTGTATTTTCTTCGACGGTTTTTGCATCCGGTATTGAATCGTAGTTGTTTTTTATCACCCAATATTTGTAATCATTCTGTTGTCGTTTGTTTCCGGATTTAGCTATGATCCAGTGGGCGTCATGGGCAATTTCCAGCACCGTCATTGGAACAATTTGTGTACCCGTTGTTGCACAACTTTCTTTTTGGTAAAGTATTCTTCTGTCCACGTTGTTATACTCGGACAGATACATGTTGTTGCCCAGGAAATCTTCTTTCGCACTTATGCAGCAGGCCATGAGCGCACATGCGAAAACCATGAACAGAAGCACACCATTTGCTTTCATTTTTTTAACGTTTCAATCCAGAAACACGGGCTTTTCTCCTTTTCAATGCGTTCACCAATGCCTCATTCGTATCGACGATGAATTGCTCTTTTGTTGTTTTGGACTTATCATAAAAGCAAAGTCCGTTTGTATGCGTTTCCCAAAGGACGATGTAGTCACGGTAAGCTTCCCCTAAATCGTACCTGTCCTTATCATCATCAAATCCAATGGCCCTTTGCAGCGTCTCATATCCATCATAAGGGTCCAATCTTCCGGCGATGATTTCATCTGCATAGTAGTCAACGATGGTCATCTTCGCCTCGGAGGTATCAGGTAACTGCAATTGCATATCCTCAAGGGCTTTTGTAAAATAGCCGCGAAGCACAAAGCGGTTTTCGTTTTCACTAAGCCCGGCCATGATGGTCAGGTTTTCACTTTCCAATCCCTCCGAGAGTGCACTTATACCGATGTCAGGAATGTCTTTATCGGTCAAATACCCGATGACGTAGGCTGCCAGTTTTTGTTTGAAGGTCATTTTGCAAAAGTGATGCGACGCTCCTTGCTCACATTTTTATAATGAATATCTGATCATGAGCAATTCATCCTTGGGTCTGTCCAAATCGAAATCAGCACTGAATTCATGGTTTTGCACTTCTCTGAGTATCCCACCTGAAATGTGCAAATACCTTTTGCCATTTTCCTTTTCCGTTATCCTGAATCCGTAAGGCAAGAACTCCTTCACCTCCCCAAGTTGGGGGTTCAACTTTTCCATATTTGCAACGAGTTCGTTCTTGTCATATTTGGCTGCCGAGGTATCGTTCAGGAATGGTTTGATTTCCTGAAACTGATTTGTTTTTATCAGTTCCACGATTTTGTTCACCGTTGACATTCTGCCTGCGACCAGATCGAGTTGTTCCATGGGATACGTATACGTCATTTCTCCACCGTCTTTGAATGTGAGGACGGTATGTATCTCATGATAATGATCCTTTTCTTCCTTCAGGTTTTTATAAAATATATATGCCACATTGGAAGCCGGCAATTGAGCCATGTTTGCATATTTTTCGACTATCTCGCTTTGGCTCATTTCAAGCTCAAAATACTTTTCCTTTCCCTGGTCGGTTGAAGCTGAAACACCAACGGCATATTTGCATTGCCCACCATAGAATGCAAGAATCTCCTTAATTCCTTTGTCTTCGTTATCCGTAATGCTCACAAAATTTGAAAGCATAGTAGTCTTCTGTTCACCTTCTTTTTTCTCCGCGCAACCGAAGAAGAATGCCGTTAGTCCAAATAGAAGAATGATTGATTTTGATTTCATTTGGGTTTATTGATATGTAACAACAGGAAGCGTATATCGCATACTGCAAGATAAAGAAACGAACCACAACCTACGCCCAACAAAACAGGAAACAACCATCAAACGATATATTTTTCAGGTCTGTCCTTTGCAAGTCGCCATCCTCAACTTCAATATCCCTGAACTGCCTTTGTCCACCGTTGTATCTGGCGAGCAGGTCTGTGTCGGTTAGCGTCATCATATCGGAACCAATCCTTCTTAGGTCAATCCGTAAAATCCACAAGATGTTCTTAACGGGGTTATGATTCTCCAGTCCGAATAGGTCCACCTCGCAGTCGAATAAAACCAAAACACGATCGTCTCTTTTATCTATGATGGTGCCGGCCTGACCGATTAATTTCCGGTAATTTTCTTTCGGGTCAACCTTACGAACGGGTGAACCGGTACCGGAAAATGTGTTCAATATAACGCGGTCGTTGATTTCCACTTACCATTATTTTTTTAACCTGCTTCCGCACCAGGGACAATATTCATTTCGAATGCCGGATGTGCCTCCGTCATGAATGATGAGTCTGTAATCGCCGGTTTTATCGCTATAGTCAATCAGGGTATCCGGACAATCATATTTCCTTGCATGCTGCGTGCAGTGGTGAGTGGAGTGGTACGCCATCATGTCACAGCATTTGGTGTTGGCATCGGTCATGATTTATATAATAAGTATGGAGTGCAATCTTCGTCGAAGATACCCCCCCGCATCATTCGTTGCTGCGTCACATGACTATTCCCATTCGAAGTCTGCCAGTTCATAATTCGCATTTCGCCCACCTTCTTTTGTCGGCTGAAGGATACCTTTTGCCACCAGGTCTTTTATGTCACGCAAAGCGGTATCTGTTGATGTTTTGGTGATTTTTGCCCACTTGGATGTTTGCAATTTTCCATCGAATCCGTCAAACAGTTTGTTGAGCATTCGTCGTTGACGTTCATTGATGGGCGTGTGTTCGTGCAGTTTCCAGAACTCCGCTTTACGGATTACTTTCCGGGTGGTGTTTTCGGTAGCGAGCATCGCCTTTTTGAGGCAATGCAAAAACCAATCGAGCCATTCGGTAATGTCGCCCGTGCTGTGTTGCACATCCTGCAATACTTTGTAATACTGTTTTCGCTCGGTCAATATCTGACTTGACATGCTGTAAAAGCGTTCTCCGCTGCCTTCTGCCCGGGCCAGCAACATATCGGTGATGGCCCTTCCGATTCTTCCGTTTCCGTCATCAAAGGGATGAATGATGATGAACCAAAAGTGAGCGATGGCTGCTTTCAGCACAGGGTCCAAACTGTTGTCTTTGTTGAACCAGTCCAGAAACGTTTTCATTTCCGTTTTTACGCGCTCCGGCTTTACTGCCTGGTAATGCACTTTCTCTTTTCCCATTGCCCCCGACACCACCTGCATTTCTCCGGTGCGGTATTTTCCCACTTCTATTTTGTACGGACCGCTGTATCCCGTGGGGAAGAGTGCTGCGTGCCAGCCAAACAAACGTTTCTGGGTCAAAGGCTGGTTGAAACGCTGGGTGGCATCCAACATCATTTCCACGGTGCCTTCTACGTGGCGACTGCTTGGTACAAGTCCGGCGGTGTTGATGCCCAAGCGTCTGGCAATGGACGAACGCACCTGGTCATAGTTGAGCATTTCACCTTCTATTTCCGATGATTTAACCACGTCCAATGTCAATGCGGTCAGCGTGGCTTCTTCCTTGGCAGAAAAACCGAGGGCGTTCATCTGCCCGATGATTTTGCCTTGCATCAGGCGAACCTCTCCGAACACGGCATTGATGGCTTTGTCTTGCCAGGTAAAGGCCGTCCAGTTCTTTTGTTCATAGATATATTTCGCCATTGCTCAAACGCTATGCGACAAATATACATTTTTTTACCGCATATTTGCGGTGATTAATTGGACTTTTTACCGCATAAGAAAGGGGGGTGTTGGGATGGAGCAGGATGGCAAATTCCAAAAAATAAGGAGACAAACGTGCGGGCTTTGGCTTACGTCTGTCTTGGTCAATATGAGTTAACCACTGCCAATATTGATTGATTAATGTCGTCATAAAGTTGTGCTGAAAGTTCATCATATCTATTCTCATCCTCTTTGTTGTCAAAGCCGATGTCGTTCCAAGAACCCATACCACCAAAAACCCAAGCACAGCCCGCGGCAAATAAAACTTGTTGTGCCTTCAATGAGTAATTGCCGACAACAATTAAATCCTTGTGATAATAATTTTCTTTGGGGCTAGCACTTGACAGCACTTCCTTAGCTTTATTAAACTGCTCCATCCAATACTGATTTTCTAATTGAGAAGCGAAGGAAGCAATCTCCGTCAATGTTTGGCTAATTTTTTTCTTGACACCATCCAGATTCACTTTTATATCAGTCGTCCTGTTGTGTGGTGCTATCAAATCATAACTTACTTTCCAAATGTTATGGTCAGGTGCATTTGGATCCTTCACCTCCCATCTCCCGACCCAATAATCAGAATAGCTGTCAAAAATTGTCTCAATTAACCACGTCCCACCACCACCAACCAAGCCAGCCAATTTGTGGTCTTTAGCAAAACTTTGATCCTTGGAATATTGAAAGTAAAGTCTAATTTTTTTGCAGCTGTCTTTTTTCAGCATCTTAAACCAATCTATTGGCGTGACTGCAACAATGGTTTCCTTCGGTTTAGAAAAGAAGAAAGTTTTCCTGAGCGCCAAAAAATCCACTGATCTGCAAAACTGAAAAGTCGTGTTTGCCGGGTAAAAGTCGTCAGGTAAACTTCCTGTCGTCAAATAAGCATTGCCGTATGTTGCCAATGCAATAAGTTGTGCCAAATTTCCTGTCATCTCTTGCTGTCAACTAAAGCATCCGGACAATCATATTTGCTTGTATGCTGCGTGCAGTGGTGGGTGGAGTGGTACGCCATTGTGTCGCAGCATTTGGGGGTTATATCAGTCATAATTTAAAGATAAAACAGATGTGCAACCTGCTCCTAATATGCGAACCTTACCCGTTACCGCTGCCATCCTTCAATCTTATAATTTTCCATGAATAGTTTTCGCTCCTGTCCACCTTTATCGGGCTTAAACCAAACCTCAAATCTTGCGGCATACGGTTTACCCCAATCGCCCTCGTAAATGGTGAAATGTGTTGTCGTACCAAATTTAAGTATACTGTCCGTTGGATTGTAAATTTTGACTGCACTTCGTTCAGGGAGCCAATCTGTGGAAAGAGCATACTCCTGGGTAATCTCAAAGGCTTTAAGATAAATTGTCCCGGCTTCAATTTTGCCTGTCCAGAAGTCGTACTCATATAATCCTGGCTGAAACGAATTGTAAAGCTGAAAATCTCCTGTGTACTTGGTCCATGCCGGAACACTATCCTGCCTTTGATTTCTTAACGCCAGGTCAACTGGTATGTCAAGTTGTATGTCCGTTGGAATCTTCAAATTGTCAGCCCATTTGTCACCGTCCACTGTTTCCAAGAAAAACGAGAATAAGACGTATACCACAAATGCAGCAATGGTTCCACCAAAGAACAGTCCGGTCAGGATCGCTTTTAACCATCGCTTTTTTATCAATTGATATACGATGGAGATAACAAGTCCGAGCATACCCGACCCGAAAAGCATGAAGCTAAACCACCCGAAAATGTTGTTCTGGATGAATTCACTTGCTACAACAAGCCCGAGGGTGAAACCAGAAAACAGAATGGGTTTCCACCATTTGTCGAAGCAATATGTGAAGAACTTCGTCATGGTGGTTTAGCGGGTGTCAGCCATACAGTCGAGTGTAATGTATGAATTGTTCTCTTACACGGGCAGCTTATGTAGCGAATGCTACAGGATAAAAAGACGAAGGTACAACCTTCGCCTAACGCCTAACTAATAGTTGCAAATCTATGGTGACTCAAAGTGTAATGTGTTTATCTTACTATTTAATTTTCATTGTTGTTATGCTGTCTTGCCCATCCATATACTGAGTCATTTGAAACAGTCCGTTCTTTATTTTTTTGATTGTGTTTTGCGGAATACAGCGATTGATTTGCCCGCTTGCTACCGTATCCCATTTGTTGATCCTGTAAGTATAGACCCATTGCGTTCCGAGACAGCTGTTAAACCAGCCTGGAATTACAAGTAACTCATCCGTCTTGTTACCGTCTAAGTCACCCGCATTAAAAATGATTGCACCATTTGCTTCATAAGGAATTGTCAAGGTGTCTATGCTGTCGGAGAAGGCGATTTTAGTGATGCATTTTTCGCAGTGACCCAAATTATCCATCGATGGAGGAACAACGGTTGCCAAATCCTGATGACTGTCCCCATTAAAGTCACCAGCAGTCGAGATTAGACTGTCAGGCTGCAAATACCGTCTATTGGTTGATTCAGGTATGTTGTCATTGGCCAAAGTGTCATCCCGTGGGTTATTGGTCTGAACGGCAGAAGGCCCACAACCGTTCAATAGTAAAATTGTCAGTGAAAAGATGAATGGTCGCATCATTTGAAAGTACTTGCCAATCGGTTATCCCGTCTCAAAATCTACAACAATTCCTTCACTCCCCCATCATACACCCTTTACTTCCTTACTTCCTTACTTCCTTACTTCATTACCTCCTTACCCCCTTACCCCCTATCCCTCACCCCTCTGGCACTTCCCCACCGGATTTTGTACCTTGCGGGGCTTTAGCCATCATCCATCATCATGATATACCTGGAATTCGAAAAGCCGATTGAAGAACTGATGACCCAACTGGACAAGATCCGGGAGGTCAAGTCCGAAGGAAGCGTGGATACCTCCGAAACGGAGAATCAGCTGCTCAAGAAGATCGACGAGACACGCAAGAAGGTATACGGCAACCTCACCGCCTGGCAGCGCGTGCAGCTGTCCAGACACCCCGAACGCCCCTACACCCTCAAGTATATTCAGGGCATGACCGACGAAGGCAGCTTCCTGGAGCTGCACGGCGACCGCACCGTGAAAGACGACAAAGCCATCGTGGGCGGGTTCGCTTCCATTGAAGGGCGCTCCATCATGTTCATCGGTCACCAGAAAGGGATCAACACCAAGATGCGCCAGTACCGTAACTTTGGTATGGCCAACCCCGAAGGGTACCGCAAGGCCCTCCGCCTGATGAAAATGGCGGAGAAGTTCAACAAACCCATCGTGACCTTAATAGATACCCCGGGCGCCTATCCCGGACTGGAAGCCGAGGAACGCGGACAAGGCGAAGCCATCGCACGCAACCTGCTTGAGATGACGCAGCTGCGCGTGCCCGTGATCTGCATCGTGATCGGTGAAGGCGCCTCCGGAGGTGCACTCGGCATCGGCATCGGCGACAAGGTGCTGATGATGGAAAACACCTGGTACAGCGTGATCTCCCCGGAGTCATGCTCCAGCATCCTGTGGCGCAGCTGGGACTTCAAGGAAAAAGCCGCCGAAGCCCTCAAGCTCACCGCCGAAGACATGCTGTCCAACAAACTCATCGACGGCATCATCAAAGAACCCCTGGGCGGTGCACACACCCACCCCGACGAAGCCATCGCCATCGTGAAAAAGGAAATCATGAAACACCTGGCCGTATTGGATGCCATGGCACCGGAAGACCGCATTCACGACCGCATCATGAAGTTCTCTGCGATGGGCCCCGTGATCGAAGGCGAGGAAGACCTGGAAAAAGAGCAGAAAGCAAAGGACAAGGCTTCCTGATTTGAACCACATAGACACATAGGTCACAATAGAAAAAACACATAGCCTATGTGTGTTATGTGCCTATGTGGTTCAAAAAACTTCCTGATCGCTATTTGTTCCAAAGCACCATCAGCTTCACAATGGAGTCGGACAGTATGACCTGGTTCACCGGCACGGCGCCCGCATAGGCATACCTGCCCAGCACCTGTCCCGAACCGGTGATCACTTCATCCGACGCACTGTCGTACGCCATGCATTGAACCGACACACCCGGGATGTAATCCACCAGACCCAAAGGGTTGTATGTGAACTTGCGAATGCCGTCGGCCATGGATACCAGGTAGGTGTTGGCATCCACCTGCACCGCGTCCGACAACACACCCGCCGGCAACGTATGCGGCTCCCAGAACCCGTTTTGTGACAAGGTATATTCCATGATCACACCCTGACCCGACCGGTTTCCAAACACCATCAGGTGATCGCTGTCGCGTGTGAACACCCGCACCACCGCAAAGTCGAGCAATGCCTCCTGCAACCCCACGCCGCCCACGGTGTTGATGAGCACGAACTTTTCCTTTCCGCCTACATTTTCCTTTTCCACACACACGAGCTTGTCGGCATGCTGGAAAAGAAAAACGGGCCGGTAACCTTCCGTAACCGTTGCATTGAACACGGCATTGCCGAAGAGGTCGAACCCGATGATGCGGCCATCGCGGTACAGGGCATAGCAGGTGCGGTCGTTCACATACACGCCTTCAAATGTATTCCAGGGTAGATTGGTTTGTCCGGACTTCAACCAGGCAAGCTGATGATCGCTAAGCCGGTACGCTTCAAGGTCGCCGGTAGCCCTGCCGCACAGGTACAGCTGGTGGTCCCAGGAGTTGATGGCCGCCGTGCTGTAGTCCCCGGTGCCGGTGATGACTTCCGTGGCAATACTGTCATACCGCACCACCACGGGTTTGCCATTGCGGTCGGTCAATGCATAAATGGCTTCTCTTTCCGGTGGAAATGCATGGATGTAAATCTCGCGGAAGCTGCGGGTTTCGTTGACACCATCCGATGCGTAGATCAATACAAAGTGTTTTCCCGAAAGCAGGTGCACATCATCCAGGGGGATGGACATGCGGATGCCCCTGCGTTTGTATTCCTCCACGGGTGTCACGGCCACCGGCAGCACGGCCACCAGCGATGGGTTCACAATGGATACACGAACGGATGTTAACTGCACGTCATCTTCCACCCAGGCATCCACTTCCACGCTATCGCCCACATCATAGGAAGAAGCCACGGCGGGTTGCGTCCATGTGACCACCGGATCGTTCACATCCTTGTCTTTGGCACACCCGAATAACAGCACGGCACACAGTGCGCACAGCAGGCGGTTCCGAATGACTTTCTTCATGGAAATCGTTGTCATAACTACCATCTCAGCGTTCAATTTAATAAAGAATCTAATCTCTGTGAAGGTGGAGTTAAAAAGAGGGCAAAGCCCTTAGGAATAAAATGCCACAAAGACGAATTTGTCTGTGAGATACTTTGTGTCTTCGTGCCTTTGTGGCAAAATACCCGGTTACCATTCAAATATCATCCTGGTTTGCAACATGGATTGCTGGTTATAAACTATATTTATAGTCGGTGCAATTGACATTCGATTTTATGCGTCTACTTATGAACAATTGTTTACAAAGCAGGTTAACCGAATGTTAAAATCTCACCCGATGGAGGGGTCATTCTTTTTCTACCTTTGGGGGCCATGGAAAATTTGAAGATCACAGACAGAGCCGCGAAACGGCGTAACGGACTTGCCGCCATCTCCACGATTGCGTCGGAGCACGGGAAGGTTCCGCCGCAGGCGGTTGAGTTGGAGGAAGCCCTGCTGGGCGCCCTGATGCTGGAGAAGGATGCGTTGAGTGCGGTGATCGACATCCTGCAGCCGGAGTGTTTCTACAAGGATGCGAACAGGATGATCTTCGAAGCCATCCAGCAACTGTTCAGCAAAGCGGAAGCCATCGACATCCTCACGGTAACCAACGAACTGAAAAAATCCGGCAACCTCGACGTGGCCGGCGGACCTTATTACATTTCCCAGCTGACCAACCGCGTGGCCTCCGCAGCCAACGTGGAATTCCACGCCCGTATCATCCTGCAGAAATACATCCAGCGTCAATTAATCTCGCTGGGTTCGGAAATGATCCGCGACGGTTTCGAGGAAACCAACGATGCCTTCGACCTGCTCGACAAAGCCGGCGAGAACCTGTTCAATATCACCGAACAAAACGTGCGCAAGAACTACGACCGCATGTCTACCCTGCTGAGCCAGGCCATCCGCGAGATCGAAGCCGCACGCAACCACACCGACGGACTCACGGGCGTACCCACCGGGTTCTCCAAACTCGACAGCGTGACTTCCGGCTGGCAACGCTCAGACCTCGATATCATCGCTGCCCGCCCCGGTATGGGTAAAACGGCATTCGTGTTGTCCATCGCCCGCAATGCCGCGGTTCAGTTCAATAAGCCTGTCGCCATCTTCTCCCTGGAAATGTCGTCGCTTCAATTGGTCAATCGTCTCATCGCGGCGGAAGCCCAACTCTCAGCTGAAAAGCTGAAGAAAGGCAACCTGGAAGACCACGAGTGGCAACAGCTGAATGCCAAGATCACCCGCCTGGCAGAAGCCCCGCTCTTCATCGACGATACACCCGCTCTTTCCGTTTTCGAATTGCGCGCAAAGGCACGTCGACTGAAACAACAGAACAACATCGAACTGATCATCGTGGATTACCTGCAGCTGATGACCGCCGGCGGCGACAGCAAAGGCAACCGCGAACAGGAGATCAGCACCATATCCCGCTCACTCAAGAGCATCGCCAAGGAACTGAATGTGCCGGTGATCGCACTGTCACAGCTCAGTCGCGCCGTTGAAAACCGCGGCGGTAGCAAACGTCCGCAACTGTCCGACCTTCGTGAATCGGGTGCCATCGAACAAGACGCCGACATGGTGATGTTCATCTACCGCCCCGAGTACTATGGACTGGACGTGGATGAAAACAACAACCCCACACGCGGACTGGCGGAGATCATCATCGCAAAACACCGTAACGGCGCACTTGTTGACGTTCCCCTGCGTTTTATTGATAAGTTGGCTAAATTTGAAGATTGGGAGACGAATGATTTCGATGCTCCCTTCCATTCGCATGAGGAAGGACCCAATACCATCACACGGTCATCACGCATGGATGACATTGAAGACGACGAGAACCAGCCGTTCTAAACGTTCGCTTCCATTCATCCTGCTCACGGCCTGCCTGTTCATTTCATTTGGACTGCAGGCAGCGTCCATCCTGATCCCGATGGACAAAGACGGCCAGAAGAACCACCTCAAAGCTTACGGCATCGCTTACTGGGTACTGCAGCACAACATCGAAGTCAAGTGGCTGCTGAACTACCGCGGCGGAAGTTTCCTGTGCGAGCGCAACAGCGCCATCGAGAACGAATGCGTCATCCGCGGTGTTTCCTATGAAATCCTTGCCGACGTACAGGTGACCCAGATCCTCAACGAAATCGCCGACCCGGAAGTGAACATGGATGTGATGAAGCTGGAGAAGGCCCCGAAGATCGCCGTGTACTCACCCAAGAACAAACAACCTTGGGATGATGCCGTGACCCTGGTGCTGACCTACGCCGAGATCCCCTATGATGTGGTGTACGATGAAGAGATCATTGAAGGAAAACTTCCACTGTACGACTGGCTGCACCTCCACCACGAAGACTTCACCGGACAGTACGGAAGGTTTTACCGCGCCTATGCCCAATACGCCTGGTACCAGGAACAGGTACGGGAAACCGAAGCGATGGCCCACCAGCTGGGATTCTCCAAAGTGTCGGAACTGAAGCTGGCGGTGGCCAAACACATCCGCGACTTCACCGCCGGTGGTGGCTTCCTGTTTGCCATGTGCTCCGCCACCGATTCGTATGACATCGCCCTGGCAGCGGAAGGGGTTGACATCTGCGAAAGCATGTTCGACGGAGATGCCGCCGACCCGCAGATGAACAGCAAACTGGATTACAGCAAATGTTTTGCATTCACCAATTTCCAGCTCTCCACCGATCCTTATCAGTACGAGTTCTCCAATATCGATAACAGTCCGAACTACCCCCCGCCCCGCGTGATCAACGAAAACCTCGACTACTTCACCCTGTTCGAGTTCTCTGCGAAGTGGGACCCTGTACCCACCATGTTGTGCCAGAACCACGAAATGGTGATCAAGGGCTTCATGGGGCAAACCACTGCATTCCGCAAACAATATGTAAAACCCACGGTGCTGGTGATGGGTGAAACCAAAGCGGCCAATGAAGTGAGATACATCCACGGGGAATACGGCAAAGGCACATGGACCTTCTATGGCGGACACGACCCGGAAGACTACCGCCACCTGGTGGGCGACCCGCCGACCGACCTCAGCCTGCATCCGAACTCACCCGGATACCGGCTGATCCTGAACAACATTTTGTTTCCGGCAGCAAAGAAGAAGAAGCAGAAGACGTGAGAAGGACCTTTTGCAACAATTACCTGGAAAATGCCGTAATTTGGGTGGTAAAGCAAGCATGAGCAACCTGAAGAGATGAACCTTCAAGCGGAAATCAAGTGGATCAAAACGGAATTGGACAAGGTGAAAGACCCTGCCCTTATCGAAGTATTCAAAAGCCTTTTGAACTACCGCAAAAAAGTAACCGAATCAGATTGGTGGGACAGACTCAGTGATGAAGAACGATCTGATATTGAAGCAGGAATAAGGGAAGCCAACCAGAACAAACTGATTACACACGAGGAAGTGATGGGCAACCCGCGCAAATGGCGTTAGAAATTGTTTGGACCCCTCAGGCTGCCAAAGGTTACAACCGCATATTGGAATACCTTGAATCCAACTGGACCGGGAAAGAGTTGGATGCCTTCCATAAGGATATTCATGGCTTCTTCAAAACACTCAGGACATACCCTGAACTACTCCCGGTTTCAAAGAAAAAGAAAATAAGAAGAGGCCCCTCAACCGATACACCATCATCACCTATCGAATCAAACCCCTCAAAGGTCAGATACAGATCCTTGATATGCGTGCATCAAAAGAATCACTTGATTAGCATCCGTTGACCGTTTTTCGATGTTCGTTTTTTGCAAGGCATTCCGGTTAATAACCTAAACTTGCCTGCCCGCCGTAGCCTTGGCGGAGGTGGGAAACTTGCCACGAAATTTTCCCCCCATTCCTAATCCCTAATTAATAATTCCAACGCTTCCTCCACTTCCCTGCTTTTGTTCAGCACCATGAAATGACCACCGCCGGGGATCAACGTCGCGTCTTTCACATACTGCACCGGGAAGATGCGGTCTTCCGTGCCGTGGATGTGTGATACACGCACCGACAGCTTCGGCGGTGTCCATTGCAGCACCTGTTCCACCGACCATCGCAGGAGGTATTTGTCGGCATGCCCGATCATGTCGCGCAGCAGGTCGGAGTCTTCCCGCGTTTCCAGTCCGAAGTAATAGTCCATCCCCTTTCTTGGGAAATGTTGCAATCCCGCCATTGGAAAAACCTTGTCCAACCTCACCTTGCTCACCCATTTCACAAACTTATGATACGCCTCCGGCGACCGCACACTGGATATAAGCACGATCTGCCGGCAAGTGATCATGCTTGCGATGGTTTGTGCCATGATACCGCCGAAAGACACGCCCACGATCCGCACGGGTTCGGATGTATCAATACCACGGATCATGCGTGATGCATAGTCGTGCAGGCTTTCATCTTTTTCCGGGATCAGCCACGGAAGGAATTTCATTTCAATGCCTGGAAGTTCCAGGTTTTTGAACACCCTGTGATCGGCACCCAATCCGCTGATGAAGTATACAAGCATGGGCCGGATATCAATCGAAGAAACGCCAGTTGAGTCCGAGCTTGAAGGCCCGGTCTGCCATCGGATGATGAGGTGTCAGGTAATACGTGTAAGGCAGCATGCCTTCATTGATGTGTTGCATCATCACAAACGCCCTCACCCGTTTGATGCGGAGGTCGATGAACACATCGGCGTAGGGATAGTCGCCCACTTCGCGTTCCCATTGCAGGTAAAACTGCCCGGTTGCCGGCATCCAGGCACGACCATAAAATCCGCTGTGGTAGGTTACATCCACGCCGATACGGGCAAGCAGCGCTTTTGAGAACAACCAGTTTTCATAATAGATGGATGACCGCAGCAGAAACTGTGGGAGGTGCAGCACATCGGTACCCACCTCCTTCTGGAAAACACCTTGCGCTTCCAGATTGATGTTGCGCCAGTTCACTTTCTTCTGCAAAGCTGCTTCCCACACCGTCACACCCGACGTCAATTGCGAAGGCATGGCAAACGCATCATAATACAGGTAACCGTTCACCTGCCGTATGCGCATACCCAACGTATCGCCCGGTGCACCGATGAATTGCATGCCTGCTCCCTGTTGTTGTTCCATGTTGTAATCAACCCGCACATGCCTCCATTGTTGGTGGTTGCCTGCATACTGTATCATCATCCAGGAAGGTCGGTGTTGGCCGGCGTCGGCCCACACCCGGAGGCTGTATTTTCCTTTCAGGGGTGTCAGGAAGGAAGCGGCGAACTGCAGGGCATCGGAATTGTATCCGTCAAGGCCGTAAGAGAGCGATGCTTCCGCGCGGCTTTTCCCGGGCTGCCATGCCGCATGTGCGTGAAGGGCGAGGTCTGTCAGGGTAGTATCCCCGCAGGGTCCGCGGAGTGTATGCTGATCATGACTGAATGTGGCACGGAATGCCATGGCCTGGCCCACCTCCCATCCCAATTCATTGCGCATGTGTTCCACGTGTACCGAATCCATGGTTCGGGTGGAATCAAGGAAGACCTGGTTGTAATATCCGGACGCGGGTGCATCATCATAATACCAGAAAGAAGACTTGTCAAAGGAAAACGCATGAAAGACATCCGACCTGCAACAGGTGTTCTCCGCACGAACCGAGTCCGGGGTTCCCTTGAAGTGCACCACCTGTTTGATCCGAAATCCGTTGTGCCGTTCACCGCTGCCTGCGCTGGCGAGGTTCACAGGGTAGGCATTGCGACTGGCATTCAGGTTTTGTTCGAAGATGGTATCGGATGTGAGTCCACCATTCTCAAGATGCACCACCTTGTTGATCACCGCTGCTCCGAAAGCGGAGTATTTGCCCGACCGGGCGCGGTACCATGTGCTGAAAGCGAAGGATGAATGGCCGGCCTGCTGGCGGCTGTAGAAGCCGGGCACATTGATCCGCCGGAACCGCACCGCCATGTTAAGGGTGGGCATGACCTGCTGGCTGTGAACCACCTCCAATACCTGTTCCTGCTTGGAACCCTGCACATAAAACAGATCGGTATAGGGAGACACCAACCGGTGGTACCGCACACGATCGGCGGTAAAGAGATAAGGAGCATACGGATCTTCCCTCAAAAGGAACGTCACTCCATTGTAAGGCCGGAACATCAAATTGTACACCGGACTGCCCACCTGGCCGAGGTGACCGTAGAAAGAACCACTGTGATACAAGGGATCATACCTTTGAAAAGAACCGAGGGTTGTATCGGGCCTGACCATGCTATCGGGATAGGCTGCGTAGAGCGCTTCCGTGGTATACCCTACGTTTTGTTCGATGCGGGTGGAATCGGTCTGTGCATGTACCGCTGAGGCCAGACACAAAGCCATCACAGCAACCAGCAACCGGGTGCGGGTCATAAACTTTGAGGGATGTAAAGACAAGTGGAAGCGCATGACATCACGTTACTTCAGGATCACCCTTTCCAGTTGGGAGGCGATCTGCACCTTCGCCAGGTTGAGCAGGTTTTGCATGGACATTACTTCGGCCAGTTCGGCATCGGACAAATCCTGTTTCAGTTTCTCCTGGTTCTGGTGGATCATGTCCATCACATGGTTTTGTTTCAGGCTGTATATGACCTTGTACACCGATTTCTTCAACACCATTTCTTCGGTTTCCACATTGATGCCCCGTTTCTCCCAGTTTTCGCTCAGTACATACCGGGAGCTCAGCAGGTCTATGGCGGTGGCAGAAACAGTCGGATCCGCGTGGCGGAAAAACTGCTTCTCATCCGGGACCTCACCATCGGATACAAGGCGACAGATCTCGTCAAATATCCTGCCATACCCTTCATGGCGCAGGCTGATGCCATCGGCCTGCAACTCACCGATCATGAAATTGGCTACCGTCATCGGCACCATTTCCGGCTTGTTGTCGGCCGGTTGTTCTTCCTCGGTTGACTTCTCTATCAGGATCTCGTTACCACCGTATTGAAGCAGCAAACGGATCAGTTCACGCTCCTGGTACATGCCGGTATCCTGCACCGGCGGCTCAAGGGAATGCACCCTGTTGTCGGGGGTACGTTCGGTATATTCGTCTTCTTCCGGCCACGGTGCCTCTTCCGATCGTTTGTATTTCTGGCGGCCCTTGTCGCGGCGGAGTTTGTTCAACTCACTCACCAGGGCTTGTTCCTCCACGTCGAGGATGCCAGCACACTCTTTCACGTAGACCGACCTCACGATGGCATCGGGGATAAGGGCGATGGTGCGTACGATGTCTTTGATGAGTCCGGCCTTTTTGATCGGGTCGCCTTTGGCTTCTTCCCAGAGGAGGCCTGTTTTGAAGGAGATGAAATCTTTGCTGTTGTCGCGGATGAAGGTTCGCACCTCATCACCGGGATGTTTTTTGGAAAACGAGTCGGGGTCTTCTCCATCGGGGAAAAGCACCACCTTCACATTCATGCCTTCCTGTAGGATGAGGTCGAGCCCGCGGAACGACGCTTTGATACCGGCGGCATCACCATCGTACAGGATCACGATGTTGGGGGTATAGCGACGGATCAACCGGATCTGTCCTTCGGTGAGGGAGGTTCCGGAAGAGGCCACCACGTTTTCCACGCCGGCCTGGTGCAGGGAAATCACATCGGTGTACCCTTCCACCAGGTAGCAGCTGTCTTCATCAACAATGGCTTTCCTGGCTTCGAACAAACCGTAGAGTACATTGCTTTTGTGGTAGATCTCACTCTCCGGAGAGTTGATGTATTTGGCTGTTTTCTTATCGGTACGAAGGGTACGTCCGCCGAACCCGATCACGCGGCCGGAGAGGTTGCGGATGGGAAACATCACACGCCCCCGGAAGCGATCGTGTCGCCGGCCGTCTTCACCGGAAAGCGTAAGTCCGGTCTGGTCCAGAAACTCGGGGTTGTAGCCCTGATCAGTGGCGGCCTTCAGCAATCCGTCCCACTTGTCGGGGGCGAAACCGATCAGGAAGCGCTCCATCATGTCAGGGCTAACACCTCTTTGACGGAGGTAGGTCAGCCCGATGGCTTTTCCTTCATCGGTCTCATGCAGGGTTTCGGTGAAGAAGCGTTGTGCGAATCCGGACACGATGTACAGGCTCTCGCGGGTGCGATCGGCCTCTTTCTGCTCATCGGTTTGTTCCTCCTCCGCCACTTCGATGCCGTATTTCTTTCCAAGGAAACGAACAGCTTCGGGGAACGACAGGTGCTCATGGTCCATCAGGAAGTTCACGGAGGTACCCGCTTTCCCGCATCCGAAACACTTGTAAATGCCTTTGGTAGGCGACACATTGAATGAGGGTGTTTTCTCGTCGTGGAACGGGCAAAGGCCGATGAGGTTGGTTCCGCGTTTCTTCAGGGAAACATAATCACCCACCACCTCTTCAATGCGGGCGGCTTCCAGGATCTGGTCGATGGTGGATTGCGGGATCATACAAGAAGGTAAAAATAGCAAAAGATAAGGGGTTGGCGGGCCTTTGTTACAAAAAACCTTCGTGGGTGAACAAGGCCTGTCAACAAAAAAAGGAGGTCGAACAGGACCTCCTTTTCTTATGCACGCAGCATGGATCTATTTCGTGTACTTTTCCAGGAAATCCTTCACCTGGTCGAAGTATCCGCTTTTGTTCGAGGTGAACGTTTGCTGATTGGTGACACCCGGCACCACGTACAGCACCGATTCTTTCTTCTTCGCTTTCACGAGGTCTTTAAGTTCATCCGGCCCGTCGATCGGGTCATTCTCACCCACGATGTAAAGGATGCCACGCAGGTGGATGCCTTTTTCGGCCACTGCATATTCGGGTTCCATCACATACTTGTTGTAACCGATGGGCAGCTTCAGGTCTTTGCCTTCCACCTGTTTCACCTTGTCCTTTTGCTTCTGGAAAGACACGTAGGTTCCGTCAGCGATGATGCGTTTGATCTTGGTGTTGTTAGCGCCCACGCCGATGGAAAGTCCGGCGCCGATGCCGATGCCATACAGGTCAACCGTGTACAGGGTGGCGTGGTACTTCTTCACCCAGCCGATGGCGGCGTCGAGGTCTTTGGAAAACTGGTGGTAGGTAAAGAAATCATTCTTGATGGCGAACTCATCGCTTTCTCCGTAGCCGCGGTAATCATAGGCCAGTACGTGGTATCCCAGGGTCAGGAATTGTGAAATGATCTCGAGGTTATCCGCCATGTTGCCGTCGCCGTCGTCGCTGACGATGACACATTTGGTGGATTCCTCAGCCGGTTTGAACCACCATCCGTTCAATGTCAGCTTATCGTCGGTTGGGATTTTCACCGTTTCATATTCGATGCCATATTCATCAGGGGTCACGCTATAGGTGCGCGACGGGTTCAGGGCAAAGCCGGCAGTATATGCCAGGCAACATCCGATCAGCAACAGGCCCGATTTTTTCATAACAATAGGGGTTTGTAGTTTCTAGTTTCTGGTTTGTAGTTTCTGGTCGCTTGCCCACCATGCATTGACAATCCGCCTTTCGCCAACATGACGAAAAACGAAAACCAATAACGATCAACGATCAACGAACAACCATGCCTTCCAAATATAGCAAAACACGGAAACAATCCATCACCTCATCCCAACCGGTTCACCAATAAGCCGTTCTTCCCCGGCGTTGTTCAGGTGGGCATGTTCAAAACTCATCCGGGATACCCAGCTTGAGCGTAGATATTCTTAGGAAATTTGAAAAAAGGAGGACGAAGAGTTGATCCTATGAAGGTATTGAAGCGCATAACCGCCATTACCGGCATTGTTGTTCTGCTGCTCATCCTTGTGGCATGGATCCTGGCGGTGGTATATGAAGATGACGTGAAGAAGTTGGTGTTGAACGAACTCAACCAGCACCTGACCACGGAGATCGAAGTAAAAGACATCGACCTCACCCTCCTCGAAAAATTCCCATACGCTTCTTTGCGCTTCACCGATATACTGGCAAAAGATGCCACCTCCGGCCAAAAGAAAGATTCGCTGCTTTACGCCCACAAACTGTTTCTGCAATTCAACCTGTTCGACCTGTTCAGCGAACATTACACCCTGAAAAAGGTAAGTGCGGAAACCGGCGTGGTGAAACTCCGCGTGCGATCCGATGGAACCGTCAACTATCATTTCTGGAAAGACGACACCACCTCTTCCGACAATGCTTTCACGATTGATCTGAAACAGGTGAACCTATCGGGCCTGCGATTTGAATATACCCATGCTCCAAGCGCCTTCGGCATGATGTTCCACGTGGACGAAAGTACCGTGAGCGGACAAGTCTCCAACAACGGGTACACCGCCCACTTGAAATGTGATCTGTTTCTCAACGACATGTATTCGGATACCACGCATATTCTCAGGGACAGAGACATCTCCATCAACACCGGCCTGGACGTCAGGAACCAGGAAGTGTATACATTCAAACGTGGCAAGTTGAAAGTAGATGAGTTGGAATGGCAGGACATACAGGTGACGTACACCGACAAGGAAGGGCATACACCCAAACTGGAAGCCACCGGGAAAGGCACCGACCTCCCCTGGAATGCGTTGCTGAAGAGCCTGCCGGTACAAGTACAGAACGTATTCAACGGCTATGAGACAGATGGCTTGGTTGATGTTCATTTCAATCTTGCCGGCAGGTTGGGCAAAGGCCAGAACCTGAGGTTGGATGCGGAATATATGATGAAGGAAGGCACCCTGGCGCTGACAGGGTCACCGGTGCGACTCAGCAACCTGCAGGTGGAGGGCACCCTGGCTTACATGGCTGAAGGAGGTCCGGCAAACAACGTGTTCTTCAAATCGGTAAGAGCCTCCCTCGAAGGCGATGCACTAACAGGCAGGGGTGTGATCGAGAACTTCGAACAACCACACCTTCAATGCACGGTGGAAGGCGCCCTTGACCTGAGCCACCTCCCGGTGCTCATCCGGATGGACACGGTGGAATCACTCCACGGACATGCCGGCATTCACCTCAATTACAACGGCCCCATCAATTCTCCCCACAACATGTCTCCCGATGAATGGAAACAAGTGGTTTTACTGGGCACCGCATCCCTACAAAATGTGGCGTTGAGCCTCAAGGGAAGCAAACATACGTTGAGCGATGTAAACGGCAAACTCATACTCCGCAACCCCGACCTGTCGGTTGACAGCCTGCATGCCATGCTCAACAACACACGGATTGACATGAACGGCGTACTGCGGAATTTCATGGGTTACGTGCTGTATCCCGACCAGGATCTGAACATTGAAGGCCGGGTGACCAGTCCGCTTGCCGACCTGAACGACCTGCTGAAATCGGATGTGTCCAAAGCCGCCACACCTTACCTCTTCGCCCTACCCGATCACGTGAACATGAACGTGGACATGAACATCGGAGAAGTGGTATTCAGAAGGTTCAAAGCTGCAAATGTAAACGGCAAGTTGCGCATGGAAAACCGTGTGCTTTATGCAGACCTGCTATCGATGCAGACGATGGGAGGAACCATAGAACTCAGCGGTTCGGCCGACAACCGTTCGCGCGACCATGTGGATGCCGATGTGCAGTCCAGCATCAGGAACATCCAGGTAAAGTACCTTTTCTACCAGGCTGAAAATTTCGGACAGGACCTGCTGCGTGACGAACACCTCCAGGGCAAAATGTCGGCCCGCGTGTCCATGCAGTCCACCTGGTCGGATCACCTGGATCTGGATCCGGCCAAACTGCGGGCGCACGGTTCGGTAAAAGTGGAAAACGGGGAACTGATCGACTTCAAACCGATGCTGTCACTGTCGCGCTTCATCAAGGTATCCGAACTGGAACACATCCGCTTTTCAACCCTTGAGAACGAAGTGGACATCCACGACCAAACCGTTTTCATTCCCTTGATGGACATCAAATCATCGGCCTTGAATGTAAGTGCATCCGGTAGCCATACATTTGATAACAAAATCGATTATCACTTCCGGGTACGGTTGAGTGACCTGCTGTCACGCAAAGCCAGAAAAGCGAAAAAGGAAAATGACGAATACGGGGTGGTGGAGGATGACGGTCTCGGCAGAACCAGTTTATACATCAGCATGACCGGTACGGCTGACAATCCGGAGATCAAATACGATCAGCAAGGTGTGAGGGAAAAGATCCGGGAGGATCTGAAAAAGGAAAAACAAAACCTGAAGAGCATCTTGCACGATGAGTTCCGTTTTCTTCACAAGGATACCATTCCGAAAACCCCGCCCAAGAAGGAAAAGAAGGAATTCGAGATCGAATGGGAATAGGTCAGGAATGCCTTCCTCAAATACCAATCCGCACATCCGTAAAAATCATATGCCCTGCCAGTCGCGGATTTGATTAAATTTACCGGCCTACGACTAGAGCCATCACCTTGAACATTTACACGCGCAAACAACAATGGAAGCTGCTACTGCTTATCACGGCGGTTTGCATCGGTTTGTCATCCCTGTGGTACACCAACAGCCTGATCGGCAAACTGGCTGACCAGGAGAGAAAGAAGGTGGAATTGTGGGCACAGGGCACGCGAAAAATTGCTGATACCAGCGACGATGCCGGAGATATCAGCATCCTGTTCGATGTAATCCAGAACAACGAAACCGTTCCGGTTATCCTCACCGATGAAGAAGGCAATGTGAACTCATGGCGGAACCTCGACTCGGTGCGGGCACAGGACCCGGCGTACCTGAAACACATGATCGAGGTGATGAAGGAAGAACACCCGCCGATTGAGGTGGACCTCATCAAAGGCAAGAACTACGTGTACTACCGGAACTCCACCATCCTCATGCAATTGAAGTATTACCCCCTGGTACAGCTGGCGGTTATTTCACTCTTCATCGTGGTGTCTTATTTTGCGTTCAGTTCTTCACGCAAAGCGGAGCAGAACCAGGTGTGGATCGGCATGGCGAAAGAAACGGCACATCAACTGGGCACGCCGTTATCTTCCCTGGTTGCATGGCTTGAACTGTTGAAACTGAAAGGGGTGGATGACAGCACCACGGCCGAACTTCAGAAAGATGTCAGCCGCCTGGAAACCATCACCGAAAGATTTTCAAAGATCGGTGCCATCCCCAAACTGGACCGCACCAACCTGATGGAAGTACTGCGGAATACGATGACCTATATGCAAAGCCGGTCGCCCAGGAAGGTATCCTTTGATATCCACAGCAAAGAAGAGGCGGTTCATGCACCGATCAATGCACCCCTTTTCGAATGGGTGGTGGAAAACCTGATCCGCAATGCCGTAGATGCCATGAGTGGCGAAGGGAAACTGAACATCACCGTCACCGACCAGCTGCAATATGTATACATCGACGTGTCGGATACGGGCAAAGGCATCCCAAAATCACAATACAAGTCGGTCTTTCAGCCAGGATTCACCACCAAGAAAACCGGGTGGGGACTCGGGCTTTCCCTCTCCAAGCGAATCATTGAGAATTACCACAAAGGAAAAATCTTTGTGAAACAATCCGACAGCGGCAAAGGAAGCACCTTCCGCATCGTATTGAAAAAGTAAGCATCCTTTAATTTTTAATCGAACAAGGGCTTTTTTCACGCATAAAGGCGCTTTCATCTTGCATCCTTGTGAAAAAAAACTTGCCTTAATCACAGACATGACCTACATTTGGACCCGTGTAGTGTATTAACCCCCTGTTGTCTGTGTTTGGAAGGTTGTGGTAAGTTCGGGGATTAATTCTTTGGTTTTAGTAAATGATTTTTTGGTGCGGATCAGCGACTGACCCGCACCAGGTATGTGTGTTATCCGGTGACTGTCGTCCGTCACCGGGGTGTGCAATTCGTACCGTGCCGTATCCGCGTCCTCCGCGGATATGAGCATGGCCCTAAAGCTTGGTGTCATGAAACAATTCACGTTCTTCATGGCGGTATTGACCGTCATTTCCGGATCGCCCTGTATGGGTCAGGTCTATATCAGCAACCCGTCGTTCGACGGAGGCAATGCAATACCTCCGGATTGGGAAGCCTGCGGCAACATTGATGTATACAACACAGGAGGTTCCACCGGAGGCAAGCATGTTGAAATCGGCACGTATGACACCTTCGGCAACGGCAACTTCACAGACCTCAATATCGGGCAGCAGCTCATTTGTCCGATGACAGCCGGCGACAACATCAGTTTTACCATTGATCTGAGGTCAGCAGATACCGCTGCTTCCGCCTATTACACCAACTCAGGTTACCTGGAGGTGTATTGCGGAAGCGATGCGTGCAATCCTTCCACCCTGCTGTGGACGTCTCCCCTCATCAACCATTACAACTGGCAAACCTACACGGTGAATTTCACCGCACCGTCGTCCTGCGACTACCTGGTCTTCAAGGTGCTTTGCACCGGATGCAACAGCAACTTTTTCGGCGGCGGCGGCGCAGGTATCCGGCTTGACAACATTGTTTCTACAGGTACCATCTGTGCACCCACCGTTACACTCGACAGCAACCTGGTTTGCGCAGGTGAATGCTTCGACCTGAAACCCGTTGTGAAAGGCGGCGAACCCCCGTTGACTTATGCATGGAGTGACGGACTGGGTTCGGGAACATCCACCAATGTTTGTCCGCCCGGCGACAGCTACTACAGCATCACCGTTACCGACAACCAGGGGCGTTCATCTTCCGCGACCAGCGTGGTGACCATTGACCCCGATCCGTTCTGCGGACAATCCCTGGAATGTCACAAAGAGGACTGCGCAGGGCCGTTCGGCACCTACTTCATCAACCCGACCAATACCCCCGTAACATACGCAGATGCCCAGGCGAACGGATGGTGCTATGAAATTGATCAAAGTGCTTTGCCTGCCGTGCTGTGCTTCGCGTTCAAGGCAGGTGATCCGAACGCCACCTTTGAACAGTTCAGCCTGCTCATCTCATATGAAAATTGTTCGGGAGGAAGCAGCATTAACGGAGGCTTCTACGCAGGTTTTCAAAACACAACGGTGATATCCAATTCCATCAACCAAAATGCCACAGGCGGTTCAACCGGTACATCGGGTGGTTGTTTTCAGGTGACCAACTACTTTGACATCGGGGGAGACGGCATACGGGAATGCGAGGAAGAGGGCACGTGGCATTATCCGGATTGCGACAAGGTAGCTAACGCCCTGGTAGGCGGTGTCAACTGCAACCTGCTTACGCCGGGAGATATTTACACCCACTGTTTTGACCTGAAGCCGAGCGCCTGCGGAAAGGTGTACATCTGCCCGATCTACAATTGCGGAAACGGATGTGTACCCGATCCGCCTTGTCTTGACATCGAGAACGTGGTCCGTACCACGGATGCCAGCTGCTTCGGCTCTGACGACGGCAGCGCCACGGCGCTGGTATGTGCCGATTCCCTATTCTCCTACGTGTGGTCTACAGGCGCCACCACCAAAAGCATTTTCAACCTGTCGCCTGCCAGTTACACAGTTACCATCACCGAAACCGAAACGGGATGTGACACCACCCGCACCCTGTCTATCAGCGAACCGCCGCAGATCATGGTGGATGCCGGGCTGACCAAAGACCTTTGCACAAACGAATCCTACAAGCTGGGCGGAACCCCTGTTGCCACCGGCGGCATGGGCAACTTCTCCTACCTGTGGTATCCGGCGCCGAACCTGGATGACCCCACCTTGTCGAATCCGACGGTATCGGGATTAACAGAACCGGTCACCTACACCGTAATCGCCACCGACTCCACGGGCTGTGCCGACAGTGCACAGGTACTCATTAACGGAAGGCTTTGCGACATCACCATTCCGAACGTATTCACACCGAACCACGAAGGACCAAACGACAACTTCGTGATCGATGGGATCGAGTACTTTCCCGGAAGCCGGTTGCTGGTGTTCAACAGGTGGGGAGAGAAAGTGTGGGAAAGCCAGAACTATCATAACGACTGGGACGGGCGGCACTGGAAGTCCCTCAACCGGCTGAATGAAGGCGTTTACTATTGGATCCTATACCTGAATGATCCGCTGACGCCGGGACCCGATGAAAACAACACCCGCCACGGTTGGGTGCACCTGATCCGCAACAACAACGACATCAATTAAAAAAATCGGCCTTCGGTGAAAGATCACCTTTGTTTATGAAGGCAAAGCCCTTTAAAAAGAATGCCACAAGGACACGAAGACACGAAGATATATGAAGCAATTCATCTACCTTTTTTATCAGACATAGTGTCTTTGTGCCTTGTGGCAAATACTACAACGGCATAGCTAAAAAAATGTGGACAGACGATGGACTTCCACGTATAGAAGAGTTGCAGTTGCCAGGTTGAAATAAAAAAAGCGTCCCGCATGTGCAGGACGCTTTTCTGTATGGATACAGGTTGGGTTACCCCTTGAACCTGCGGTCTACAAGATCAAAAAACTCTTCGGCACTTTCCTTGCCACCCCACTGGTATTTCTCCTTGAAAGGCTTCAGGTATGAATGTGCCGCTTCCAGGCTTTCGATGGCCGTGAGCGATTCCACCGCACCTTCATACTCATCCATGTTTCCACCGAACAGGTCATTGATGAAACGGAATCGATCGTGAATGCCGATGGCCGACTTCAGGTCCCTGATGGTTTTGCGACCCAGGTTGGATGCCAGCACTTCTTTTTCATTGCCCATCATATTATCAAGGATGGTCTTGCCGCCCTTTTTCTCTTTGGTCGGTTTTTCTGTTTTTTCCGTGCCGGTAAACAGATCACCCTGGGTCTTGGGAGCTTCCTCCGCTTCTTGCTCAACGGGTTCGGCGGGTTGTGTATCCGTTTTGGGTGTGTTCCGCACAGGTGGTATGGCCGTCGCTTCTTCGGAGTTTGCTTTATTGTTGGATGAAGATGGCGTGGTAGGTTCCATGATTCCGTAGCCGTGCGGCTTGTCCGGCACGGCAACTTCCGGTTTCTTTTCAGTCACCGCCACTTTTTCTTCCTCTTCCACATCATCGGATACGGAGGAAACCGCATCGTAACCACCCCGTAGAAATTTCAGGATGGCCATCTTTTCATACAATTCTCCGGAAATACTTAACAGCGTGTCCAGGTCTTGCGGTCCCAGGCTATCCACTTCCTGGATATGCCTGGTTTGTTTTTTCAAGTGATCCGCGAGTTCGCGGATCTCTTCGATCAGCTGTTTGGAATCCATAGCATCTGTCTCACTAACGCAGCAGGGTGATGTACCCTTTGAGGGACTTCACATCTCCACTGTAATACCTTCCTGTCACCAGGAATACATAGGTATCGGGGTTCTGTGGTTTCCCTTTGTAGGTTCCATCCCAACCGTCGTTGACATCGTGACTTTCAAAAACCAACTCGCCCCAGCGGTTGAATATTTTAAACGTCAGCAGTTCTTCAATGCCCCATCCTTTCACGTACACCACATCGTTGTTGCCGTCACCGTTGGGCGTGAAAGCTTTGGGTACATCCAGGCTGTATTCATCGATCACATCGATACACATGGAATCTGTCACCATGAAACAGGAACTGGAATCGGTTACCAGCACCGTATAGCAAATCGACTTCAGCGGTTTGGCTTCAGGATTCGGACAAGTACTGCATGTCAACCAGGTGGTAGGTGTCCATTGGTATGTGAATCCGTTTCCTCCGAACGCATCAATGTTGTCAATGAGTTCACCGATAATGATCGCCGTATCATTGGGAAGGGTAACAACGGGCTTGTGCTGTACGCGGACATCAATGCTGGTGGAATCGATACAGTTATGGTCATCGATGACAACCACCTGATAGGTGATGTCGTCCGGCAGGCTGAGTACCCACGGATTGGCAATGGATGTATCGCTCAGGTAATCGGAAGGCGTCCATATGTATGTAATACCACCGGTTGCCGTCATCTGGAAATTGCTTCCTTCACAAGCCACCGAATCATAATCAATGGTAATGATGGGTTTGAGATAGGCATGAACAACCTGCACCATGGTGTCCGTGCAACCGGTAGCCGAATTGCTGATGATCAGGCTCACATCGTAGTCGCCTTCCTGGTTATAGGTATGGGTGGGGTTGTTCTGGGAGGATGTGCTGCCGTCACCAAAATCCCACATCCATACGTCATGTCCGATCGAGGAATTGGTGAAAGTGGTGATAAGCGGTAGACAGGATGCCGTATCGCTGACACTGAACCCGGACATCACCTGGTGTATGAATATGGTGTCTTCGGCATATTGAACGCAACCGGAAACAGACTGGTAGATCATTTTCGGGTAAATGAGTCCGGTTTTCTGGTCATAAATGTGCGTGATGGTATCCCCGGTTCCCGGCAACACCAGACCATCCCCGAAATCCCAGCTCCATGAATCCACATCCAGTGTACTATCGATCACGAACGTGGCGGCCTCACCCAGGCAAATGGTATCGGGTGACAGGTGGAACAGGGCAAACGGACCGGTAACCGTGATGTATTGTGGGATCACCAACGTATCGGTACACCCATAGGTGGTGGTCACAATGAGGCTGACATCGTACGTGCCTGGCTGTGTATAATTATGTACAGGGTCCTGAAGCACTGAAATACTGCCGTCACCGAAATCCCATTGCCACTGGTTGATGTAGTTGGAAATGGAAGAATCACGGAAGTCGATTTGTTCAGGGTAGCAATCGGTAACCGTCTTGTTGCTTGAGATCAATGAGATCGGAATGCCTTGTACATGGATGTAATCGGTTTTGGTGATGGTGGAATCGCATCCGTCCGCATCCGTGATGGTCAGTTCCACGTGGAAATAACCCGTATCGGCGAAGACATGCCCCGGGTTCGGCTGAGAGGAGGTGGAACCATCACCGAAATCCCAGTAATAGGTAAAGGGTTGGGTTCCCGTAGTAGCATCCTGGAACGTCACACTATCACCACTACACAATTGGCGGTCGGTCACATTGAAAATGGGAATCGGCTGTTTGGAATTGATATAGTTGCTGCGCACCACGGTATCCTTACATCCTATTTTATCCGTCACGATCAGCGTCACGGTTTTCTTTCCGTTGGTGGTGAACACGTGTGTCGGATCTTGCTGACTTGAAGTACCACCGTCACCAAAATTCCACAACCAGGACACGACGGTGCTGTCGGAATAGGAACCATCGGTGAAATTCACGGGTAACGGAACACAACCCTGTATAGAATCCACTGCGAAGTCGGCATCCGGCCGGACCACATGCACTTGTCCGTACGCGGTATCAGGGCAGTTATGAATATCCTTCACGATCAGGCGGACCGGATACACTCCGGGGGTGGTGTATTTGTACGTGGGATTGGCTGCAGACGAACTGGAACCGTTTCCAAATGACCAGTTATACGTGCTGGCATCCTGGCTACCTGAACTGTTGAAATTCTGATTCAGTGGCCAACATCCAGCCACCGTATCATTGGTGATCACCGCATCAGGAACGGTTACATTGATGACCCCCGGTTCCACCCACATACATCCGGTGGAATCGTTGTACGCTGTCACCGATACATTGTAGGTGCCCCGGGCCGGAAAAACATGCAAGGGGTTCTTATTCACCGAATCAATGGCGCTGCCGTCACCGAAATCCCAATACCAGCGTTGTGCATCTTTTTCATCGGCTGTGAACTGATAGGTAAACGGATTGTCGCAATCGGCCGGTGCGCTGAAATGCCAGATAGGGCCGTTTACATACAACATGCTATCGATCTCCAATGTATCTTTACAGCCATTGTATGTGAGCACCAGGGTCACATCCATCCAGCCGGTATCCTGATACATGTGTGTAGGGTTCTGCTGGTTGTCTGACCCTCCATCTCCGAAGTCGATATATTCCCATTTATCAATCCTGGGATCACCGGTCAGGTCGGTGAAAACGGCGCCGGGCTGGGCACATACGGTATCTTCATCCACGGTGAAATTGGGTGGGATTTTGGTACCTACTTCGATCACGTGTGTAATGCTATCGGTACATCCGAGCTCGTTCACTACCACCAGTTTCACGGTATAATCGGTATCGTTCACGTAGATATTGGTCGGATTTTGCTGGGTGGAAGTATTCCCATCACCGAAATCCCAATACCAGTTTGTGATGGTGGAGTCGGACAATGTCAGGTCGGTGAAATCAACCTTGAGCGGTGCACAACCTTCGATGGTATCAGCAACAAAATTTACCGTCATCGGATTGATGACCACTGCAGCAGGTATGGTAACCACGTCTTTGCAACCGGATGCGGTGGTTACCGTCAGCGTAACCGTATAACTTCCTTTATTGGCGTAGGTATGTGAAGGATTTTGCTGGGTGGAAGTTCCTCCGTCGCCGAAATTCCATGACCACTTCACACCGCCGATGGTCAGGTCGGTGAAATCAACCGTATGCGGCACCTGGCAACCGTATGCCGGATCCACACTGAACGCAGCAGCCAGATCAATGATCTCAATCACTTTGGTAACTGTATCCTGACAGGTTCCTGTCGGATCCTTGGCGATCAGCGTTACGGTATAGGTGCCCGTGCCGGTATAGGTATGATTGGGATTTACTGCTGCGGTAGTTCCGCCATCTCCGAAGTTCCACAGGTAGTTGGTTGCCCCTGAAGATCCGTTGGTGAATGCAACGTTCTGGTTCACGCAGGCGGTATCGATGAATGTAAAATCCGCAATGGGGTCGTTGATCGTAATATAATTGGTTCTGATCAGGCTGTCCGTACATCCCTTGTTGTTGGTGACGTATAGCTTCACCGTATAGGTACCCGTATTGGTATAGGTATGATTGGGATTGGTTGCCGTGGATGTACCTCCATCTCCGAAGTTCCAGACGTAGGTCAGGCCCGTCCCGGTTGAATTGTTGGTGAACTTGACCACCAACGGCGGGCTGCATCCGATGGTCTTATCGGCCGTGAAGGTTGCGGTGGGGCCTTCTGTTACGGTCACATAATTATTCAAAAGGATGGTTTTGCTGCAACCGTTGGCATCCACCACCTGAAGGGAAACCGGGAATGTACCGGTGCTGTTGTATGTATGGATGGGGTTGGGGTTGGTACCATTGTCAACATTGCCATCACCATAATCCCATATCCAGGTGGTGATGGGTGCATCGCCAAGAATAACGGAATCATTGAAATGTGCGTTGAAAGGTGAACATCCGTTCGGGCCGCCATCAATGCTGAGATACGGATCCGGGTTTTTGAAAATGGTGATATAATTCACTTTAATAATCGTATCCTTATTTGTTCCATCAGACACGATCAGGGTTACCGTATACTTCCCGGGGGTTCCGTATGATGCTACCGGTGATTTGAGGGTGGATGTATTTCCGTTTCCGAAATCCCACTTCCAGGATGTAACAGGACCTGTGGACTGATCGGTGAAAACGACGGTTTGCGGACTGCAACCGGATTGGATGTTGGACGTAAACTTCGCGGTTACCTGTGCTTTGGTTTCACCTACGGAAAGTGCCATCACAAGGATCAATGCAAAAAAACGCGTTGTGTAACGAAAGATATTTTTCAATGTTTGAAGAGGTTTCTTAACTTTACTCACCCTTTGAATGTCAAATATAGGTAATTTGATCGCAAGGATATATAAGTTTTTCGTTGTTTTTCTGCTACTCGCGGTTTCAAACCGCGGATACGCGCAGGATGTCCATTTCTCTCAGTTTAACATGTCGCCGCTTACCCTGAATCCGGGGGAAACGGGGAATTTCGTCGGCGACTGCCGGGTGGTGAATAACCTCCGCCAGCAGTGGAAAGCCATCGGCATTCCTTACCAGACATTGGATCTGTCCTATGAGAAACAACTGTACCTCGGGGAACATCACCTGACCGCAGGCCTCATCCTCGTTCACGACAGGTCGGGCGACGCAGAACTCACCCTGAACAAGTTTTACCTCACGGCGAGCTATCACCGGAACATATTGGGTCAGGGACTGCACGCTGGAATGCAGATCGGATATGTGAAGAAAAGTTTCTCCATGGATGCGCTCACTTTTCCGAACCAATTCGACATTACACAGGGCATGTTTGTCAATGACAATCCTTCCCTTCCGAACAATGAACAATCTTATGGATTAGGAGAATCGCTGTCCTATCTGGATGCCAATGCCGGTATCGTATGGACCGGTCATTTCAACAAATTCCGTCCGGAAGCGGGCATTGCACTCTTTCATTTTATCTTTCCGAAAGAAACCTTCTTCGACAATGGAGATAACCACCTCAAACCAAGAACGGTGATTCACGGACAAGGTATCTATGACATCAATGAAACCTGGTATGGCAGACCGAAGTTGTTGTACATGCTTACCCGGAAGGCATCCGATGTGGTGGTTGGTGCCGACCTGGGATACAAACTGGGCACGAACAAATACAAAATCAAATCCATCTATGCAGGCGCAAACTACAGGGATGGTTTCTGGCGCAACAAGGACGCGATGATTGCCGTCGGTGGAATTGAATTCAACAGGGTTGACATCGGTCTCAGCTATGACGTGAACATCTCCGGACTTAAGATTGCTACCCAAAAACATGGCGCATTGGAATTTTCCTTCATTTATCGTTGCAAAAGTTCGCAGCCTCCAAAAATCACCATTCCCTGTGATCGCCTGTAAACACCTTCGTTTTCTTCCGCTTTTTCTGATTTGCTGGACAGCTTCCCTGGCACAACCGGTAGACAACATGCAAAAGCTGAAACCTGCAGCGCTCAAGAAGTATGGTCTCGGTGCAGCCCGCATCGGCGATACCTATTCCGCCATCGATCTGTTCTCACGGTACCTGGAACTCAAGCCGGAAGACATGAAGATCGCATATGAAAGGGCTCTGCAATACCGCAAAGCACGTGATTATGAAACCGCCCAGTCGGAATTCAAGAAAGTATACGAAGCCGATCCTGAGAAATACACAAAAGCCCTCTTCTACCAGGCGCAGATGATGAAAATGAACGGAGAGTATGAGGAATCCAAAAAACTCTTTGAAAAGTTCCAGAAAGAATACCGCGGCGCCAAAGATGAAAAGTTGTACCGCAACCTGACAAAAAATGAGATTCAGGGCTGCAAAGACGCACCCGACCTGATCAACAAACCATTGGACATCCTGATCTATCACCTGGACACGTCCATCAATAAGGCCCACGTGGAATTCAGTCCCGTATCGCTGACTGAATCACGCATGTTGTACGCCTCCCTTAAGTCCGATCAGGTAAACTTTTACCCGGGTGATTCAACCCACCAGATGCCGGTGCGTAAATTTTATACAGCTGAAAAAGAGGGAGACGACTGGAAAAGCAAGGGTGAATACGAAGGCCCTTTCAACCTTGAGAATGTGCAAACGGGCAATGGAGCCTTCTCCCCGGATGGTCAGGCATTCTTTTTTACCCGGTGTGAGAAAAATGAATATGATCGCGTTACCTGTTCCATTTACAGAAGTGAACTGAAAGACGGCAGCTGGTCTGAACCTGAGAAATTACCCAAACCCATCAACCATCCCAAATACACCAGCACGCAACCCACCGTCGGGAGCGACTCGAAAAGCGGTAGTGATATCCTGTATTTTGTTTCGGACAGGCCCGGTGGAAAAGGAGGCCTTGATATCTGGTATGCCGTGTACAATGCCAAACGAAAAGAATGGCAGTCCCCGAAACGGGCAGGCAGGCTCAACACCGAGGGTGATGAAATGACCCCTTCATACGATATTGAAACGCGCACCATGTACTTCAGTTCCGACGGGTACCCCAGCCTGGGCGGCCTTGACATTTTCAAAGTGCCGGGTGAAAAAAGCCGCTGGAAGAAAGCTGAGAACATGGGATATCCGCTGAACTCCAGCGCCGACGATTTGTATTATACCATCAGCAAAGACCGGTCGGAAGGATTCTTCGTATCAAACCGTCCCGGCGGCGTGGCATTGAAAAACCCCACCTGCTGTGATGACATCTACAGCCTGAAATGGACCAAGTACATCCGGGTTGCACTTGCCGGTAAGGTGTTTCAGGTGGATGATTCCTCCAAAGTGGAAAGCATAGAGCAAATACTGCAGAAGGGATCAAACGCCGACCAGGAAAAATTCAAACCCGTGGAACGTGCCGTTGTCTCTCTGTTTCTTCTGGATCCCTCGGGTGAAGAGGAGCCCATGTTCATCAAATCGGATACAACCGATGCAAACGGTGACTATTCCATTACCATGGAACAGGGCCAGGACTACCGGGTAACCATATCGAAGGATGAATACCTGTCACGTAGCAATAACTTTTCTACAAAATCCTTCACCAAGTCCGACACGCTCAAATGGAACGCCCCCATCGTGGCCATTCCGCCCGAACCGATTATCATCCGCAACATCTATTACCACTTCGATAAATCCAATCTGACTGATTCGGCTATGATGACGATTGATACCACGATCTACCGCATTATGACTGAGAACCCGGAGATTGTTGCAGAGATCAGTTCCCATACCGACAGCCGCGGTACGGATACATACAATGAAAAACTTTCCCAGAAGCGTGCCGAAAGCGTGGTAAAATACCTCATCTCCAAAGGCATTGCTTCCGAACGACTGAAAGCAAAAGGCTACGGTGAAAGTAAACCCCTCGCTCCTAACGAGAACCCCGACGGAAGTGACAACCCGGAAGGAAGAGCCAAAAACCGTCGTACTGAATTCAAGGTGATCGGTCGCATCAAAAATGTGTCCGACGTCAACTACAAGGAATAGTCTGCCCTTACCATTCCGTACTTCATTCGTTCCGCTTATCTTTACGATCAAGTGCCAACCCACCCATGAGCCATGCAGCGATAGGATATGACATCAGTGAGGTAGCCCGGATCATCGGCGCAGAAGCCACCATCCACAAACCGGCATTGATCCGTTACCTGGTCACCGATAGCAGGAAAGCCGGTGACCCGGACGCATCCCTGTTTTTTGCACTCAAAGGCACGGCCCACGATGGTCACGATTACGTGGAAGACCTGTTCCGCCAAGGATATCGGAATTTTGTAGTAAACACCCCTCCACCCAATCAGGAGATCATGGCCGCTGCCAACGTATTGGTGGTGAAAGAACCTTTACGTGCCCTCCAGGACCTGGCAGCGCATCACAGAAGCCAGTTCTCCATTCCTGTGATCGGCATCACCGGCAGCAATGGAAAAACCATCGTAAAAGAATGGTTGTTCCAGCTGATGCGGGAAGACAAGAACATCGTGCGAAGTCCCAAAAGTTATAACTCACAACTGGGTGCAGCATTATCTGTATGGAAATTGCATCCGGACAATGAACTGGCCATCTTCGAGGCCGGTATCTCCCAACCGGGTGAAATGAATTACCTGCGGAAGATCATCCGCCCCACCATCGGTCTCATCACAAACATCGGTCATGCCCATGATGAGAATTTTCGTGACCACAGTGAAAAGGCAAAGGAGAAAATCCGCTTGTTCGATGGATGTGAAACACTGGTGTACTGCAAAGATCACGAGATCATTCACAAGGAAGTAACACATGCCGAATTTCTGAAGAACACCCAGATGTTCACCTGGTCGAGGAAAACCAATGCCAACCTCGTTATTGCAAAAACCGAACAAACAGGCAACACCACATATATCAAAGGCATTTGCCAGAACAAATTTCTCAACATCACCATTCCTTTCACAGACCATGCCTCCGTTGAGAATGCCATTCACTGCTGGGCCATCCTGTTGCACCTGGGTTATGATCCGGAAGTGATCCGCAACCGGATGAAGTTCCTGCCTCCCGTTGCCATGCGTCTCGAACTGAAGGAAGGCATCAACGGGTGTTCCATCATCAATGACTTCTACAACTCCGACCTCGAATCACTCAACATCGCACTGGATTTTCTGAAACAACAGCAGCAACATGCAAAACGAACTGTAATCCTTTCCGACCTCCTGCAAAGCGGACAGCACAAGGAAAACCTCTATGGCGAAATTGCAGGTATGCTGGAAAAAAAGGGCATCCAGCGCCTGATCGGAATCGGTCCCGACATATCCAGCCAGGCGCCCCACTTCCCCATGGAAAAAAGTTTTTTCAGGGATACCCAGGATTTTCTCACTTCATTTCAGGAGTTGCAGTTTCATGATGAAACCATTCTGTTGAAAGGCGCCCGCCATTTCGGTTTTGAGCAGATCAGCCGTTTGTTGCAACAGAAAGCGCACGAGACCATCCTGGAGATCAACCTCACGGCACTGGTGCACAACCTGCAATATTTCCGCTCGCGACTCAACCCTGAAACCGGAATCATGGTGATGGTGAAAGCTTTCTCCTATGGAAGCGGTTCCTTTGAAGTGGCAAACATGCTCCAGTTTCATCGTGCCAATTACCTGGCGGTGGCTTATGCAGATGAGGGTGTAGCGTTGCGCAAGGCGGGCATCACCCTGCCGATCATGGTAATGAGCCCACAGCCCAGTACGTTCGATGCCATCTTCCTGCACAACCTGGAAGCCGAGATCTACAGCATGCAACTGCTTGACGCATTCATCCATGCCGCCACCCGCTTCTCGAAAGATCTGAACACCAAGGTACCCGTTCACATCAAACTCGACACCGGCATGCACCGCCTGGGCTTCCAGGAAGAAGACATCAACCAGATGATTGTGAAGATTCGCAACAGCAGGGCATTGCATATCAAATCGCTTTTCACCCACCTCGCCGCCAGCGAATCGTCTCATCATGACGAGTTCACACGCCTGCAGCTCGAACGGTTCGATCGCATGTGCGATACCATCTTGCCTCATTTTGCCTACCCCATACTGAAACATGCACTGAACACGGCCGGTATCCAACGGTTTCCGGATGCGCAATACGACATGGTACGCCTGGGCATCGGATTGTACGGCATGGACGTCAGCGGAAACGCAGGCAAAAACCTGCAACAGGTAGGCACACTCCGAACCACCATCAGTCAGATCAAACAGATCCGTTCAGGGGAAACCATCGGTTACGGACGCAGTGGGAAAGCCCTGCGTGATATGATCACCGCCACCATTCCCATCGGCTACGCAGACGGATATGACCGGCGCCTCGGAAACGGAAACGGTTACATGCTCATCGGTGGAAAGAAAGCTCCGACAGTCGGACACATTTGCATGGACATGTGCATGGTGGATGTGACAGGATTCAATGTATCGGAAGGCGATGAAGTGATCGTATTCGGTGAGCAATTGCCACTACCGGTTCTTTCCGATGCGGCTGACACCATCCCGTACGAATTGTTGACCGGCATTTCCGAACGGGTGAAACGGGTGTACGTGCAGGAATAACAATCCCTTAATATCCCCACGCCTCCACCAGCGCATAAATATTCACAGGACCTTTCGACACGGCATCGCGTACCTTTTGTCTGAGTTCCTCCGCATTCACATCCTTCATCCGGTTTTCCTGGATGATGCGCCATGCCTTCTCCGCATACAACGCAACCGTGTGATCATCCCGCTTCATGCGACGATGTGAACCGATCGCTTCCAAAATTTCCTGACACCCTACCCCCTTGATGGCGGTGGATTGAATAACCGGTGGTGCCCATGCTCCGTGAAACCGTTCATGCACCAACTCAACCAGATGTTTGGCAAACACACCCGCTCCTTCACGATCCGACTTGTTCACCACAAACACATCCGCAATCTCCATGATTCCGGATTTGATCGCCTGGATGTCATCTCCCGCCTCAGGAACAAGCACCAGCACGGTGGTATCAGCCAGACCGGCAATCTCCACCTCCGACTGTCCCACCCCTACGGTTTCCACAAAAATGTAGTCGAACGGAAAGGCACGCATCACATCGACCACCTCCAGGGTTTTGGCCGACAAACCACCCAGGGACCTGCGGCTGGCCAGGGAACGGATGAACACAAGATCACTCTCGAAGTGATCCGACATCCGGATGCGGTCTCCGAGCAGGGCACCCGAATGGAATGGCGAGGTGGGGTCCACCGCCACGACACCCACACTTTTGCCGGATGCGGTGAGCAGTGAGATCAGGGCATTGATCAATGTGCTTTTTCCTGCTCCGGGAGGGCCCGTAAAGCCCACCACGGGAATGTCCGGGGAAAAGGCCAGGTTGCGCAGCAGCTCTTCATATCCCGGCGTGGCGTTTTCAACCATTGAGATTGCACGGGCCAGCAAACGCTTATCGCCCTTGCGAATTCCTTCCGAATATTCCCTGATGTCCATGACGGCACAAAATAAGGAGAAATCGGGAATGCCTACCGGATACCCGAAAGATGCTCAGACTGATGGCTATTTGCTAACTTTACCCGAATATGGCAAGCATTTCAGCGGTCATCATCACATTCAACGAAGAGCGGAACATCGGTCGCTGCCTTGAATCCATACAGGGTCTTGCAGATGAGATCATCGTGGTTGATTCCCGCTCTACGGACAACACCAAACAACTGTGTGAATCAGCAGGTGCAAGGTTCATTGAACACGAATTCCGGGGCTACATCGAACAGAAGAACCTGGCCCTCACCTACGCAACCTGCGAATATGTGCTTTCGCTGGATGCGGATGAAGCCTTATCCGACCGGCTGAAACAAAACCTGGCAGGCATGAAGCCGAATCTCGATGCCGACGGATATACTTTCAACCGGCTGACCAACTACTGCGGGAAATGGATCCGGCATTGCGGATGGTACCCGGATACAAAAATGCGGCTCTTCCGGAGGGGCTCCGGACACTGGGCGGGCGTAAATCCCCATGACCGGTATGCACTGAACCCGGGTTTGCGCCAGGCATTCATTGCGGGCGATCTGTTGCATTACTCTTTTTACACCGTTGCCCAACACAAGGCGCAGGCGCGGAATTTCTCAGCCATCGGCGCACAAGCGCTGTACGACAAGGGTATTCGTTCGAACTGGCTGAAGATCCTGATTCATCCCATAGCCAAATTCGCGCGCAACTACCTGATCAAACTCGGATTCCTTGACGGATACAAAGGGCTGTTGATTTGCCTGATCTCGGCCCAGGCGACATACCGAAAATATCTGCAACTTAGAAAACTTGGCCGTACGTAAGCCCCATATCCGTCCGCAACCGGAAAGCCACATGGTTTTGCACATCGCTACCGCCCGCACCTGGCGGGGTGGTGAACAGCAAATGGCATATCTGGTGGAGGAGTTGGAGAAACAAGGCGTAGAGCAAACCGTGTTGTGTACAAAAAACAGTGCCGTTGAAACGTACTGCAGAGATCATGGAATTCCATTTGAAGCAATCGCCAGGCGAACATCCGTAAGTCTCCGGTTTGCACGACACATACGATCATTATGCCGGCACTTCGACGTGGAAGTGATTCATTGCCACGATGCGCATGCACACACATTTGCCGTGATGGCTGCAACGTTGTTCGGGAACCCTACTCCGGTTGTTATCAGCCGTCGGGTGGATTTCCCGGTTTCCAAAAGCCGGTTCTCCAGGTTCAAATACAACCATCATTGCATCCGGGCCATCCTCTGCGTATCTGATAAGATCCGCGAGATAACCGCACCCTCGCTCCGGAATCCATCGGTATTGCATACGGTGTACTCGGGCATTGACCTGGATCGTTTTGCGAACCCGCCCTCCGTTCCGGTTCTGCGCAAGGAGTTCGGCATTCCGGATGATCAACGGGTGGTGGCCAACGTTGCAGCGCTTGCACCCCACAAGGATTACTTTACATTCGTTGACACGGTGTCGGAACTTGTAAAGTCACATTTCCCCGCGCATTACTTCATCATTGGTGACGGGCCGCTCCGGAATGAGGTTGAAGCGTATATCCGTCAGAAAGAACTGGGGTCACACATCACCATGACCGGATTCAGGAAAGACATTCCCGCACTCTTACCCGGCATTGATGTATTCCTGATCACTTCCAAAACAGAAGGTTTGGGAACATCCATCCTGGATGCCTTTGCATGCGGGGTTCCGGTGGTGGCCACCGATGCCGGAGGTATACCGGAAATCGTAAGAGACGGTGAGACCGGCCTGCTTGCACCGGTTGGCAACCCCCTTGAACTTGCACGGCATGTACGCCAAATGGTTGAAAATGATGCATTGAGAAAGCGGTTGGTGGAAGGCGCCACACATCACCTGGCCGCATTCACCCGATCAGCCACAGCCGATGCCACCCTGAAGATCTACCGTTCGGCAGGTTTGGGTGTGTGATTTGCCTTGTGCCGGAACAGCAACAACGTATTGAAAAATGCAAAGAAGGTAACCCCTGCCTGCGTTTCCAGCGTGTCTTCATTGATCATGGACAACAGGGCGATGACCAGGAATGCCACGTACAGGTAATCCGGTCTGACGATTCGTATGGATAACGGGTATAGCAAACCAAAGACAAACACCAGCAAACCGAATACACCAAGGGTAACGGTAATAGAAATGTACTGGTTGTGCGGGCGACGAAGTTGCCAGCGGGGCGAGAGCGTTGTTTTCATGCGTGTGAATTCCGCCCTGAACTCCTGGTCGATATCTCCCGTGCCGATTCCGAACAACGGCGACATCCTTATCAGATGTGAGGAAGTCTTCCACAGTTCCAATCTGAGGCTGACCGAGTGTCCGTCTGCTTCACCGGTGGTTCTGTAACGATCCCATTCCCAACATATCCTTTCAATCCTCGATCCTACGTTTGCATGCCCCAGGTAGTGTGCATTCGCCACCCCGTTTTCAATGGCTTTGATTTCGGTTGAGGTAAGGGAAGCCACACCATCGGAATCTTTCCGCAACCCCTTGGATGACAAAAACCGGATCAGGGTCATCTGAAGGTCGTGGCCCTTCCGGTCCTGTCCGGGAATGCGAAGCAACGCCCTTTCATTCCATGCCTGCTCCAGTTCATTGTAACAGATATACATGTAAATGGGATGTCCGTTTTCGCGGGCAGGGTTCGCCGCATCATGGAAGTATGGATTGCCCCTTGGAGTTTGCGATTCGGCATGCTCCATGTCCGGCGCATCAACCGGCATGCTGTAATAAGTGCGAACCACACCAACCACATACCATGCAGGCAAAACCAGGCACATCACCGCCAGGGCTGCATACAACCACCTGAACCTTCCCCTGTATCTGTAGATAACCCAGCGTAGCATCATGAAGAAAGAAGCCAGCACCAGCACTGTAAGGCCGGTCATGGATTCGAGCAGGAAAAGGGTAGCGATGAGCACCCCGGCCATGGTCAGGTAAAGCATCTTTGCCACCATCGTCCGGGGGCGGGAAAGGAAATACACGATCACGAACACAGACAAACACATCATCAGTGCAAACCGGATGTGTGATATGTAGAGCGACAAATCCCGAACATCTACAACACGATCGGGCCCCCACCAGAAAAATGCTGCGAAACTCGACAGGCAGGAAACCAGCACTGCACATATGAATACATGCAGGATGCGTTCAAACCAATTGTTTTCTATGGCAGGAGAGGTAGTCAGTATCAGGGGAAGTAACAGCAACGGTAGCTTAATTCGTAAATCATCCGCCGCATAGTGAAAGTCGGTTGTGTAGATGAGCCCCACCACATGCAAAAAGTAAATGGCCGTGATGGAAAGTGCCAGTGGATTTCTGAAAAAACCGGTCACTGCATGGCGCCACTGTTTGCCCACCAGCCAGCTGATGAGCAGCAGGATCTGGCCCAGGCTCATCAGGAAGTTGGAAAGAGGAAGACCTGCTGCAACTAGCAGCAGGCCTGTATGAAATAAGTGACGATGTAAGGTCGGGAACTTGGGTTTTCCCACGGCCGTGCAGTTAATGAATGGCTATTCCTTTGGCGTGGTCGGCGCATCGTGAATGGCCAATACATCCTTGTATTCCTGTGTATTTTTCAGGACTTCCAATGCTTTCTGAACCTCAAGGTCTTTCTTGAGGCTTTCCTCAATACGACCCTTCTGATACCGGAACCTGGTGGCCAGTTCAACCTCCAGCAGGTCTTTGATCTCATCCTTATAGGTATGCAGATCGGAGGTTTTGTCATGCATCATTTTTTCCTTGAGGGCGGTGTATTCAGATTCGAATGAGTCGAAGTACTTTTCGTCCTCGGCTGCTTCCTTCAAGTCTTCCAGCAATCCTTCGCTTTTGGTGGTATAGTCGTAATCCTTGTCTTTGATATAAGCGAGGAATTCATCGTAGTCCTTATCCGACAACTCGAAGTTACCGTCTTTCCCTTTCTCGGGGTGGTTCAGCGTGAACTCGGTAACGAAGTTGAAGATGTGCATTTTGCCGTACAGACTTGCCGTGATCTTACCAACAACAGTTGGTTTGATTTCAATGTCGGGATTGATACCGCCGCCGTCAAATACCTTTCTTCCATTGCGCGTGCTGAACTCGCTGATCAGTGAATCGGGGATCTTGCCCACGCTTCCGTCTTCATTGCGGTTGGAATAATCCAGGGCCTGAATGCAACGGCCGCTCGGGATGTAGTATTTGGCCGTGGTTACTTTCAACTGGGTGTTGTAGGTAAGCGGGCGGGTGGTTTGTACCAGGCCCTTACCAAAAGTCCTTTGTCCGATCACAACACCCCGGTCGAGGTCTTGCAGGGAACCCGAAACAATTTCGGAAGCGGAAGCCGAACTTCGGTTCACAAGAATGGCCATAGGGATGTCTGTATCCACGGGGGTATTCAGGGCATGGTATTCTTTTTCCCACTCTTTGATTTTACCTTTGGTGCTCACCACCATTTGTCCCTTTTCGGTAAACAGGTTCACAATGTCCACTGCTTCATTGAGGAGGCCACCCGGATTGCTGCGCAGATCGAAAATAACGGATTTGGCGTTTTGTTCCTTCAGCGCCTCGAGGGCTTCTTTCACTTCCTGTGCGGCATTGCGTGTGAAGCCTGTAAGCTTGATGTACCCGACACCATCTTCCATCATGCCGTAGTAGGGTACACTTTTGATTTTCACCTCTTCCCTCACCAGATCAAATGAAATAGGCTTCTTTTCTCCAGGACGTTCTACGGTGATGTTCACATTGGTGCCAGGTTCACCTTTGAGTACCTTGCTGATGTCCTGGGTATCTTTTCCTTTGGCTGACTTGCCATCGATTTCAATGATCTTGTCTCCTGCTCTGAGTCCGGCTTTCTGTGCCGGAAAATCTTCATAAGGTTCGGAGATGATGACATAATCGTCCTGTTTTCGGATCAGTGCTCCGATACCACCGTATTGGCCGGTGGTCATGAACCGGTAATCTTCCATTTCGGATTCCGGTATATAGTTGGTGTAAGGGTCGAGTGACTCCAACATGGAGTCGATGGCCTTTTTAATCAGGTCGCCTGGGTTGGCTTCATCGACATAATAAATGTTAAGTTCCTTGAAAAGGGTGGCGAAGATTTCAAGGTTTTTTGATACTTCGAAATAATTATCCGAAAAACTGTAGGAGACAACTGCTCCTGATGCAAGTCCGATGACAACGGCTGCTACCGCCAGTTTTTTCTTCAGCATGCTGGTCCACTTCATGGTTTCTAACTTTTTTCTGATGTCACTTTAAACAAACGTGATAACAATTCCCTTATTTTTTCCTCGAGCTCCCGGTAGCTGGCCAGATCTTTTCCGGTATAGAGGAACAAGATGTTCAATCCGGATGATGCGTCTGACTCCTGCGGATGCAACAGGTTTTTGTTGCGCCTGTATGCTTCCCGCATTCTTCTTTTCAAGGTATTTCTGTCAACTGCCTTCCTGAAATTTCTTTTTGGAACAGCAACCGCAATTTTTACGGAAGGAGGTCCGATTTGTTCCGCCCGTATCCAAAGCATGCGAAGCGGTGGGTTGTTCAAACTCCTGCCCTCTTTGAAAAGCAGGGCCAATGCCTTCCGGCTTTTGAGTTTCTCCTTCTTACCAAATGACGAAGTTCGCACGGCGTTGTTGCATCCGGAAAGGACGTGACACCATTTATTCGGGTATCCGGCCAACCGATGCCGACGGGAAATTACATTAACCTGTCAATAGCGACAAGGTTTTTACCTACTATTTGTTGTTTTTTTTCAGGTATTGCTCAATGGCCATGGACATGGATGGAGCCTGCGGGGACGGGGCTTCCACGTCCAACCGGAGCTTGGCTTCCTTCACCGCTTTGGCCGTTGTAGGGCCGAAGGCGGCGATCCGTGTAGTTTTCTGCTGGAACTTGGGGAAGTTCTGGAGCAGGGATTTCAACCCTGACGGACTGAAGAAAACCAGCATATCATAGTTGAGGGAAGAAAGGTCGGAAAGATCACTGCAGACGGTGCGGTATATGATCGCCTTCGTGTATTTGACGCCGGATTGGTCAAGCATTTCGGGAATTTCCTGCTTGTGAATGTCAGAACATGGCAGCAGGAAATTCTCATCCTTGTGCTTTTTGATGATGTCCATCAATTCACGAAAAGTCTGGTTGCCGTAGAATATTTTACGCTTGCGGTATACCACGTATTTCTGCAGGTAGAACGCAGTGGACTCCGAAATGCAGAAATACTTCATGGTGTCAGGGATGGTGACACGCAGGTCTTTGGCCACCCGGAAAAAGTGATCTACCGCATTCCTGCTGGTGAAGATAATGGCCGTATGGTCCAGTATGTTGATACGCTCTTTGCGAAACTCTTTCGCATCAACCGCTTCAACATGAATGAACGGGCGGAAATCAACTTCCACCTTGCACCTTTTGGCCAAATCGTGATAGGGGGATTTGTCTCCTTCTGGTTTGGGCTGGGATATCAGGATCCTTTTAACCTTCATACCTAATGGTTGTTTACGGACTTACCGCTGAAATTTCCACTCAAAAGTTACACCTTTAAAAAAAGCCTTAGCCCTACTATCAGCGGCAAAATTTCAAGCGTGCAAAGATAAAGAATCAAATGGAATCTGGAAAATCCGAAAACAGAACCAGCCACCTGATATCCCCGGAAAACCCGAACAACCCAGAGAATGAGTACAATGCTTAATCCGATATAAACCAAAAGGTTATAATTTTTAAGGGGCAGGTAAGCCATCAAGACCACCAGGGGCAATAACAGCACGCCGATTCCTTTTTGCCAAAGGAATACATTGAAAGCATAATCCTGGCTAGCCTGCCGGATATCAAATACCCATCCAATCAGCCTGATCACTGCCAGTTTTAACACATAAACGGCGGCCAGGATTGACAGTATTTGTATGAAGCCCCGGAATCCACCCTGCCATCCTGCGATATGAATCGTCCCATCCCAAAGTACAAGGTACATGAACATAGACATGGAAAAAGCGAACAACAGGTTCAGAAACACCGATGCTTTTTTCATCATTACGTTTTCATCCAGCATGCTCTGATGGGTACCGCGGGTGGTAACAAATGTATTGATGAGAAAGCGCACGCCCTTTTGATGAAATGCCCTGACCCATGCTACAATGATGACCAGGAGAAAAATGACGGGGAACCACCAGTCTTCACGCAAACTGTTGCCAGCAAGCGGAATTTCATGAGTGGGTGGCAGCAAATGCTTACGGAAAGGATGACCCGGTTGCAGGGCAGGCTCCTGATCCTGCGAAACGGTTTCTTGTTCAATACCCAGGAAAGATGGCCCGCCGAACCATGTCCAAACAGAATCGGTAGACTGCGCAGGTTGCACCATTTATTGCTTTAGCTGAAACACGCGGGATATGGTGAAGCCCAGTTTCATGCCACCTTTGCCCCAGCTGTCGGGGGATGTAGGAATGAAGTCGTTCTCAATAATACCCGCGGTATTGCTCAGGTTAACGTGAAATATATGTCCACCTGTTTCGATCTCAAGCCCGATGGCCAGGGGCGCATAATAGGGATCCGCGGTATTGGAATGGCGATACGCCGAGAACGTTTGAAAATATTCAACCACGATCGCAGCACGTTTGGTGAACTTCAACCGGAAAGCGCCGCCAAGCGAAAACAGGTTGTTCATGTCCTGGCTGCCATCAACCGGATGTGCGTCTGCCAGTACAAAGTTCCTGTGAACCAACGTGGGCATGAGCTGAGCAGAAAAAGAAGGACTGAATTTCCTGGCCAGGATCGCCTGGTGTGTGTATGACAACCGATGCACCCACTTCGTCCATAGCCCTTGCGGATCACCGGAAGGATTGATGGCCATGTTGGAATACCATACCATGCTCACCGGTACAGCATTGTCGGTGGTCTGCCTGAGAAACCTCCATTTGACGAAGAAGTCGAGGTGTTCATTCATTTTGCTGCGACCGAAACCTGCCATCAGGTGATCGGTGAGGCCATACTCCAATGACAACCGGATGTTGCTGGCCTGGTCGAATCCGTAGAGGGTATGCACCCCTCCACCGCTGGCCCCTCCCATATTCCCGAACCGGTGGGTAACCCTGAAATCCAGGCCACCTTTTCTCACTGTTTCCACCGACTGCCCGCTGAGAACGCGCGTGGTTTTGAAAGTTGCCGTTACATCTTCCCTGGTCTTCGGCTGGCTGGAATCCAGCATGTCCATCAAATCGTCCTGTGCGAATGCGCCTGCAACGGACAGGCAAAGCACGCCGCAAAGCAGCAAGGATCTATTTTTTCTCATAGGGTAAATAAGTGATGTCTGCCTTCACCGACACTTCCTCCGCAATTTTCTCAACAACAATACTGGGGATCTTGATTTTATAGTCTTCCAGCTTCACAACAAACTCGGTGTGCAAATGTACTTCGCTATTTTTAATGGTGAGGGTTCCTTTCATCTCCACATCGCGTTCTACCCCGTGCATGTTCATCTTGCCTTTGGCAGTCACCGGATAGGTGCCGTCTTTGCTGTAATCGATCTCTTCCTGAATTTTGCCTTTGAACGTCGCGTAGGGGTATTTTTCGGATTCCATGTAGTTCTCATTGAAATGTTCCTGCATCAGCTTTTGTTCAAATGAGAATGCGTTCACCGGCACTTTCACGGCAACCGTGTTTTCCGTTTTGTTGATGAAACTGGTTGCCGCCTTGTTTTCAGCTGCGATATTTTCCAGGGTTGCTTCGGAGAAAAACGAAATAACCGATTCCTTGCTTGCCAGCAGCTGGGCATGTGCCATCCAGGGCAGGCTTAGCCCCAGCACCAGGATCAAAGATTTTATTTTCAACATATTCAATTGTTTAATGCGCCATGTTCCACCCAACATTCGAGCAACTGCAATTCGGCGCCGGTTAAGGGAGCTACAGGTGCCTGGGGCATAGATTTCTGATCAAAGACTTCCGTTTGAAAAACACCCAGGTCCACCTTATCCTTCAACTCCTGATAATTCGTGAAGTCTCCATAGATGTAGCCGTTCTCATGACACCCGGATACAGCACAGCTCACCTGTATCAGCGGATACACATCCTGTGCATAGGATACCTGCATGGTGTCACATATCGGTATGTCCGGTAGCACTTCCCTGTCGTTCGTACAACCCTGTACCAGTAAAAATGGCACAGCCAGGGCCGCTGCGACCCTGGCTGTGCGATGAAAAAGTAAATTCAGATGTACCATCGAAATTATATACAGCAAATATGTTGCCGGAAATTAATACACCATCGTGCGCTGTACGTACGCTGTGTTTCCGACCATCATATGAACGAAATACACACCGCTTTGCAGGTTGTAACGCTGCCTTTCAATCTGCACACGCTGGGTACCTGCCTGCATCACACCGTCAAACACATCTCCGACCTTTTGCCCGGCCAAGTTATAAAGTTCCACCGAAACCTGCTCGGTTTGGCTCAACTCAAATGAAACATTGGCCTCATCCCTGAAGGGCTGGGGGTAAACCTGCAGACCGATCTGCTGGTTGTTTTCGATGTCCTGCACCGATACGTTGGTGGCTTCGGTCAACACCAGCACGGAGGTGTAAATCTTATCTCCGGTATCGCTTCCGTTGTTGTTGGCGCAGTTGAATGCTGCATACACGGCTGCAGAACCTTTACCGGCGGAAGGGGCTGTCCATTGGAACGTCCACGACTTGGTGGTTGAACCGCTGTTGCCGGCCAGGGTATGGGTGATGTACTTCTTGGCACCCAGGCTTCTCATCCATGTCTGGCTTGAATTGGTAATTGCCATGGTGCCCGACATTGCGCCGGCAGCATCAAACACCGATGCTTCGAAACCGAAACGCACGATACCCGATTGTGTAGCCGTACAGGTAATGTTGTACGTGGCTCCGGGCGTATACTCATTGGATGAGGGCCCATCCCAGGTGATCCACCCTGTCATGGGCGACACCGAATTACCGGTATGACAACCCGACTGGGCACATGTTTTACCACTGTTGTCTGCAGGATTTCCCGTGCAGGCGGCTGGCGATCCGTCCGGATCCGTCAAGGCCTGATTCCACACTCCATCTGTTACTACAACAGCTGATAATACCGTCAGGCACGCAAAAAGTAACTTTCGTTTCATAAATAACATTTAAGAGGTTACTAAAACAAAAAACACCAATTCGCGCCAACGGATTTTCAAGGAAGGAAAGCCAATTTACAAATTCTCCTACATTTGTCAAGCCCCTTCCCGCCTGATTTTTTTTGTGTGCAGCAGGCTAAAAACCGGGAAGGGCCTGTAAAATCAATCAAATACAACCGAAATGGCCGACGACCGCTACCAAGCCCATGACTACTATCAAGTGGACGAACTGCTCACAGAAGAGCACAAAATGATCCGGGATGCCGCCCGGGCATGGGTGCGCAAAGAGGTAAGTCCGATCATTGAAGACGCCGCCCAAAAAGCGGTCTTTCCCGGACACCTGATCAAAGGCATGGGTGAAATCGGCGCATTCGGTTCGTATATCCCCGCCGAATATGGCGGTCACGGACTGGACCAGATCTCGTATGGCCTCATCATGCAGGAACTGGAACGGGGTGACAGCGGCATCCGCTCCACCGCATCCGTGCAGACTTCCCTGGTGATGTACCCCATATGGAAATACGGCACCGAAGAACAAAAACGAAAATACCTGCCCAAACTGGCCACCGGCGAGTTCATGGGTTGCTTCGGACTTACCGAACCCGACCACGGTTCCAACCCGGCCGGCATGGTCACCCGCATCGAAGACAAAGGCGATCATTTCATCCTCAACGGCGCCAAAATGTGGATCTCGAATGCCCCCTTCGCACACCTTGCTGTGGTATGGGCCAAGGACGATGCCGGCGACATACGCGGCCTCGTCGTTGAACGCGGCATGGAAGGCTTCACCACACCGGAAACACACGGGAAGTGGTCGCTGCGCGCCTCCGCCACGGGAGAACTTGTGTTTGATAATGTACACATCCCGAAAGAAAATGTGTTCCCGGATATCCGCGGATTGAAAGGTCCGCTGGGATGTCTTAACTCAGCCCGTTACGGAATTGCATGGGGGGCCATCGGAGCTGCACTCGACTGCTACGATTCCGCCTTGCGTTACGCCAAGGAACGCATCCAGTTCGGGAAACCCATCGCAGCTTTTCAACTGCAACAAAAGAAACTAGCCGAGATGATCACTGAGATCACCAAGGCCCAACTGTTGGTATGGCGGCTCGGCAACCTCAGGAACAACGACAAGGCCACGCCCGCTCAGATCTCCATGGCCAAGCGCAACAATGTGAACATGGCCCTGCAGATCGCCCGCGAAGCCCGTCAGATTCATGGTGGCATGGGCATCACCGGGGAATACCCCATCATGCGGCATATGATGAACCTGGAATCGGTCATCACCTACGAGGGTACACACGACATACACCTGCTGATCACCGGCATGGATATCACTGGCGAAAACGCCTTCAATTAAGGCGTGCGCCACTGCCCGAAGGTTTGTACCTTTGCGACAGATTCAACAACATGGCGCACGATCCGCATTTGCCCTACTGTAACAACCTGACGGCCTATAACCGCTTCATCACCCGTGAAGTAACCATCGGCGGCCTTCGCCTGGGTGGCCATCAACCCATCCGCATCCAGTCCATGACCACCACCGACACCATGGACATCGATGGCACCGTGGCACAAAGCATCCGCATGATCGAAGCCGGGTGTGAACTGGTGCGCATTACGGCACCCAGCCTGAAAGAAGCGGCCAACCTCGAACCCATCAAAAAAGCCATTCGGGCGGCGGGCTTCGACACGCCTCTGGTGGCCGATATTCATTTCACACCCAATGCCGCCGAACTGGCGGCAAAGATCGTGGAGAAAGTAAGGGTGAACCCGGGCAACTATGCCGACAAGAAAAAATTCGCACAGATCGAATATTCCGACGCTACCTATGAAGCGGAACTGGAGCGCATCCGTGAACGGTTCACACCGCTGGTAAACATCTGCAAGGAATACGGTACCGCCATGCGCATCGGCACCAACCACGGTTCATTGTCAGACAGGATCATGAGCAGATACGGCGACACGCCCCTGGGCATGGTAGAGTCGGCGCTTGAGTTCGTGCGCATTTGTGAAGACCTGGGCTACCATGAAATCGTGTTGTCCATGAAGGCCAGCAATCCCCAGGTGATGGTTCAGGCATACCGGCTGCTGGTCGCACGCATGATACAAAACGGACAAGCCTATCCGCTGCACCTGGGCGTAACGGAGGCCGGTGATGGTGAAGACGGACGCATCAAATCCGCCGTCGGAATAGGCACGTTGCTGGAAGACGGACTTGGCGACACCATTCGGGTTTCGTTAACGGAAGAACCTGAATTTGAAATCCCGGTGGCACAGCGCCTCGTCAAACGATACGGAAAAAGAATGCCGCACGCAGCCATCCCTCCTATGAGCAGCCTGCCCTATGACCCGTTCGGTTTTGAAAGACGCGACACCAAAGGCATGCATCTTACCGGCGAAGGTCATGTACCCAGGGTGGTGGCAGATTTCAGCCGGCATGAAAACCTGCGTGCTTCAGATCTGGAGTCTGTGGGTTACCGCTATTCCGAGAAGCTCGACAAGTGGCGGGTGGATGACCAGGCATGTGACTACCTCTTTCTCGGTGACCGTTCCGTATCTTTCGAATTGCCCGGCACGCTTACCGTTTTACAATCTTACCCGGTTTGGACATCCCTCCGGAAAGTAGGTACGTTGCCGGTGATGGATGCGGAAACATTCACGAATGAACCCACCCCTCCGACAGGTTTTGTTGAAGTTGAGACCACCGGGGTGAACGACCGGGTGCTTGACAAGTTGAAGACAACCACGGGTCATGCCCTGATCCTACGTTCAACCAATGAGCACGCGATGGCAGATCTCAGAAGGGCCATTTGCACATTGATGGAACACGGCATCCGGACGCCGGTGATTGTGAAACGATCCTACGGTGTCACCGACGCGGAAAACTTCCAGTTATATGCCTCCACAGATGCAGGCGCCCTGCTGACCGACGGACTGATTGACGGTATCTGGCTCGGTTCCGACGTACATCCACCCGATTTCATCAACCGCACCGCCTTCGGCATCCTTCAATCCACAAGGGCAAGGATTTCAAAAACCGAATACATCTCGTGCCCGTCCTGCGGCCGCACCTTGTTTGACCTGCAGGAAACCACGGCCAAGATCCGTGCGCGAACCAGTCACCTGAAGGGAGTGAAGATCGGCATCATGGGTTGCATTGTGAACGGGCCCGGGGAAATGGCAGATGCGGATTACGGTTACGTAGGCACCGGCAATGGGGTGATCACCCTTTACAAAGGGAAGGAAGTGGTGAAACGCAACATCCCATCGGGTGAAGCCGTGGATGCCCTGATCGACCTGATCAAACAGCACGGCGACTGGGTGGAAGCCGAAGCAGCTCACGTCTGAAAACAAGGAAGCGACTGCCAACCTTGGAATTGACAGTCGCTTGCCTCGCGGTTCTGAATCAAAACCCCTCTACTCCATCATCACCATACGCAATGTTGTGGTATGTCCGTTGGCTTCCATTTTCACCAGGTAAACGCCAGGTTTCAGTACGCTGTCTGCAGCCCTCATGTCGATCTGATGATCGCCTTTGGCCTGGTCTGCATCCACCAGCAGCATCACCTCTTCGCCCACCATGTTCATCAGTTGCAGTTTCACATGGCTGTCTGACGCGAGGCTGTATTGAATACTTGCCTGCAGTTTGAACGGATTCGGGAACACCGCCAGCATATCTCCGGAGGCATCTACCTTAGGCAGGTAGGTGGTCACATCCGGAATGTAGATGCTGTTCGAGTCTACCATGAAGTCCATCTGGTTGAAGGTCGTATCATCTGCCGAAACATTGATCGCATAGGTGCTGTCCATCGGCAGACCCGGGATATCCACCCACAGGTCATACGAACCATCTTCTACGTTCGGGAACTGGTACTGACCCGAACCATTGGTTTTGGTATGGCCTTTCACCATGTTACCCGGTTTCGACTTGAGCGTTACTTCCACGTCAGGAATCGGGTCACCGCTTATCACGTTCAGCACACCGTGCTTGTTGGATCCGCCGCGAACGATGGTTCCTTTGACCGTTGCCTTACCGGCCGGTGTCGGGAACTCGATCAGCTTCACGTTCTTCATGGCGCTGTCGCCGCAATTCATGGTGAAGATGGTGGCATTTTCCCATTTGAAAGCCGAATCATGGAAGGTGCTCATGGTATTCGGGTAGAGGAACGTGTCGGTGATCGCCAGTACCACGAACTGTCCTACCGGTGCCGTTGAGAAGGCATACGTACCGGTACCGTCGGTGTAGGTTGAATCGATGTGCGTCATCTTCTTACCCACGCCATGGTATTGCAGCAGTTTCACCTGGAGACCCGAGGCACCACCACCTGAATAGTTCACCTGACCGGTGAGGCCCGGATCCACACCGGTGGTATTGATGTTCGTAGTGTTGGATACCATACAACCGTTGGCATCGGTCACAGTCACATCGTAACTGTCCATGCAAAGGTTATTGGCCGTAGCGGTTTTTTGCGCGGTTGCATCGCTCCACAGGTACGTGTAAGGGGCAGATCCTCCGTTCGCCACCACCGTAGCAGTTGCGTCGCATTGGCTCGGACAACTGGACGGTGCATTGGTCAGGCTGAGATTCATTGGCATCGGTTCAATCAACCGTACGGTATCGATGGTGCTGCATCCGCCGCCATCCGAAACGGTTACGTAGTAAAGTCCGTCACACAGATTCACAGCCGTCGCGGTGGTTTGACTTCCTGCCAGCGCATCCCATTGATAACTGTAGGGTGCAGTACCGCCGGAAGCTGTGGCAGTAGCCGTTCCGTCGCAACTTCCGTTACAAAGCGGATCTGTTTTGGATAGGGAAACAGAAGGTCCACCGGTCTCGCTGACCAGAACCACAACACTGTCGGTACAACCGTTGGCGTCGCTCACCATCACCATATAAGAACCTTTGCCGAGGTTATTGGCCGTAGCCGAAGTCTGGCTGCCTGCCGTGCTCGGCCATTGGATGTTATACGGTGAAACCCCACCGGATACATTCACGGTTCCGGAGCCGTTGTTGTTTCCGCAGGTAGCATTGGTAGCGGAAGAGGTCAGTACAATGGGTGTGAACTGATAGATGGTCACACTATCTGTTGCCGAGCAACCGGTTGCATCGGTCACGATCACGTGGTACGTGCCGGGGCACAGGTTCTGGGCATCCGATGCGGTGGAGGCACCCGGATCATCCCACTGGAAAGTATAGGGTGCGTTACCGCCGGAAGCCGTGGCCTGCGCCGATCCTTCACATGTACCAGCGCAAATCGCGCCGCTGGTATTGAATGTGATGGTGATCGGTGCGGGTCCGCTGATCATAGCGGAATCCACGTGCATACAACCGTTGGCATCGGTCACCGATACATGGTACAGACCATCGCACAGGTTGTTGGCTGTGGCTGTGGTTTGGTTTGCGGCATCCCACAGGTATGTGTAGGGAGGCACACCGCCGGTGGCATTCACCGTAGCGCTTCCGTCGCATCCGCCGGAGCAGTTGCTGCCGGTTGTGTTCACAGAAGTGGTCATGGTTACCGGTTCCGCGATATTAACGGAATCCACCACATAACATCCACCGTTGTCATACACGGTTACCAGGTACCATCCGGCACACAGGTTGTTGGCCGTTTGGGTGGTTTGGCCGGCCGCATTCGCGTCCCACTGGAAGGTATACGGACCCACACCACCTGTCACATTCACGGTAGCCGATCCGTCACACACACCCTGGCACATCACATCGGTATTGTTCATACTGATGCTTACAGGCGTAGGCTGGTTGACGGCCACCGAGTCTGTGAGGAAGCATTGGTTGGCATCGTATACGGTCACGTAATACATACCTGCACACAGGTTGAATGCAGTATCTGTGGTCTGGTTACCGGCATTGCTATCCCATTGGTATACATATGGGCCTACGCCACCCGCTGCGGATACCCAGGCTTTGCCATCACAGGAACCTGAGCAGTTCACATCCTGTTGGCCCATCGCGGCTGACATCGGTGAAGGTTCATTGATGGTTACGGAATCCATGTGTGAACATCCCTTGCTATCCATGATGTTCACAAAGTAGGTACCCACACACAGGCTGTTGGCGGTAGCCGTAGTTTGGTTACCGGCACCGGCATCCCATGCATAGGTATAAGGTGCTTGTCCGCCTGCAGGTGTTACGGTAGCCGAACCGTCGCATGTGCCGGAGCAATTCACATCAGTTTGGGCCATGGTGCTGGTCATCGGTGCGGCGTCATTGATCACCACGCTGTCCACCATCATACAGCCATTGTTATCTGTAATTGTGCACATATAGGTACCTGCACACAGGTTGTTGGCGGTAGCCGTTGTTTGGTTACCAGCACCGGCATCCCAGGTATAGTTGTAAGGACCTACACCACCGGAAGCGGTCATGGTTGCGGTACCGTCACATGCGCCCGAGCAGTTCGGGTCAGTGGAAGTAACACCTGCACTGAGGGGCGAAGGTTCGTTGATGGCCACCGAGTCTACATGGTAGCAGCCGTTCTTATCGGTTACCGTTACGTAGTACGTACCCATACACAAACCAACGGCGGTATCGCTGGTCTGGCTGCCCGCGTTGCTGTCCCACTGGAACATGTACGGGGCATTGCCACCTGTAGCTGTGATCCAGCCTTTGCCATCGCAAGAGCCTGCGCACATCGCGCCCAGCTGGTTGGTGGTGCTATACAGCGGTGTAGGTTCATTGATGGCCACTGAGTCCGCATGGGAACAACCATTGTTATCGGTTACGGTCACATGGTACATACCCACGCACAAGCCGAAGGCAGTGTCGCTTGTTTGGCTACCCGCGTTACTATCCCACTGGAACATGTACGGAGCCGCACCGCCTGTAGCTGTGATCCAGCCTTTGCCATCGCAGGAACCTGCACACATGGCACCTTGCTGGTTGGTGTTGCTGAACAGCGGAGTGGGTTCATTGATGGTCACTGAGTCTACATGGAAGCAACCGTTATAGTCTGTCACGGTCACAAAGTATTTACCCATGCAGAGACCGAAAGCGGTATCGGTGGTTTGATTACCGGCGCCTCCATCCCACATGAATGCATAAGGAGGCACACCGCCGGTTGCTGTGATCCAGCCTTTGCCATCGCAGGAGCCTGCACACATCACATCCCATTGGTTGGTGGTGGTGGACATCGCAATCGGTTCACTGATTGTTACGGAATCCTTATGGAAACAACCATTGTTATCGGTTACCGTCACATAGTACATGCCGGTGCAGAGGCCGAACGCGGTATCACCGGTTTGGCTGCCTGCATTGCTATCCCACTGGAAAACATAGGGTGCGTTGCCGCCACTCGGAGTCACCCAGCCTTTGCCGTCGCAGACTCCGGCACACATTACGTCCTTTTGGAAAGTAGAGCTGTATAGCGGGGAAGGTTCGTTGATGTTCACCGAATCAACCAGGAAACATCCGTTGTTATCTGTAACTGTCACCACATACGATCCCACGCAAAGACCCAGGGCGGTATCACTGGTCTGGTTACCCGCGTTGCTGTCCCATTGGAACATGTACGGAGGCACACCGCCGTTCGGCGTCACCCAACCTTTGCCGTCGCATGAACCTGAGCACATGGCATCCATCTGATTGGTGGTGGTGCCCAATGCCGGCGGTTCATTGATCATTACCGAATCTTCGGTGTAGCAGCCATTGTTGTCGGTTACGGTCACATGGTACATGCCTGCACAAAGTCCGAATGCCGTATCGGATGTTTGACTGCCGGCGTTGCTGTCCCATTGGAAGGCATAGGGTCCAACGCCACCGTTCGGCGTTACCCAACCTTTGCCGTCACAGGAACCTGAGCACTTTGTACCTTGTTGATTGGTGCTGGTGGTCAGAAGAATGGGCTCACCCACAGCCACTGAGTCATCGTGGAAGCAGCCGTTATTATCCGTCACTGTTACGTGGTACATGCCTGCACACAGTCCGAATGCCGTATCGGATGTTTGACTGCTTGCGTTGCTATCCCATTGGAAGGCGTAGGGTCCAACGCCGCCGTTCGGCGTTACCCAACCTTTACCGTCACACGAACCTGAGCACATGGTACCCATCTGGTTGGTGCTGGTAGTCAGCAGAACCGGTTCATTAACTGCCACGGAATCTTCATGGAAGCAACCGTTGTTATCGGTTACGGTCACATGGTACATGCCTGCACACAATCCGAAGGCCGTATCTGTAGTTTGGTTGCTTGCGTTGCTGTCCCATTGGAAGGCATAGGGTCCAATGCCGCCGTTCGGCGTCACCCAACCTTTGCCGTCGCAGGAACCCGAGCACATGGTACCCATCTGGTTGGTGCTGGTGGTGAGTGCAACAGGCTCATTGACCATGATTGAATCCACATGGAAACAGCTGTTGTTATCGGTTACGGTCACGTAGTACCAACCCACACACAGACCGAATGCGGTATCGGTGGTTTGGTTGCTTGCATTGCTATCCCACTGGTAAGAGAAAGGAGGCACACCACCTGTCGGGGTTACCCAACCTTTGCCATCACACGAACCGGCACATTTGGCACCCAGTTGATTGGTGATGCTGTAGAGGGGAGTCGGTTCGTTTACGGTCACCGAATCAACCCGCATACAACCGGCGTTGTCGGTGGTGGTAACCTTATAGAATCCCGCACACAGGTTCACTGCCGTAGATGTGGTTTGATTACCTGCAGCGCCATCCCATTGGTAGCTATAGGGCGCCTGGCCGCCTGAGCCCGATACTGTTCCGGATCCGTCACAGGCACCTGCACACAGTACATCGCCACTGGTAACAGATGCGGTCAGCAGCGGCGGTTCATTGATGGTGATTGAATCTTCAAAGAAGCAACCGTTGTTATCGGTAACGGTCACATGGTAAGACCCCACGCACAAACCGAAAGCGGTATCGGTGGTTTGATTGCCTGCATTGCTGTCCCACTGGAACATATAAGGAGGCACACCGCCGGCGGGAACCATCCAGCTTTTGCCATCGCATGAACCTGCGCAATGGGCATCCAGGGCATTGATGGCACCATTCAGGATGGTGGGATCATACACATCTGCCACATCCATTGCGGTACAACCGTTGTTATCGGTTACTGTTACGCCATAGGAAAGGGCACAAAGGCTGAATGCGGTATCGGTGGTTTGATAACCGGTGTTGATGTCCCATTGATAGCTGTAGGGGCCTACACCGCCACTCGCGTTTACATACGTTTTTCCGTCGCAGCTGCCATTGCACTTGGTATCAAACCCACCCACAACAAGGCTTAGGGCGGTTGGCTCCCCGATCATAACAGAATCTTCTTTGAAGCATCCGTTGGCATCTGTCACGGTCACGCGATAGGTACCGGTACAAAGGCTGAGAGCCGTGTCGGTGGTTTGGTTGCCGGCATTGCTATCCCATTGGAAAGCATAAGGTCCTACACCGCCCGCCGGGGTTACCCAGCCTTTGCCATCGCATCCACCATTACATTGTGTTCCCTTGTTCCCCATGGCGGTAGATAGCGGGGATGGTTCGTTCACAGACACCGAGTCCTGGTGGAGGCAACCGTTGTTATCGGTAACTGTGATGTAGTGCATGCCTGCACACAGCGCGGAGGCCGTGTCAGTGGTCTGCCCATCACCCCAGGCGAAGGTATAGGGTGGTACACCGTTGGAAGGGTTGATCCATGCAGATCCGTCGCATCCACCGTTGCACAGGGGATCGAGAGACCCGGGGGATACCGCAATGGCTCCGGGATTGGCAACGAAAATGGTATCGCTGAACACGCAGCCGTTGGCATCTGTCACGGTGAACAGGTAGTTATTCGCACACAGGCTGCTGATCAGGTTTGTGGTGGCATATCCGCCATTGATGCCCCATTGATAGGTATAAGGTGCCGTACCTCCGTTGGCGTTGATGGATGCATTTCCATCACAACCGCCGAAGCAGGCAGGTGGTGTGATACTGGGCGCGAAGGCCAATGTTGCCGGCTCATTGATGGTAACGGTTGCATAGGCCGAATCGTTGGTGTTATCCACCACAAGTACGTTGTAGGAACCGCCTGCCAGGTTGAATGCGGTGTCGGTGGTTTGTAAGGAGGGGTCATCCCAGTGGAACGTATAGGGCGGGTATCCGTTTTGAGGAAGCGCAACAGCCCTACCGTCGGCAGCGCCTGTACATGTTACGTGCAGGGTATCGCTGATGGTAACGGAAAGCGGCGAAGGACACGCAGCAAAGGTGACGCCTGCGTTGTTCCCATTATCGGTTGTATTGCTGGCGTGGCATGGTGCACCGGTTACATTGATATCCTGCATGCTCAGGTTGTCCCAGCAAATGGGCGTCCCCGAAAGCGAATTCAAGGTGGCCTGGGTACCGGACGAGCCACTCTGCAGGGTCACGTTGCCCGAGGAACTCACGGACATATCATTGAAGGATTGTATGATGCTGGCTGCAAATCCGATGGTTCCGGTATCTATATTAAGTGTATTGAAAGTGTTGGCTCCAAGGATTACCGCCGCACCGGAATGGAAGTTCACCACATTGTAACTCAAACCCGCCCCTGTAAAGGAAGCGGATGTGGAATTATTCAACATCATCTGAGAAGTACCTGCATTGAAAGACAAGCCCGTGGCGTTACCAATGGACCAGTCTCCTTCTATGGTGACGGTGGAAGAAGTCAGGTTGAGGGCGCGGGTGAGGGATTGACCTCCGTCACCATCAAAGGTGTGGCAACGGAACAGAAAGGTATTTGTGTTGAGTGTTCCTTCGCTGAGGATAAAGTCGCCTATGGTCTCAAGCGGTGAATCAAGTTGCAGTGTACCTGTTCCTGCTTTCACGATGTTCCCATTCATCAGCATGCCATTGGTGTTAACCGAGTGTGTGCCTGCGGGTGTATTGAACACCACGGTACCGAACATGTCCAGCGCCATGTTGGGATCCAGAACAAAGGAGCCCTCGACAAATAGGGTATCAACAGCGGCAAGACTCAGCACCGGGAAGAAATTTACACCATTCCATTCCATCATTTTGACGCTCACATTTCCGGAAACGAATACGGTATCACCTGCACCGGCAAATGAATTGGCGTCGAAAATGACGGTATCCGCCACGCCGGGAGGGCCGTACCCAGGGGCGCCACCGGATGCATTCGACCAGGAAGTCGACGATGGGGCGCTCCAAAAACCTTGTCCGCCCACCCAGTAATACTGAGCAGCGTGGCTGGACTGGCAAGCGACCAGGAAGAAGATGAAGGTTAGAAAATGTTGGATTGAACGGAGAGCAGAACGGTGGATGCGTAAGTCTTTGATCATAGGGCACACACTTATAAGGTTACGGACCTCATAGTACGTGGCGATCAAAGAAAGGTTTACTCCGAATTAAAATTTTAATGGAGCCGATGGCAGTAAACCATCGACGAATGGCAAAATTCTACAAATTGGGTAAATGCCTTATTTCTCGGTACTCAGGCCGGCGGCAAGAAATTCCCGGTTCATCCTGGCGATGTTCTCCAAAGAGATTTCTTTGGGGCATTCCACTTCACATGCACCGGTGTTGGTGCAGTTTCCAAAGCCTTCCTCATCCATTTGTTTCACCATGTTGAGTACGCGGTCGTGTGCTTCCGGTCGTCCCTGGGGCAGCAAAGCCAGCTGGCTCACTTTGGCCGAAACGAACAGCATGGCCGAGGCATTTTTGCAGGTAGCCACGCAGGCACCGCAACCGATGCACGTGGCTGCATCGAAAGCTTTGTCTGCATTGTCCTTAGGTACCGGGATGGCATTGGCATCGATGGTATTGCCGGATGTATTCACGGAAACAAAACCACCGGCGGAGATGATGCGGTCGAATGCGGAGCGATCCACCACCAGGTCTTTGATCACAGGAAACGCTTTGGCTCTCCAGGGCTCGATGGTAATGGTATCACCGTCTTTGAAGGAACGCATGTGCAACTGGCAGGTGGTAATGCCGCGGCCCGGGCCGTGTGCCTCACCGTTGATGAACATGCTGCACATTCCGCAAATACCTTCGCGGCAATCGTGATCGAAGGCAACGGGATCATCTCCACCTTCCACCAACTTGTTGTTGAGCACGTCTATCATTTCCAGAAACGACTGATCCGGTGAGATGTCGGTCACCTGGTACGTCACCATTTTGCCTTTGTCGTTGGGTCCGTTCTGGCGCCAGATCTTGAGCGTAAGGTTCATGCTGAATGATTTTATTATTTGTAAGAGCGTTGTTTCAGCTCAATGTTTTCGTATTTCAATTCTTCCTTGTGCAGGACGGCTTCAGAAGGATCTCCCTTGTATTCCCATGCGGCCACGTAGGTGAAGTGATTATCGTCACGTTTGGCCTCGCCGTCTTCGGTCTGATGTTCTTCACGGAAATGACCGCCGCAGGACTCTTCCCTGTTCAGGGCATCCTTGCACATCAGTTCTCCGAGTTCGAGGAAGTCGGCCACACGGCCTGCCTTCTCCAGTTCCTGGTTGAATGCATCCGCTTTGCCGGGTACTTTCACATCTTTCCAGAACTCATCGCGAATGGTGCGGATTTCGGAGATGGCTTGTTTCAGTCCTTCGGCATTCCGGGCCATGCCACATTTGTCCCACATCACCTTACCCAGGCGTTTGTGGAAATGATCCACAGAATGTTTTCCGTTGTTACCCAGGAAGTGATTGATGTTGTCATTCACCTGTTTTTCCGCCTCCACGAATTCGGGCAGGTCGGTGGAAATCTTCCCGGTGCGGATGTCATCCGCCAGGTATTCACCTATGGTGTAAGGGATCACGAAGTAGCCGTCAGCAAGTCCCTGCATCAACGCGGATGCACCCAGGCGGTTGGCGCCATGATCGGAGAAGTTGGCTTCTCCGAGCGCGTAGCAACCGGGGATGGTGGTCATCAGGTTATAATCAACCCAAATACCGCCCATGGTGTAGTGCACGGCAGGGTATATTTTCATTGGGGTCACGTACGGGTTGTCATCGGCAATCTTCTCGTACATCTGGAACAGGTTTCCGTATTTCGCCTCCACCACTTTGGTACCGAGTTGAATGATCTCTTCCTTGCTGGCATTGTGGTGGCCCTTCACGTTGGCTTCGATCTGACCATACCTTTCGATGGCAGAAGAGAAATCAAGGAACACGGCTTCTCCCGTGGCATTCACGCCGAAGCCGGCATCGCATCTTTCCTTGGCGGCACGCGACGCAACGTCCCGTGGCACGAGGTTCCCGAAGGCGGGATACCTTCTTTCCAGGTAATAGTCGCGGTCTTCGGTGGGGATATCATTCGCACGTTTCTTACCGGCGCGGATGGCTTCCGCATCTTCTTTTTTCTTGGGCACCCAGATGCGTCCGTCGTTGCGCAGCGACTCCGACATGAGTGTCAGTTTCGACTGGTAGTCGCCTGATACCGGGATGCATGTCGGGTGGATTTGTGTATAGCAGGGGTTGGCAAAGTAAGCACCTTTCTTGTGGGCCTTCCATGCGGCGGTGCAGTTGGATCCCATGGCGTTGGTGGAAAGGAAGAACACGTTGCCGTATCCGCCGGAGCAGATGAGTACGGCGTGTGCACCGTGGCGTTCGATTTCGCCGGTGACCAGGTTGCGTGCGATGATGCCGCGCGCCTTTCCGTCAACAATCACGAGGTCGAGCATCTCGTGGCGGTTGTACATCTGCACCTTTCCTTTACCCACCTGGCGGCTCAGGGCAGAATATGCACCGAGCAGCAGCTGTTGCCCGGTCTGACCTTTCGCATAGAACGTACGCGACACCTGCACACCACCGAACGAGCGGTTATCCAGCAAACCTCCGTACTCACGTGCGAAGGGCACGCCCTGTGCCACGCACTGGTCGATGATGTTGGCAGACACTTCGGCGAGGCGGTACACGTTGGCTTCGCGTGAGCGGTAGTCACCCCCTTTGATGGTGTCATAGAAAAGGCGGTAAATGCTGTCGCCGTCGTTCTGATAATTCTTGGCGGCATTGATCCCGCCTTGTGCGGCGATGGAGTGTGCGCGGCGCGGACTGTCCTGAAAACAGAAGGCCTTCACATTATAGCCCAGTTCGGCGAGGGATGCTGCAGCGGAGGCTCCGGCCAGACCGGTACCCACAACGATCACATCGATCAGGCGTTTGTTGGCCGGACTGACCAACGGGATGTGGCTTTTATGATTGGCCCATTTGTTGTCGATGGAGCCTTCCGGAATTCTTGCGTTCAATGCCATTTGATTCGATATCCTTTGTTCTGTTGAATCTGAAAACTGATGATATGCGCGATTAATGAGTCAGCATCACGTACACCGGGATGGCAGCGAATGCGAGTGAAACGATCACTGCGAACGCCATTCCCACTTTTTTAATTACGGGCGTATAGGCCTTGTGACGCAGGCCCATGCTCTGAAAAGCGCTCTGGAAACCGTGTGACAGGTGAAAGCCCATGGCCAGCATGCTGACAACGTACAGAGCCACGATCCACGTTTGCTGGAATGCTTCCATCACGATGGTGTAAAGATCTTTCATGGCAGGTCCTATGGTTTCGCCATTCAGTATTACCATGCCATTCATGATCTCTCCACCCTTGATCACTTCACCGGTTTTTAACAGCGGGGAAACGCCGTCCTGAGCCATCATAAAGGGAAGTGTTCCGAAATGATATTCGAACCAGAAATCACCCATATGCACCACGATGTAGATGAGCATGATCAGTCCGAGTACCGCCATGTTGCGGGACGCCCACACGCTGTTGGCACCTGCATTGTTGCTGGCATAGGCCACCGGACGTGCGGCTTTGTTCTGTACGGTAAGCATGATGCCGTCAATGGCATGGAAGATGATGCTGAGATACGTGAGATAAGAAAGGATCTTCACCGCCGGATTGGTGGTCATGAACACGGCATACTGGTTAAACTGAAGCTGCCCCTCGTACCCGGAGAGAAACAATTGCAGGTTACCGGCCAGGTGCCCTATCAGAAAGAGGCAAAGGAACAGACCTGTCAATGCCATCCAGTATTTCTTGGCCAGCGAAGATTTTAAAAGTGCAGATGAACCGCTCATGGAAGGTTGATTTCGTGAAATGCTTTGTAAAAAATCTATCTTAGCAAGTGCAAATTTAACTTTCACCTCCAATAATAAAAATCAGAGTTAGCCCCGAAATAGGAAATGAGATATCAACCGATCGACCGTCAATTGTTCATTGAGAACCGCAAAAGGTTCGCCAGCCACATGAAAGAAGGTGGTTTGGCGATCTTCCATTCCAACGATGTCATGCCCACCAATGCAGACGGTACGATGCCGTTCAAACAAAACGCTGATCTGTTTTATTTGTCGGGGGTAGACCAGGAAGAAACGATGCTGGTGATCTTCCCGGGGGCAAAAGATCCCAAACACCGGGAAATCCTTTTCGTAAGGGAAACCAATGAAGAGATTGCCATCTGGGAGGGTGCCAAACTCGACAAAGAAGCGGCAACCCGCATCTCGGGCATTGCTGCGGTTTACTGGACAAGTGACTTTGAAAAGGTGCTCGACATCCTGGTGCCGGAAGCATCCTGTGTGTACCTGAACACCAATGAACATCACCGGGCTAAGGTGGAGGTGGAAACCAGGGATGCCCGTTTCCTGAAATGGACCCTCGACCGCTACAAACTTGACCACTATGAAAAATCGGCCCTTATCCTGCACAACCTGCGGATGATCAAAAACGATGTGGAAGTGGCACTGATTCAAAAAGCTTGTGACATCACCGAGGCCGGCTTCCGCAGGATCCTGTCGTTCATCCGCCCGGGTGTAATGGAATACGAGATTGAAGCGGAACTTGCACACGAATTCCTGCGACACGGCTCACGCGGTTTCGCCTACACCCCGATCATCGCCTCAGGTTTCAATGCGTGTGTATTGCACTACATCGAGAACGATCGTGTGTGCATGAGCGGCGATGTAATCTTGCTGGATGTGGCGGCGGAGTATGCCAACTATGCCTCCGACCTGACCCGCAGCGTGCCCGTGAACGGAAAATACACCTCGCGTCAAAGAGATGTATACAACGCGGTATTGCGCGTAATGAAGCAATCCATTGCCATGCTGGTTCCGGGCAACACGCTGAAGACCTACCACGAAGCAGTGGGCAAGCTGATGGAAGAAGAACTCATCAAACTCGGACTGCTGAATGCAGCCGAAGTGAAGAAGCAGGATCCGGAAAAGCCGCTGTACAAAAAGTACTTCATGCATGGTACGTCGCACCACATGGGACTGGACGTACACGATGTGACCGTTGCCGATGCGCCGTTTGCACCCGGCATGGTGTTCACATGCGAACCGGGCATCTACATCCGCGAGGAAAACCTGGGCATCCGGCTTGAGAACGACATCCTCATTACCGAAAACGGACCCAAAGACCTGATGGCATCCATCCCACTGGAAGTGGAAGAGATCGAGGATGTGATGAATGTGCCTGTATAAGCCGTAACAGAGCACCTGAACACTTGGAAATCCCAAGGAAATGTACTATTTTGCTTGACTAAACAAAGCGCAAACCTCCAATGAAACGCATTCTCCTCACCCTGGCCGGCGTGTCCGTACTGTTGTTCGCCGCCTGCAGAAAAGAAGCCAAACTCCATCAAACCGGGAGCCTGACCGTCAAGTTAACAGATGCACCTGCTGCATACGACTCCGTTTGGGTTGATATACAACGTGTGGAAATCCACCTGGTATCTGACCAGGACGGCGGCAAATGGATAAGCGTACCCACCAACAGCGGCGTGTACGATCTGCTCCAGTTGCAGAACGGCATCGACACCACATTGGCCGATATCGACAGCCTGGCGGAAGGCAAAATCACGCAGATGCGCCTGATCCTCGGCAACAACAACTCACTTTACACGAATGGTTCATGGGAACCAATGACAGTTCCCAGCGGATCACAATCCGGCATCAAACTCGTGGGCAACATTGAAGTGCAGGCCAACCAGAACCTGGTGGTGAAACTCGACTTCGATGCGAACCAATCCGTGGTGCTGAACGGCAACGGAGATTACCACCTGAAACCGGTGATCAAGGTGCTGGACTAAATCATATCAACGACAGATGAAAAAAAGCCTCTTCGACCGAAGGGGCTTTTTTTTGATATATTCGTTTGTGTTATCCTCCGAAGTATCCGTGGTTGTACCTATTGCATAAATGAAGAGAATCAATTTTTCAACCTTGAGAAGGCCCCTGTTGTGCTTGGTTGTGATGATGTGGGCGGGAAGCCTGTTTGCCCAGGATGAAATGGTGAATGCCGGTTCAACCCATCAAATTCCCTACCCGCTGGATGTGATGCCGCCGTGCGTGCCGCCTTCGGAGAAACTTGAAGCCATGCTGGCAAACAAAAATTCCAAAGACGGGTCTGCCAAACTCACCGAGGAAGAATTTGAAAGCCTGAACTTTGTTGAACATTTCATCCACGCATTTTACCATCCGGAATCAAATACCTCATCCGGTTCCGCATCTTCTCTTCCAAAAGATATTTTGCAAAAAATCCCCGCCGCACAACCACGCCGGGGTGATGGATTCACCATGAGCGACCGGCAACGGAAAGCGCTGGTGAACAACCGGGACAAGACCATTGCCATGATCTCGCAATGCATCAAAATTTCAGGCCAGATCAATACGGAATTCAAACGCATGATCACCAACCTGGATGCGTACGAGATGATTCCGTGGCTGATCGAGGTATCCCGCGAAAGCAAGGTGAAGGACCCGTATTTGGTTACCCTTCTTTGCGAATTGATGAGCCGTGGCTACATGCCCTTCATTGAGTCCGACATCTACCAGCAACTTTATCCCGAAGGTTTACCCGATTTTTCGGAAGCGTTGTACAAAAGATCCATCCCCTTCACCAAAACGAACTATGAGAAGATACTGGGTCTGGCAAATGGTTATTACAACAGCAAATTTTCAGCTCTTTCCGAATTTGTGAAGATCCCGATGGGTGAGTACTGGGTGGGTGAAAAAGGCCATGCATTCAATCCCTACCATGTGACAAAGACACTTGGATTTGAGATCTGCAGGCATGAAGTAACCAACCGTGACTTCGAACAATTTGTGAACAGCACGGGCTACATCACCCTTGCCGAAAGAAGAAAAGATGCGTTTGTATGGAGGGAAGGGACCGATACATCGGAATGGATACAGGATCCAACCGCCAACTGGAGATACCCCAACGGTGGGTCCCAGGGAGGCATTGCAGACAAAATGGATCACCCCGTTACCTGCATCAGTTTCCAGGATGCGCAGATCTATTGCATGTGGGCGAAGGTGAGACTGCCAACGGTTGATGAATGGGAAATCGCATCACGCGGTGGTTCGGAATACCGGAAGTATTTTTTCGGGGAAAGCAATACAAACATTTCGGAATACGCCAACATCGGGCAAGGGGTCACGCATCCCGCAGCCGATCTGAACGAAGGCTACTCCACCACAAGTCCGTTGGGAAGTTTCAAACCCAATCCGATCGGGTTGTATGACGTCTATGGAAATGTATGGGAGTTTTGTTCCGATGTACCGGCTTCCATGAAAAGCATGGAGAACATTGCGACCACACGGGGCGGATCCTGGTGGTGTTACAAAGACGCCTGTGGCTTCTCTAACTCGATTGACATCGGTCAGGTGCAGAAAGAGGCATCCTTTTCCAACAACGGCTTCAGGGTGGTGAGATAGATTTAGTTTGTGGTTTGTGGTTATCTACAAAGTAAAAACTACCACCTTCAAACTTACTCACGTATTACAACTGCATACGGGTCCACCGACAATTCCGCTTTATAACCCGGCACGAGTTCCAGCGTGTTCATGTCGAGGATGGTCAGGTATCCGTTTCTTCCGCCACATTCGGTTGTGTGATGCGGCGCCGGACCGTCAGACACCGCATTGCGGTTGGCCACATACACCCATTGCTTTTCATCATCGGGGATGAGGCCGTGGGGTTGAAAACCCGTGTACACAAGTTTAACCAGGGCGTGGGTCTTATAATTGATCACAGCCACTGAACCGCGTTTGCCCGGCGTAGTGGTCTGGTCCTCCATACAGGATACAAACACATAATCGGTGGAAGTGGAAAATTCAATCTCTTGCGGATAGGTACCCACCGGCACCGTGGCGATCAGCTGATCATTATTTGAATTGAAAAAACGGACCTCGTTCGATTTCTGGCAGGTAACCGCATATTGCGAACGGTCGGGCGAAAAGCGTACGTCATGCGGGTCATACTTCGGTGCAACGGTTTTGGGCTCTCCGGGTTGCAGGATGATCTCCTCGATATCAGGTGAAGAAAGATTACTGACATCAATCTTGTACATGAAGTTGCCGGTCTGCGCAGTCACATACAATGTGTTCACATCGCGCATGGCGCTGCCGTGTGGCCATTGGAACAATCCGGATCCTTTGTAGTGTACAAGCACTTTCATGTTGATCAGGTCCACCACCGCGATGGTACCGTTGGCCGACCAGTCGATCACATAAGCCTTGCTTCCGTCGTCGCTGATGGCAAAGGAGTTCCAATTACCGGTTCCAAGGTTTACTTCTCCCGCGAGGCTTTCATCTTCTGTGCTATACTTCTGAAAGTATTGTCCGGCTGTATAGCACACATAGAAATATTTTCCGTTGGGTGAGATGAGGGCGCGGTGGGGTGATTCGATGGCAACGTCATGCCCGATATCCACATACCGCATGATGAGGTTGGTGGCGGCATCGATGACCGCTACGTTGTCGCACCCCTGATTGAACACGTATACTTTCTTGCGGTCGGGGTCGCCGGAAAACATCACCTCTCCCTTGTCGTTGGGCGCGCCGGCCAGGATCCAGTCGCGCAGGGTGGTGACCTCATCACGTGTCAACGGTGCTTCGTCAAGCGGCATGGTGGGAATAATGGAGGGCCCCAGGTCGCTGTAGGTATTCACGAAGAACATAAGAAAGCTGAAGTCGGGCCGGAAGGGCACCACGGCGGAGTTATCGCGGGTACCTTCAAAGAGTTGGTCCCAGGTTTCCAGGGCAAGGCCCGATGCAGCATCGCGACTTTCGGTATTGTGGCAACCGCTGATCGCGCATTTGGGTACGATGATCTTTTCCACGCTGGCGGGAAAGCCGCTGGGTTTGCGCGGCGCCAGGCTCGGGTCGGTGGCGCACGCAGACATGATTACCGCGCCGGCAACCACGGGCAGCATGTGTACCGATGGCTTACTCGGTAACCGGAATATCTTTTTCCAGTGCTGCATGTTTGTCACTGATCACGATGGGTATCCCACCGGTCACCACTTCGGCGATGGTGCTGTCATACCCAACAGAGTAGAGATAGTAATAGCCTTTCTTCAAACCTTCAAAACTGTAAAGCGCACCTGGGGTACTCGCTGTGGCATGATCATCGAAAGCATCTGCTGAGGTACCCGGAAGTTCTTTCGCACCGTACTTGATATACACAACCGCATTGGGAATGGCTTTTCCGTGATGGGCCACAGTACCTGAAACAGAAGCCTTCCCTCCTGTTCCTTCCTTTGTGCAGGCACCCATACCCAGCAAAAGCAAAAACGCCAAGAGATACATTTTCATGAAGACCCGTTTTGGAGTTGAACAGGAAAGGTATCGAATTTTTAAGAATGATGGGAGGAAGGAGAAATCAACAAAAGAACGAATGGTTCCTTCCGAACAACATGTCCACATCATAGGGATTCACCAGTTCCGGCAATTCGTCTTCGCCGAAATAGTCGAGGCCCTGTGTTTCAGGATCGGTGTATGCACCGAATTCCCCGCCGGTTACCCGGCATTCGAACACCACCACGGTGGGTTCTCCCTGATCACCATTCTCGTATGTATGCCTGTACACCGCTCCTCCGAATACGCCCACCAGGCGCACAGGTGCTACAATTAATCCGGTTTCTTCCTGTACTTCCCGCACCAGGGTTTGCGAAGGAGTTTCACCCGGTTCGATCATACCCGAGGGCAGGCTCCAACCGTATTTTTCACCTTTAAACTGGAGCAAAACACGGTTATTCTCATCTCGGATAATGGCTGCCACTGCAGGGAACAGCAGCACTTCGTGACCTATACATTCACGTATCCTGGCTACATGTGGAGGAATGGGCATGGGGTATGGTTCAATGATTTCGGGGGCAAAGGTAGTGTATTGGTTATTGGTTGTTAGTGATTGGTTATTCGTTGTTTGTTGTTCGCTGCGTACCCGTGGCGACGGCAGGCAACTTGAAACTCGCAACTTGCCTGCCCGCCATAGCTTTGGCAAAGGCGGGAAACTTGAGACTCATTCCTCCCTCCGCATTCATTACATTTGTGCCCATGAAAAGGCTTTTGCTTATTTGTTTGACAGGGTGCTTGCTATCCGTTTCTGCGGGAAACGCATCAGCCGGAACAAAAGACAGTGTTGATACCGAAGGGATCCGACGCGGGCGGTTCGCGCTGGTTTGCGGAGCCGCAGCATCTACACTGGGTGCATCGTATCTGTACCTTCAGAATACCTGGTGGAAAGAAAAGGCCCAGGCTTTCCACTTCGACCAGGGCAAAGACCTGAAGTATGCCATCAACATAGATAAGTTCGGGCACTTTTATGGCGGGATGCTTGCCTCCGATTTATATTCACAGGCGCTTCGATGGTGCAATTTTTCAAAGGAAAAAGCCACCCTGTATGGTGCAGGTTTTGGCACATTTGTACAGCTTGCCATTGAAGTAAAAGACGGCTTTGCACCCAGATGGGGTTTCAGTCCGTGGGATATGATAGCCGGCAGCGCAGGCAGTTTGTACCCGGTCGGGAAAATGTATGTACCCTTCCTCAGAACCACGGATGTGAAGATGAGTTATTTCAAACGCAGCAATCACTACTTCGAATCGGTGAACCCGCATGCGCGTGCCAATGCATGGAACGACGACTACATCAACCAAACCTATTGGATCACTTTCAAACCGAATGCATATCTGGGTGAATATGCAGAGAAGTGGTGGCCCGACTTCCTCGCGGTAGCTGCCGGGTTTGGCGTAGATACAGAGATGGATGGAAACGGCGCAGGCAACCTCGAATTTTATCTGGCCTTTGATTATGACCTGCCTGCTTTGTTCCCACCCGAGCGCAAGGTATGGCGCACCATTGCCCATTATGTGAACTATTTTAAATTTCCGGCACCGGCATTACGCTTCAGCCCCACATTCATTGCCTATGGCGCATATTTCTAAGCACGTGTTCCGCTTCCTGTTGATGGTTCTGTTTGGGTGTTGTATACTACCTGCACAGGCGGGTATCGGCGCAACATATGACCTTAGGCAACAACGCAATGAATTGCTGCGAAAAATGGATGGTCAGTCGGATTGTGACAGCATCCGTTCTTTGCAAGCACAGTTATCGGTTAATGAAGATGCCTTGCTGAAAAGCATGGAAGAAACCCTGGGCCAGGAACGCGAGTTATCCCGCAACCGTCAACTCCTTTTGAACCAGCAACGATGGATCAGCCTGGCATGTGTGTTGCTGATGCTGATCGCGCTTGCCATCCAGTTGATCACCCACACGCGCATGCGTCAGAAAGAACAGCCTATGGTCTTTTACCGCAGGTTATGGTCGGATGCCGGCAATTTCTTTCTCCACCCCGCAAAGCTAGCGTCTGCGCATAAGCTCTCCCTTTCGGATGTACTGATCATTGTCAGCATCGCAGGCATGTTGATTTCCCTTGCGCTTCATCTGGGACATTTATATTGAGAGTCGCCCGCCTTCGCTAAAGCTATGGCGGGCAAGCAAGTCGCGAGTCTCAAGTCTCAAGTTGGATCGTCCATCCTAATGCCGGATTGCATCTGATGTCTAATACACAACGTCGGGGTTTATGTCCGTTGGCCGCGAACCTCAATTTTCAAATTGCCACATTACCACATTTTCAAATCGCTGCTCATTCTTACTTCCGCAAGTTCCGGCACAACGTTATCCCATCTCACATTGATCATTGTTGTAACTTGAATTGGCCTGCCTGCCGTTACGCTGGCCTTCGGGTCGGCAGGCAGGGGCGGGGATTGGTGTGCCCCTGAGGGAATGATGAGTGACGGACTATGAATAGCAAATGGGACTTACGTCTCAGGTCTGACATCTGACATCCAAGTATGCATCCGCTTGACCGATCGTTTCTACGGCCGAACTACAAACAACAAACCAGAAACTACAAACTTTTTTTGAAAATCGGGACTGTTGAACAAGCTTCGCCGAACATCAGGCTTTTGACCACCGGTTTCAACCTTACCGATATGTCGAGAAAAGCGGAGGGAGGTACGGGAATGCGTCCGCATCCGTGGATCAGTACGCGCTTATCGTGATAAGTTTCAACGTCCAGGTTTTGAATCGCCTCCCGGAAAAGTTCACGCAACAAATCATCCATCGTACCAAACACAACCCCGGCTGCCACCGGTTCGAGGTGCACACCAACCAGCATATATGCCCAGGTGGGAACAATGGCATCGGCCGAACAATGCACCGCAACAAACTTGCCGCGATACTGTTCCCAATCATGCTCGGCCACAAATGCACGGAAGTCTTTTTCGCGCAGCAACAAACCTTCGAACAACGCGGGAGCAATGTCCAGCAGCACCCTTTCTCCCGGCGGCAACAGGTCATCCATTTCGATGTTGACCAACCCGCTCCCGGCAACTTTATTGATGATTTCGTCTGTCATGGATCACATGAATCCGAGTTCGAACATGGCTTCTTCCGACATCAGGTCTTTGGTCCACGGCGGCTCAAACGTCAGTTCTACTTTGGCGCTTTTCACTTCCGCCATACCTGCAATCTTCTGCTCCACTTCTGCGGGAAGGGTTTCGGCAACGGGGCAGCTCGGACTGGTAAGCGTCATGGTAACGATCACGTTGGATTCATCGTCGATGTCGATGCCATAGATCAGTCCGAGTTCCCAAATGTCCACAGGAATCTCAGGGTCGTAGCACGTTTTGATCGTTTCTATGACCAGCTGTTCGAGTAATGCTTTGTCCAGTTCCATCCTTACCTCCTTATGCAGACCTGGCGGATAGGGCCAGTGCGTACATTTTCATTTGTTTGATCATGGAGACCAACCCGTTCGAGCGCATCGGGCTTAAATGCTCTTTCAGACCAATCTCATCCACAAACCTGAGCTTGCAGTCCAAAATGTCTCGGGGCGATTGACCCGAAAGTGCACGCACCATTAATGAAACAATTCCTTTTGTAATCATAGCATCGCTGTCCGCATCAAAAAAAATCCTGCCATTTTCGAAACGCGGATAAAGCCAAACTTTAGCCTGACAACCCTTTACTAAAAACTGTTCCTTCTTCTCCTCATCAGGCATTGGATTTAGCGATTTCCCTAGGTCAATAATATGCGCATATTTGCCCGACCAGTCTTCAAAGAATGAAAACTCGTCGATGATCTCTTGTTCTGTTTCTTCGATGGACATGGTTATTCAAGCATCTGTTTCGATTTCCGTATGCCTTCCACCAGGCGCACCACTTCTTCTTCCGTGTTGTAGAAAGAGAACGATGCACGTGCCGTTCCCGGAACCCCGAAGCGGTTCATCAGGGGTTCGGTGCAATGGTGTCCGGTACGCACGGCGATGCCCATCTGGTCAAGGATGGTACCTGTGTCATAGGGATGCGTGCTACCTACCAGGAAAGAAATCACCGCTGCCTTGTGGCGTGAGGTACCGATGATGCGCAAACCATCGATCGCCTGCATGGCTTCTGTCGCCTGTTGCAGCAATGCGTCTTCCATGGCAGCGATCACATCCATCCCGATGTGTTGCAGGTAGTCGACCGCCGCACCGAATCCGATGCCGCCTGCGATGTGGGGTGTACCCGCTTCAAACTTGAAGGGCAATTCGTTGTAAATGGTCTTTTCAAAGGTGACGGTTTTGATCATGTCACCGCCACCCTGGTAAGGCGGCATGTCTTCCAGCAATGCCTCTTTTCCGTACAGAATGCCTACACCGGTGGGACCGTACATTTTATGCGATGAAAGGGCATAGAAGTCGCAGTCCAGCTCCTGCACGTCAATGGCCAGGTGCGGTGCCGCCTGTGCACCGTCAATGAGTACCGGTATGTTACGTGCATGTGCCTGGGCAATGATGTCTTTAATCGGGTTGATGGTGCCGAGCGAATTGGACACATGGTTCACGGCTACGATGCGTGTCTTGTCGGTCAGCATTCCGGTCAGCCGATCCACTTCAATTTCGCCGGCATCGTTCACCGGAAGTACGCGGAGATGGGCACCTTTCTCTTCACAGATCAATTGCCAGGGAACGATGTTGGAATGATGTTCAAGCGTGGAGATGAGCACCTCATCGCCCGCTTTCAGGTGCTTGCGACCGAAGCTGGAGGCCACCAGGTTGATGGAATCCGTGGTGCCCTTCGTGAAGATGATCTCATGCGCATGCGCCGCGTTGATGTGCCGTTGCAGCTTGCCCCGTGCCTCTTCATAGCGTTCGGTGGCATGGGCGCTAAGGTAGTGCACACCACGGTGGATGTTGCTGTGTTCGTTGCGGTAGTATGCATCCACCGCATCAATCACCTGAATGGGTTTCTGGGAAGATGCGGCGTTGTCGAGGTACACCAGGGGCTGGCCGTTCACTTTTCGTGAGAGGATCGGGAAATCTTCCCTGATCTTATACACGTCCGGCAGGTTGGTTTTATGTTGTGTCACGACTTCCGTTTCCATGGGTTCAAATGGTCTCGAGTTTCGAGTGGACGTAGGTCTTTACTTCTTCAAAAGGTATTCTTTCCAGCACTTCTTCACCGAATGCCTGCAACATCAGCCGCATGGCACGGTCGGCACCGATCCCGCGCGAACGCAGGTAGAAGATGGCTTCTTCATCCAGGCGTCCGGTGGTTGAACCGTGGCTGCACTTCACATCGTCGGCATAGATCTCGAGTTCGGGTTTGGAGTTCACAGTGGCCTGATCGCTGAGCAGGATGTTGCGGTTCGACTGGAACGCATTGGTCTTTTGGGCGTGGGGTCTTACAAACACTTTTCCGTTGAACACGCCGGTTGATTTCCCATCCAAAACACCTTTGTACAACTCATCGCTCATGCAATCGGGCTGGCGATGATCCACCACGGTGTGGTTGTCTACATGCATACCATCTTGTGTCAGGTACAAACCGTTCAGGTGTGATTCGATGTTGCGGCCGTTCAGCTGCACATACACATTGTTGCGCACGAGCTGACCGGCAAGCGTGAACGTATGTACACCACCGCGGCTGTCCCTGGCCTGCGACAGCCAGGTCTGGTACACCTGCAGCCCCTGGTCCTGTTGCAGATAACAGATGTTGAGTTCGGCATTTTCGGCGACAATGGCTTCCGTTACCGAATTGGTGAAACCGGTTTCACATGTTGATGCCTGTGTGATCACTACGTTGATCTTGCTGTTCTTTCCTGCGATCACCAGGTACCTGGGAGATGTAGCATACGCGCCTGTGATGGCCTGTGTGAGGTACACCGGTGCTTCCGCCTCGCACCCGTCAGGTGCAATCAGCACGGTCACATCGGAGGCGTGCAGGGTGTTCAATGCAGCGAATATTTCCGTCTTGTGTTCCGACAACGAGCCCAGGTGTTGGCGTACCAGGTCGCCGTGTTGCTTGAGGGCTTCGCTGAGGCCACCGATAAAGATCCCGTCCTGTTCCACGTGAAAACCCGCAGGCAGCGCACCATTGGAAACCACGGCACATTGTTGTTGGGCAAAAGGAACATCCAATGCCTTCAGGTCGGCCGGTTGGTTATCGGCTTTCTCAAAGGTTTTTTTCAGGAGGGCGGTGATGGGGGTATACTTCCAGGCCTCGGTCTTGCGGTTGGGAAGCTGCAGATCCGGCAATGCCTTGCGTGCTTCATCGGCAATAACAGGCAAGGCTTTGGCAGACGAACGCACCAGTCCGTCAATGAATGCCTTCTTCTTTTCTTCCTGGGACGATGTGGCAGTGGCGGTACTCATGCGTTCTGTACGTTTTCTTCCTTGATCCAATCGTAACCCTTTTCTTCCAGCTCAAGGGCCAGTTCCTTGCCACCGGTTTTCACGATGCGGCCTTTATAGAGCACATGCACCACGTCGGGCACGATGTAATCCAGCAGGCGCTGGTAGTGGGTGATCACGATGGTGGCGTTCTCCGGGCTCTTGAGGGCATTCACACCTTTGGACACGATGCGGAGTGCATCGATATCGAGGCCTGAATCGGTTTCATCGAGGATGGCCAGTTTGGGTTCCAGCATGGCCATCTGGAAAATTTCGTTGCGCTTCTTTTCACCGCCGGAAAAACCTTCGTTCACGGAACGGCCGGCGAGCTGTGCATCCAGTTCCACCAGTTTTTGTTTTTCTTTCAGCTTGGCGAGGAACTCCTTCGCCTCGATGGGTTCCTGTCCGTGGTAGGCGCGGATCTCATTGATGGCGGTTTTCAGGAAATTCACATTGCTTACACCCGGAATTTCCACGGGATATTGGAAAGCCAGGAACAGGCCTTCACGGGCGCGGTCTTCCGGACTCATTTCCGAAATATCCTTTCCCAGGAACTCAAGTTTGTCGGCTGTCACTTCATAGTCTTCCCTACCGGCCAGCACCGATGAGAGGGTACTTTTTCCGGAACCGTTGGGTCCCATGATGGCATGCACTTCACCGGCTTTCACTTCCAGGTTCAAACCCTTCAGGATTTCTTTTCCGTTGATGGAAGCGTGTAAATTTTTGATCGTCAGCATATCCTTTTCAATTCCTAATTCTTAATTCCTAATTCCTAATTTTTACCCCACGCTTCCTTCCAATGAAACCGCGAGCAGTTTCTGTGCTTCAACCGCAAACTCCATCGGCAACTGGTTGAGCACTTCCTTGCAGTAGCCGTTCACGATCAGCCCTATGGCTTTTTCAGTGTCGATGCCACGTTGGTTGCAATAGAAGATCTGGTCTTCGCCGATCTTGGATGTGGTGGCTTCGTGTTCCACCTGCGCACCGGGGTTTTCCACCTCGATGTACGGGAAGGTATGTGCACCGCACTGGTCGCCCATGAGCAGTGAATCACATTGGGAAAAGTTGCGGGCGTTGTTGGCGCCGCGTTGGATCTTTACCAGTCCGCGGTAACTGTTGTTGCTGAAGCCGGCGGAGATGCCCTTGGAGATGATGGTGCTACGGGTGTTGTTCCCGATGTGGATCATCTTGGTTCCGGTATCGGCCTGCTGGCGGTTGTTGGTGAGTGCCACCGAGTAGAACTCACCCACCGAGTGATCACCTTTCAGCAAAACGCTCGGGTACTTCCAGGTGATGGCCGATCCGGTCTCCACCTGTGTCCAGGAGATCTTCGAATGTGAACCAAGGCAGATGCCGCGCTTGGTAACGAAATTGTAGATACCGCCCTTGCCTTCTTTATCTCCCGGATACCAGTTCTGAACGGTGGAATATTTTACCTCCGCTCCTTTCAATGCCACGATTTCCACCACGGCTGCATGCAGTTGGTTTTCGTCGCGCATGGGTGCGGTGCAACCTTCGAGGTAGCTCACGTAGCTATCTTCATCCGCCACGATGAGGGTTCGTTCGAACTGTCCGGTACCAGCGGTATTGATGCGGAAGTATGTAGAAAGTTCCATCGGGCAGCGCACACCTTTGGGGATGTAGCAGAAGGATCCATCTGAGAATACGGCCGAGTTGAGGGCCGCAAAATAGTTATCGGCTGCAGGCACCACGGAACCCATGTATTTCTTCACAAGCTCGGGGTGTTCCTGTACGGCTTCACTGAACGAGCAGAAGATAATGCCGAGTTCGCCGAGCTTTTCCTTAAAGGTAGTTTTCACCGATACGCTGTCGATCACCGCATCTACGGCCACACCGGTGAGCCGTTTTTGTTCTTCCAGTGAAATACCCAGCTTGCTGAAAGTCTCCAGCAATTCGGGATCCACCTCGTCAAGGCTTTTCAGTTCTTTCTTTTTCTTGGGTGCTGCGTAGTAGATGATGTCCTGGTAATCAACAGGAGTGTACTGCACGTGTGCCCAGCGGGGCTCATCCAGGGTGAGCCAGTAACGGTAGGCTTTCAGGCGCCATTCGAGCATGAAGGGCGGCTCGTTCTTTTTGGCGGAGATGATGCGGATCACATCCTCATTCAATCCCTTGGGGATGGCCTCCGTTTCGATGTTGCTGGTGAATCCGTATTTGTATTCGCCCTGGGTGAATTCTTCTAGTATATCGTTCTGTTCAGGCATGGTGTAGGGGCATTTACTTCGTTCAAACCGCAAAGCTTTCACCGCATCCGCAGGTACGGCTGGCATTGGGATTGATGAATTGAAATCCCTTTCCGTTCAATCCGCCGGAATAATCCAGCTCGGTTCCCACGAGGTATAGAAAACTCTTCTTGTCCACCACGAGGCGGATGCCATGGTCTTCAAAGGTCTTGTCCTCGTTCTTCACTTCGCGGTCGAACTCCAGCTTGTACATCAAACCGGAACAGCCGCCACCCGAAACGCCTACACGTACGTAACTCGTTTCCGGGTCGAATCCTTCATCCTGCATGAGGATGACCAATTTTTCCTTAGCTTTGTCTGTTACCTTAATCATTTTGAACAACTTAAGGTTATTATTCTTATTTAGATTAATTCTAAATAAGAACATCAGGACAAAAGTATGTAAAGTTGTTCAACTTTTCAAATGACATGATAGAAGACAAACCCATCCGTACCGAGATCAATGAACTGGGAGAATTCGGTCTCATCGACCACCTGACAGGCGCTTATGAAACCACCCGCGAAGAAACCCGCAAAGGCATCGGTGACGATGCAGCGGTGATCCTGTCCGGTGACCACGCCTTCCTGGTATCTACCGATATGCTGGTGGAGGGGGTTCATTTCGACCTGACCTACACCCCGCTGAAGCACCTTGGCTACAAGGCCATCACCGTGAACCTTTCAGACATCGCAGCCATGAATGCGCTTCCCGCGCAGGTGACGGTATCCATTGCCATTTCCAACCGCTTCTCACTGGAAGCACTGGAGGAATTGTACAGTGGCATCTACCTTGCATGCAAGCGTTATGGCGTTGACCTGGTAGGTGGCGACACCACCTCTTCACAGTCCGGGCTTGTTATTTCCGTGACAGCAATGGGGCAGACCTATCCGGATCAGGTGGTGTATCGCAGCGGTGCGACCGAAGGCGACCTGCTGGTGGTTACCGGTGATCTGGGCGGCGCATACATGGGTCTGCAAATCCTGGAAAGAGAAAAAGCCGTGTACCAATCCAATCCTGCCATCCAACCCGACCTGGCCGGAAACGACTACATCCTGGAACGGCAACTGAAACCCGAAGCACGCATCGATATTATAAAGGAATGGGCCAAGCTCGGCATCCGCCCCACATCGTTGATTGACATTTCCGACGGCCTGAGCAGTGAAGCCCTTCACCTTTGCAAAGCTTCAAAACTCGGATGCCGGTTGTATGAGGAGAAGCTCCCGCTGGATGCAACCACCATACGCGTTGCGGAAGAGTTCAACCTGAACACCACCACATGCGCGCTGAACGGCGGGGAAGACTATGAACTCCTGTTCACCATTTCCCAGGAAGACTACGACAAACTCCGTAACCACCCCGACTTCACCGTGATCGGTCACATGACGGAAAAAGTGGAGGGTGCTCACCTCGTCACACAGTCGGGTACACTCACACCGCTGCAAGCCCAGGGGTGGAATGCACTGACCAGCCAGAACCAACCCGGGCAAAAATGAGAGCAGGGATCCGGATCATATCCCTTTTCCTGATCCTGCTACCCGCTTCGGGACAACTGTTCGGTCAAACCCATAATTTCCGGAACTATTCGGTAAAGGAGGGGCTCCCGTTCATCCACGTATACGAGATCTTCCAGGACAGCAAAGGCTACCTGTGGAGCGGTGGATACGGTGGCATGAGCCGCTTCGACGGACTCGACTTCCGCAACTTCTCCGAAAAAGACGGATTGGCCAGCTACTGGGTCACATCTTTCGCCGAAGATCATGAAGGCAACCTATGGATAGGAACGCTCAACGGCCTCAATTGCAGTCGACACATGCCATGGCCCAACATGCCCATCCAACTGAACACCTATCGCACAACAGAAGGGCTACCCGACAACCAGATCAACTACCTCCTTTATGACACCCACAGCAGGTTGTGGGTGGCTACCCCGAAAGGCATGGGTGAATGGAAAGACAGCACGTTCACTCCCGCTCCCGCACCGTTGGGCAATGGCAACATCCTGAAACTTCGAGCCGGTTGGAACAACGACCTGTGGGTTGGAACAGATGACGGTCTGTACCATTTCGCCAACAACATCATCACTCCGATTCAACTCCCGGCCGGTGTTGACGGACCCAAGACCACCGCCCTGTTTTGCGACACCATTCACAAGGTGCTGTATGTCGGCCGGGGTTCCCAGATTTCCGTTCTGAAAGAAAATGCCGGTCAACCCACCGTCGAAAACATCATCTTACCAGAAGGATTCCAGGATGCCACCGTACTGGCCTTTGCTTTCGACATCCGCAACCAATGCTGGGTGGGCACCAACAAGGGGCTTTTCCTCTGGCACGGAGGAAATGATTTTGAGCAGTATGTACTGAAAGACGACATCAATGCGGCGTTGGTACAAACACTGTTCAAAGACCGCGAAGGCAATCTGTGGATCGGAACATACGACGGGCTCTTCCGATACCGCACCGACGAGTTCGTAACCTACCAAAAGAAAGACGGCCTGAAAAGTTCTTTTGTATACGAAATCCTGCGTGACCGAAAGAACAGGCTCTGGTATGCCAACAAACAAGGAATACAGTACATGGTTGGGAAGCGGGTGGTTACACCTCCCCTTCCAACCTGTGATGCATGGTCGTTGCATGAAGACACGCAGGGAAACATTTGGGCCGGCACCGACAAAGGCCTGCTGATCTATAACCCTCAGACCGGTACCCATACGAGGTATGACAAAACCAACGGACTGCGCTCCGACTCGGTCACCGCCATTTGCCAGGTTTCCGACCATGAATACTGGCTGGGCAACCACAATAGCGTTACCCACATGGTAAAGGACAACCGGGGTGCATGGCAATTCACTTCCACCGACCTTCATCAGGGAGAAAAAGACTATGATGTTTGGAACATCATGGTAGACCGGGATCACAACATTTGGTTCGGAACTTTCCTGGGTGGGGTGTTCCGGTTAAAGGACGGCGTTTGGGAAGACATGACCATCCAACTGGGTTTACACACCAATGCGGTACTAAGTATCTTACAAGATCATGACGGCATTTATTACCTCGCCACGATGGACGGGCTGTGTATTTACAAACCCGGAACAAAACCCGGTGTGATCGGTGTGAAGGAAGGCTTGAGCTCCGGGCTGCTGTACACACTGTTGCTAGACCACCAGGAGAAATACCTGTGGATCGGTTCCAACCAGGGACTGAACCGCATGGACCTGCGCGCATGGAAACAGGAAGGCCGGATCGAGCTGAGGAAATACGGGTATGAAGAAGGCTTTCTAGGCGTGGAAACCAACGGCCCCAGCGCATGGGAAGAAGAAGACGGAAGCCTTTGGTTTGGCACCGTGAACGGACTGATTCACTTCAACCCGAATGCATATGTGAGAAATGAAGTGCCCGCCTCCATTCACCTCACCGGGTTGCAGCTGGCATATACCGATACATTCTTCCGGTCGCCCGTGCAGTTACCGGCCAGCCAGAACAACCTCACCTTTCACTTCCAGGGCATTTGTCTCACCCGCCCTACCACCGTCAAGTACCGCTACAAACTGGAAGGATTTGAAAAGGAATGGTCACCAGCCACATCCGACCGCATGGCCCGGTATCCGAACATCCCGCCCGGGCGCTATACGTTCCGCGTTCAATGCTCCAACAACGAAGGCATCTGGGGTGTAAAAGAAGCAACCTTCCGGTTCCTGGTCGACAAGCCCTTCTACCTTCAATGGTGGTTTGTGGTGTTAACCGTACTGGTCATCGGGGGTACCATCTTCACACTGGTCCGGTACCGCATCCGCACCCAGCAAAAGCGTGAAAGGGAAAAGGCGGAGAACGAGATCCGGCTGGCCACACAAGAGCTCAAGGCCATCCGCGCGCAACTCAACCCGCACTTCATCTTCAATGCACTCAACTCCATCCAGCATTTCGTGCTGATGCACCACGACGAATCGGCCGGTAAGTACCTGAACAAGTTCGCCCGGTTGATGCGACAGATCCTGTCTAACTCCGAAAGAAGCCAGGTGACCATCCAGGAAGAACTGAACGCCCTGCAACTGTACCTGGAGTTGGAGGTGCTGCGTTTCGAAGACAAGTTCTCATTCAGCATCACGGTGGATCCGGAGATCGACACCGAGTATTATGAGATACCACCGCTACTGTTACAACCATTTGTGGAGAATGCGATCCTGCACGGACTCGGGCCCATTGCAAAAGGAGGAAAACTGGAAGTGGCCCTCAGCAAACAGGGAGTTGATTTGCACATCACCATCACCGATAACGGTGTGGGCCGGCAGAGAGCACGGGAACTGAAGTCCGCGTCCAGTCGCAAAGAACACAAATCAATGGGCATGAGTTTGTCGCACGACAGGGTGGATGTTTTCAACCGCGTGCTGAACACAACGATCCGTGTGGAAGTGCGCGACCTGGAAACCGACGGAAAGCCATCGGGCACCCAGGTTGTCATTATCATACCGATATCCTAATTTTAGCGCCATGAGCACGTCCGTAAAATCCCGCGCCATCATCGTTGAAGACGAACAGAAGAGCGCAGATGTATTGAAGAAACTGGTTGAGAAGTATTGTCCGGAAGTGGAGCTGGCAGGCATGGCCACCGGCGTTCAGGACGGCGTAAAGTTGATCCAGGACGTCAAACCCGAGCTGGTGTTCCTCGACATCGAGATGCACGACGGCACCGGTTTCGACCTGTTGCAAAAGGTGAATGCAAAAACCTTCGACGTGATCTTCACCACCGCATACATTCAGTATGCGATCAAGGCCATTCGGTTCAGCGCGATGGATTACATCCTGAAACCGATTGACGCCGACGACCTGCGGGATGCGGTGCGCCGCTGCCTGGGCCGCAAGGACCATTCGATCAGTGACGAGCGGTTCAGCACACTGTTGGCCAACCTGGGTAATGAATCACGCCTGAAGAAAATCGTTGTGCCCGAAGGTGACGGCATGACGTTCATCGGACTGAGCGACATCATCCGCTGCGAATCCGACGGTAACTATACCTACATCATCCTCAAAGGCGGCAAGCGCATCGTGGCCACCAAAACGTTGGGGGATTATGAAGACATGCTGGCCGAGGAGAACTTCGTGCGCATCCACCGTTCGCACCTGATCAACCTGGAGCATGTGTCCAGGTACATCAAGGGAGAGGGCGGTTATGTGATCATGAGCGACGGATCAGAAGTGGAGGTCTCCCGCCGCAAAAAGGCCGAATTCCTGGAGCGAATCTCATCCTGAAACCCGCTACACCAAAGGGTCTTTCCGTTCATCCGCCATTTCCTGCCGTTTATTTATTCTGAGGAACCACTCGCACATTTCCGGTTGTAAAGAGATACAAACAAGCGTACACTTGTGTGAATCGTTCTTTTCATAATTCCTAGTTTATTTATTATTAATGAACCAGGAGGGGAATTGGGGATTGAAAGCCTTACGTGGTTTGGAATGATGCGGCCTGGCTACAAGAGGCTTTCGTAAAAAGATCCCCGCAAAAAAGAGGTATCGGGAAACCGGTGCCTTTTTTTGTTTGTACGAATGAATATCTGTTGCAGACAGAGGGTGGTGGGCATCACCTCAACCGCTTCCTCCAGCCGGATGGCCTCCTGCGTGTACTGAACACCGCATACACTACGATACCCGTCGCCTCCCATTCATATATGACCACGTAAGGAAATACCGCCAACCGACCGAACCGGCAATTGTGTTTTCTCACCTGAAACATGCGCGGGTTGTCTACTATTTGGTGCATGCAGTTCTCTACCGCATCCATGAACCGTTCTCCCAAACCTTCCAGGATGTCTTCGTAATACAGATAGATGTTACGAATGTCTTTTTGTGCCTCCTCTGTGATAACGAGCCCAAGGCTCATTTACGGGATCGGACATTCTTCCTGACTTCCTCCCATGTGTAGGACCGGGACCGACCAGCTTTATGGTCTGCCCGCCTTTTGTCCAACTCCTGTTCCTGCGATTGGGACAGTTTGAAAGCTTTGCCTTCCTTACCGGACAAGAGGATATCATGTACAACACGCAATACCCTATTGTCCCCTGTGGTTTGCAACAGTTGGACGATAGAAGTTTTCAGTTCTGAAGTGCTCATGGCATCGGTGTCAAGATGATTAAAGATACAGAATTCATTGCAAGGATAGGGTAAAAAGACTTTTTGTTTGCTCCGGATGTAAGTCTGAACATCACTTTCTCCGGGCAGACAAAATGAACCACATAGGTACATAGCGCATAAAGGTTATCCGGCTATGTGATCTATGTGCCTATGTGGTTAAAAAGTTCATTTCACCTTTTCCTTCTTTTCCACTTTCCTTCATCCTGTTGCATGTGCTGCACCGCAATGACCACCATGCGATGCCGGGTGGAAAGCTTGTAGTACACTGCATAGGGAAACCTTTTAACAATGGCCTTTCGGACATCCCGGTATCTTACCTGGCAAGCCTCAGGATGACGTGCAATTTCAATGATACGGGTGTGAAGCGCCCTCAGGCAAAGTTCTTCAAGACCTGATTGTTGCTCTCTATTCCAAGCGCACGCATGCCGTACATCCGCAGCGGCAAGGGTGGTAAAATCAACCGTGTACATTTACTTGCGATCCCCGCGCAGGCGGCGGTAGAGATCATCCCAATTTTCCACCTCATCCGGATGGTTATTGAAATGTTCCAGACGCTCATCGATCAGTTTCTTTTCTTCGGGAGAAGGCTCCTCTTCGTTGGTGAAGGCTTTCATCATGGCATGCACCACCCTCAGAAAACGTTCGTCATTGATTTTGTCAATGAAGTCGTGCAGATGGGATTTAAGTTCGGTGGTGCGCATGACGAGTATGTGGTCATACAAATATATCAGATTCACGGAGGCATTCATAGGGCAAGGGGTTAATCCGACGAGTTTTTCGATCCCGGCAAACTTACTGTGAAAAAGGCACGGATCACGGGAGATGTAAGTCTGTACATCACTTTCTCCGGGCAGACGAAATGAACCACATAGGTACATAGGACATATAAGGATACCCACCCGGCCATGTGCGCTATGTGCCTATGTGGTTCAACATGCTCGCTCACCTGTACAATCATTATTTCTCTTTCTTTTCTCCTGTGATGAGTCCACAACGCCGGAACGCCTGCCACCTAGCCGGGCAAGCCGAAGGCAGTTGGAAAGAACGATGAACCCTCCGCTTCAGAAAAACAATCGGATGATGCGCCAATGAGATAATTTGAAAATGGCATTAAACCTTGCCGGTTTCCCTGCATCTACCCAAAGAATAACCCATGTGTTTACCTGCCCGGTGCACATGAACAAAAATTATTCAACTACTTCTGGACTGGCGACGCGTAACCACCTATCTTCACGGTAATTTTGCCGGAGAAAGCAGCGTAGCTTTTGTCCGAACCGGAACCACAAAGCCATGAAACAAAGCCTGCTCATTCTGATGTTCCTGCCCGTGCTTGGCATGGCCCAACCACACGAAGGCAAGGTGATGTACCAGGAAACCCTGGACATGGACATTGAAGCCCGCGCCCAACGCATCCGCGAACGGATGGATGGCGTGGAAGGTGCCGATGCCATCATCGCACGCATGAAGGAAATGCAGAAATCACAAAAGGTGCTCACCTTCACCCCCACCCAATCATACTACAAAGCATACGAAGATCCCACGGAGCCCAAAGAACTTGACGGCAGCAGTGGCGCCACACGAAGGGGCATGATGCGACCCAAGCTGGAGGTGTACCAGAACCTCGCCGAAGGCAGGGCGGTTTCCCAACAGGATTTTATGGGAAAACTGTTTCTCGTGAAGATGGATATGAAAGACCAGAAATGGAAGCTCACACCCGAATCTGACACCATTGCCGGCTACCTGTGTCAAAAGGCAACATCCATGAAAGATACACTCCAGGTGGAGGCCTGGTTCTGTCCGCAGATTCCCGTATCGGCAGGTCCGGTGGGATTCGGACAACTGCCCGGACTCATCCTGAAGCTCAATGTGGAAAAGAGATACCAGGTTCAGGCCACCAAGGTCACCTTCGAACCGGTGGATGAGGCTTCCTTCCACGAACCCGACAAAGGCAAGGAAGTAACCGAAGAAGAATTCACGGAACTCGTGAAGGAAAAGATGAAAGAAATGCGTGAGATGTACGGCGGTGAACGAGGCGGAATGCGCATGATGATGCATTGATACTGATCGTCCCTGGCATGAAAAAGATTTTGCATATCGCGCTCCTGCTGACTACACTGGGCGTTTCCTCCCTCTTCGCACAACAAAGAACCGACCTGAACGGCGCTGTTACCGACTCTTCCGGGAAGGCGCTTCCATCAAGCACCGTGGTACTGCTTGACGGCAAGGACTCCACCCTGCTCAAATTCACCATTACAGACAATGCAGGTGCCTTCACCCTCAAAGGGGTGGATCCCGGGCATTACATCATGCAGATCTCTTACCTGGGCTACAAGAGCACCTCCCGTCAGCTGGATGTGAAGGGTGAAAAGGAAACCACCGACTTGGGCATGTTGGTGCTGGCGGAAGACAAGATCATGCTGGGATCCACCACCATCGAAGGGCAGCGCATCCCCATCCTGTTCAAGGAAGACACGGTGGAGTACAACGCCGCCTCGTTCAAACCCAAGGCCAATGACGCCGTTGAAAAACTCCTTAAAAAGCTTCCTGGCGTGGAAGTGGATGAAGACGGAACCGTTAAGGCCCAAGGCGAAGAAGTAAAGAAGGTATTGGTGGATGGAAAGGAATTCTTTGGGGATGACCCCAAGGTAGCCACCAAAAACCTGCCGGCGGATGCCATCGCCAAGGTACAGGTGTATGATAAGATGTCGGATGTGTCGGAGTTCACCGGTGTGGACGACGGCGAACGCCAGAAAGTAATCAACCTCATGCTCAAGGAAGGACGCAAAAACGGCTACTTCGGAAATGCAATGGCAGGCGGCGGAACGGAAGAACGTTACCAGGGCAAACTCAACCTGCACCGCTTCACAAAAGAAACGCAAACCTCCTTCATCGGAATGGCAAACAACACGAACGAACAAGGATTCTCAGCCCGCGACTACATCAACTTCATGGGTGGCCTGGGCAACCTGATGCGGGGCGGTGGCGGACGGGCCTTCACCCGTGCCGACATTCCCGTGGCCCAAGGTATCGGGAACGGCTACATCAACACACAGGCAGGAGGGGTTAATTTCAATCATCACTTCAGCAAAAACACCGACCTCAACCTGAGTTATTTTTACAACGGCATCAACGGCAACGCCGACCAGACCACCTACAAGCAAAGCTTTGCGGAAACAAACCAATACACATCCAACGAGCAAGCCTCGTCGGACCAGCGCAGCGGCAATCACAGGATTTCCATGCTGCTGAAACACGAGTTCGATTCCACCGCCGACTTGCAGGTGCGAGGTGCCCTCAAGTACAATGACGGGAAATCAAACGCCGAAACCTACATCCGCAACTACACCCTGAACGACGTTCCGGTTGCACTCACAACCAACGACAACAACAGCCGCGGCAATGATCTGAACGGAAACCTCGGTGTAACCCATCGGAAGAAACTGAAGAAAGACGGCCGCACGCTGGTGACCGAACTGACCTACTCCGGCCGCAAAGGAGATAGCAACGGGGAGTTGCTCAGTCACAACGGTTACTATGTGGATTCGCTGGGATCGTGGTTAAATGACACGATCTGGCAAAACCAGCAGAGCATTACACAGCAACAAACCTATGGTGGCAAACTCACCTACACCGAACCGTTGGGCAACCGCCGTTACCTGCAAGTCACCGGCGACCACAACCGCAAGACCGATATCAGCACCAAGCGGTTTTACGACCTGTACAACCAACCTTATTACCAGGAAATCCTGAACCCGATGTTAAGCAATGAGTTCAACAGTGATTTCTTCTACAACCGGGGAGGTGTGAATTACATGCTCAACCGCACCCAATACAATTTCTCTGCAGGGGTGGATGCCCAATACGCCTTTCTGAAAGGAGAAGTAACGAATACCAAAGCCACGGTGAGTAAAGAATTCCGGAGCCTGCTTCCTTCTGTCAATTTCGGATATCGGTTCAACAACTCAAAACGGCTCAACATTCGGTACAGAACACAGATCAACGAGCCATCGGTGGATCAGCTTCAGCCCGTGACCGACAACAGCAACCCCCTGAACATCTACATGGGTAATCCATACCTGAAAGCGGAATACTCCCAAACCCTGTCGATGCGCTACATGGCTTTCAGTCAGTTCAACTTCACCAGTTTCTTTGCCAACCTGCAGGCTACCTATACGGGTAACAAGATCACCAATGCAGTGAACGTAGACCAATACTTCCGGCAAGTGACGCAACCGGTAAATGTGGATCAGTATTTCAATACCAACGGCTATCTGTCGTACAGCATGCCGGTCAAATACATCAAAGCCAAGCTCAACCTGAGCAGCAACCTGATGTACACCCACAACATCCAGTTTGTGAACACCCGGCAAGACAACCTTAACCGGTTCACCAACGGGTATGAGGTGAGTGTGGAGAATCTGAAGAAAGGAAAACTCGACCTCGAAGGAGGGGTGCGCATCACACAAAATCTCACCTATTACGAGATCAACGACAACTTCAACCAGCGTTTCCTCACCAACAAGTACTTTGCAAATGCCGATGTAGACTTCCTGAAAACCTGGCGCGTGGAAAGCAATCTGGCCTATACCGTGTACACGGGTGATGCGTTTTCCGTTACCCAACAGGTTCCGATCCTGGGTGCAAGCCTCAGCAAGAAATTCCTGAAGAACGACAAAGGTGAACTGAAGCTGGCGGTGATTGACATCCTCAACCGGAACACGGGAATCACACGCACCAGCGACGTGAACTACATCGAAGAGCAACAGGTGGAAACACTGGGCAGGTACGGACTACTCACCTTCACTTACAACTTCCGCGCATTGGGTCGCAAGTCGAAAAGTTCTGAGCGCACCGAAGGAGACGGGTAAAAAAAAGCGGAAGGTGTATAGACCTTCCGCCAGGGTATTTTCATTTTTCAGGATTCCTGCTACTCCAGGTTCAGCGTGCTTTCACCGATCTTGTTCTCTTCACAGTAAATCTCAACCTGGTATTGTCCGGCCTTGAACTCGGATCCGTCAGGAAGTTTGAAGCTCATGCAAATGTCTTCGGCATCCCCGGTGTAGTTCAACTCCTTCATGGAAGTATACATCATCTGCTTGCCGCCTGCGGTGAACTGGTTGCTTTCCGTGCCACTGGCAAGCACCACTCCGTCCGGCGTCTCGATGCGCAGGTAGAGAGATTTCGTACCCGTTTCGGCGATGGCATTTTTGCCCAGCATGAAACAAGCCTCAATCTTGTTGGCCTTGCCGGCCTTGTCGCGCACCCGCTCTTTTCCGCTTTTCTTTACCTGGATTCCATTGGCCTGAACGTTGTATGCCACGAGCGCCTGGCCGGTGTGAACGGTTTGGGTCAGCTGATCATTCTTTTGCGTCAGTTGGCTGTTCTGGTTGTTGGCTTCGGTCAACTGGGTCTGACTGGTGTTGAAGTCTGCCGTCAGCTGCATGTGGGCGGTGCTGAGGCTATCGTATTTCATCTTCAGCATGTTGTACCTGTTCTCAGCATCTTTGGCAGCCGCTTGTGCTTTATACACCCTTGAAGCAGTTGCTTTGTACTTTTTCAGGTCAGCCAGCGCAGCTTCCAGATCGGCTTTTAACTTGGCACGATCGCTATCAGCTTCACCATATTTGGCCGTAAGCTCCGTCAGTTCATCGATCTTCTTCTGAAGATCTGCTTCAACTTTTGCTTTTTCTTCCTCCAGGCGATTGCTGGTCTCAACAGCCACTTCGGTTTTCTTGGTCTGGTCGAACAACAACCAACCTAGTCCACCCGACCCGAGTGCAAACAGCAACAACAGGATCAGAAGAAGCTTGCTCTTCTTTTCCTTTTCTTCTTTCTTCGGCATGTTAACCGCTGTAGACGGTTGCTTGGCGGGAGTGGCGGGTGGAGGAGCCTTAAACTTCAGCTCATTTTTGATCTCCTTGCCTTCGTTCGGTGTTTGTTCGGTCATAAGGTCCGTTTTGGGATGACTTCATACAAATGTAATTAATTTTTAATGGGCCGAACACAGCGGGTGTTCGATGCCCGTGGTTCGTTTTTCGATGTTCGAAAAGGCCTCGCGCATTAACTTCTGCGACCAACCACAAACCAGAAACTACAAACTACAAACTACCGTCATCCTTTGTAATTATCGGCCGCCCATTCCAGTCGCCCGTACCAATCTTCGCCGTACTTCCTTATCAAAGCATCCTTCACAAAGCGAAATACCGGCATCCCTTTTTTCTTGCCGCACGACAGCGCCGGTTTGCAGATGTCCCATTCATGGTAGTTCAGGTGATCATATACACCGGAGCGCGTGATCCGTACCGGGTAAAGGTGACAGGAAACAGGTTTGCGGAAGGTGACCTTCCCGTCGCGGAATGCCTTTTCTATGGCGCAAATGGCGATGCCCTTTTCGAACACCACGAACGCACACTCCTTGTTCTCCACCAGCGGTGTCACCCATTCGCCGTGGTTGTCCTGAACAGCAACACCCTGCTTGTCAACCGCCGCAATGCCCTTTTCGGCCATGTAGGGTTTGACATCATCATACACCTCTTCCAGTATGGGAATTTCGGAAGCATCCAGCGGTGCTCCGGCATCTCCCTGTACACAACATTCTCCGTGGCATTTGCCCAGATCACAATGGAACCGGGTTTCCAGGAGCTCTTCGGAAACCAGGGTGGAATCGATCACTATCATGTTGCAATATTAACGCAATTCCGGGAGCTGTTTATCGAATATCCTTACTTTTGCGCTTGCTAAAGAACAAGCCCGCATATGTGGCGGAGTGAGCCATGCGGGCATCAACACATGAAGTATGAAAAACGGTGCCGATCAATTCAAGAAGATTGTTTCCCATGCCAGGGAATACGGATTTGTATTTCCTTCCAGTGAGATTTACGATGGACTGGGTGCCGTGTATGACTATGGTCCGTACGGAGTTGAATTAAAAAACAACCTGAAAAATTATTGGTGGAAGGCCATGGTACACCTGCATGAGAATGTGGTAGGTGTAGACTCCGCCATCTTCATGCACCCGAAGATCTGGGAAGCTTCCGGTCACGTTGGCGGGTTCAACGATCCGATGATTGATAACAAGGATTCGAAAAAGAGGTACCGTGCGGATGAGCTGATCGAAAACAAGATTGCCCAGTACCAGGGCAAGGGCAAAACAGAAAAAGCGGGGCAGCTGCATACTGAATTTGTGGCCTGTTTGGAAAAAGATGACCTGAAGGGTTTGCATGACCTGATCGTATCGCATGAAATTGCGTGCCCGGAATCGGGTTCGAAGAACTGGACGGAAGTGCGTCAATTCAACCTGATGTTCTCCACCCAGATGGGATCCACTGCCGAAGGTGCCGATAAGATCTACCTCAGGCCGGAAACGGCCCAGGGTATTTTCGTCAATTTCCTGAATGTGCAGAAATCGGCACGGATGAAGGTTCCGTTCGGGATCGCGCAAATCGGTAAAGCATTCCGAAACGAGATCGTGGCGCGCCAGTTCATCATGCGCATGCGGGAGTTTGAGCAGATGGAGATGCAGTTCTTCGTTCGCCCCGGGGAAGAAATGGAATGGTATGAGCACTGGCGCGACAAGCGGCTGAAATGGCACCTTTCGCTGGGTGGCAATCCCGATAACTATCAGTTTCACGTACACGATAAGCTTGCCCACTACGCCAATGCAGCGGTGGACATTGAATACCAGTTTCCCTTTGGATTCAAGGAAGTGGAGGGTATTCACTCCCGCACGGATTTCGACCTGGGCAATCATCAGAAGTTCTCTGGCAAGAAGCTCCAGTACTTCGATCCTGAGTTGAACCAGAACTACGTACCGTATGTGGTGGAAACATCTGTTGGGGTTGATCGCTTGTTCCTGACCGTAATGTGCAATGCTTTTGCTGAAGAAGAGGTGGGAACAGGGGATAAGAGCGACGTGCGCACCGTGCTTCGCATTCCTGCATTCCTTGCACCTGTAAAGGTGGCTGTTTTGCCGCTGGTGAAGAAAGACGGTCTGCCGGAAGTGGCCCGAAAGATCATGGCCGAACTCCAGCTCCAGCACAACTGCAGGTACGATGAAAAGGATGCGATCGGCAGGCGTTACCGTCGCCAGGATGCAGTGGGAACCCCTTTCTGCGTAACGATCGATCACGACACGCTATCGGATCAGGCTGTGACCGTCAGAGAAAGGGATTCCATGCAACAGGAGCGTGTTCCCATCAACCAGTTGAGCAGCTACATCGGAAAAGCGCTCAGCGTGGAGGAAAAGCTCCGCGGACTGATCTAGGGCACCAGGCACATTCGTCTTGCCGGTGACGGGGTGTTCCAAACCACCATCCAGATGCCCGAAGACAGGCCATCAAACGAGAGATTGCTTCCGGCTGGCTGGTCTTTCCACACGCGGATGCATCTTCCTGAAAGGTCATACACCCTTACGTCACCTTTTGCATTGACCGGTCCGGAAAGATGAACCCCATTGTACATCTGACAAATGGCCGCCGGATGTGGACCGGGTACATGCCCGCCACCGGTGAAATAACCGTACATGCGGATGTCGTCCAATGCCAGGTTGCCTTTGGACTTAACGTAGGTCAGGTTGACATAATGCATCCCGCCCGGCATCCGGTATTGCATGATGCTGTCCCTGGTTGGATAAAGGATCACTGTATCCATCGTCTCCCACGAAAGACTGTCGGCGCTTGTGTTGACATACAGCACGGAAAGGCTGTCGAGACTGTTGCCTTTGATCCAGAATGACAGTGAATCCGCCACCTCAAATCGTGGAAAGACAAGCAAGGTTCCATCCCCATCAAACTTGAACGAATTGGGTCCGCTGGCTCCGCAGGATGAAGCGGATGAATACATGCCGTTCCGGCTGGCGAACCAGCCCGCAGGCAACGTGGCTTCCGTTCCCTCATACGTGGTGAAGTCCTCCGACAACACCAACTGTTGGGCATGTGCATACGGGATGGCAAAGAAACAGATCAATAAGAGCGTGAATGTGTGCATTGGTTTTTTCATGGCTTTTTTGATGGCAAAACTAGGCCGGCCATCCAAGCAAAAGGGGAACAACACTTGCGCAATCCTACATGTGTAAGTTGCTGCAATTCTTTATCCGGAATAAGGAAGAAACGGGATCAACCGTTGAACTGATTCATGGCCACCGGGAGTCCGGCCAATGCGAAGGCGGTGATGGCCTCTCCGGCACGCTTGCAGGATGCTTTGATGAGGGGTTTTTCCTGGTCAGTCCACTGACCCAAGACATAATCCACCTGGCCACCCTTGGAAAAATCGTTACCGATACCCATGCGTAGACGTGCATAGCTGTTTGTCCCCAAGCTTGCGGTGATGCTTTTCAAACCATTGTGGCCGCCGTCACTTCCCTGACCGCGCAACCGCAAGATACCGGGTGGCAAAGCGAGGTCGTCCACCACCACCAATACGTGAAGGGGATCGATGTTTTCCTTTTGCATCCAATACGCAACTGCCTTCCCGCTCAGATTCATGTAAGTGGTAGGCTTGATTAGTAGGAAACTTTTGCCTTTTAACCTGAACGTGGAAACATCTGCCAAACGGCCGGATGTAAATGGCGCATCATGGGCCTCCGCCAGCTGGTCCAGCGCCCAGAATCCGATGTTATGACGGGTATCCTGGTATTCTTTACCCGGATTACCCAAACCTACGATCAGGAATTTTTCCACGGCCCGATAAGCTCAAAATGGGAACGGGAGACCGTAATGGGTCTCCCGTTCAATATAAAGTTGGACTGTTTTACTCCTTGTTTTCGCCTTCTGCAGGTTTGCCTTCGCCTTCTGCTGCTGCTTCTCCTTCCTTGGCTGCTTCTGGTGCGGCACCAGCTGCTGCATCTTTGGCTGAAGCTGCGGCACGTGAAGTCTTCACAGCTACCACAACGGCATTGGGGCTATCAAGGATTTCCACGTTGTCAATAGCCAGGGCACCTGCCTTGATCGAATCACCGATCTGCATTTTTGAAATGTCCACGTGAACAAAATCCGGCAACTGACCCGGCAACGCCTTCACTTTCACCTTTCTCAATTTCTGCTGCAACTTACCGCCGGCAATTACACCGGGTGCATTACCTGTCACCTTTACCGGAATGGCCGTAGATACCGCCTTGTCGTCGGCCAGTTCCAGGAAATCCGCATGAATAACAGCATCCGTTACCGGATGGTATTGCACGTCTTTCAACAGGGTGTTGTATTCCTTACCGTTCAGATTCACCTTAACCTGGTGTACTTCCGGCGTATAGATCAGCTGTTTAAAATCCCGCGTGTCGGCAAGAAAATGTACCTGTTCGGCACCTCCGTAGAGGACACAAGGCACTTTCCCTTCCCTGCGAACCTTTTTGGCATCGCTGGTTCCTTTATTCTCCCGCAGGGCTCCGGTGATGGATACTGATTTCATGACTGCTATATTAGTGTTGTTAGCAAATAAAATGGGGACTTATGGATTCAAAGTTCTGAATTTTCTGGATCACTTCCGCAAACAGGTTGGCCACCGACAAGGCTTTGATCTTGGGATGATTCTGTTTTAACGGAATGGTATTGCAAACAATGAGCTCGGTGAGTGCAGAGTCGCTGATCCTGTCATATGCTTTACCCGACAGAATCGGATGGGTACAAATGGCCCGAACACTCGCAGCACCTTCCTCGATGATCTGGTTAGCGGCGGTGGTTAATGTTCCGGCGGTATCAATCATATCATCCACCAGAATCACATCTTTGCCCTTCACATCTCCGATGATGGTGATGGAATCAACTTCGTTGGCGCGTTTTCTGAGTTTGGAACCGATCACAAAGTCGGTATTGAAATACTTGGCGTAAATGTTGGCACGTTTGGTACCACCCGCATCGGGGGTAGCAAAAATCAGGTTGGGAAGGGTCAGGCTTTCGATGTAGGGAATGAAAATACTGGATGCATACATGTGATCTACCGGCACTTCGAAAAACCCCTGGATCTGATCGGCATGCAGGTCCATGGTAACCACACGTGTCACCCCGGCCGCTGACAGCAGGTTGGCGATCAGCTTGGCACCGATCGACACCCTTGGCTTATCCTTGCGATCCTGCCTTGCGTAACCGAAATAAGGCATCACGGCGATTACATGCCGGGCGCTTGCGCGTTTGGCTGCATCCACCAACAACAGCAATTCCAACAGATTATCTGCGGGAGGTGTGGTGGATTGGATGATGTACACATCACTGCCCCTGACCGTTTCCTCGAATGAAGGCTGAAATTCCCCGTCGCTGAAATGCAGCATCGACACCTCACCCAGATGAGAACCATAGCAAGCCGCAATCTCGGCAGCCAGGTCCCTGGTAGCGGTACACGAAAAGAATTTCACGGTTTGTGACATACAATCAATATTTTCCCGGACATTTACCCGTTCACCCCTCCTTGCGGAAAGGGCTGCAAAGGTATAAAATTTCTCCATTTCCCCCATATTTTATAATGGATTTCATTCGGACGCGAAACAGCGCACCAACCAGCCTTCTCATGAGCCTTCCGAAAAGTCTACGTGTTTGTGCCAACCCGCAATGATTGGTTCTTGCGTATTTGCGCAAAGAATTTACCTTTGCAAGCCGTTCTTAGGATCAGGTACCGGGTACCTGACAAAATGCACATTTGCCGAAGTGGCGGAACTGGTAGACGCGCTGGACTCAAAATCCAGTGGTGGCAACATCGTGTGGGTTCGATTCCCACCTTCGGTACACTGATCTGTTTGGAAGGATGAGGAAGTACAACCTCTTTCCTCGCTACATCCTCCCAACGGCATCTTCCCCGCTCAACGTTTCCCTTCCTCTCATAAAAATTTGCACCTTTGTGTGTTCTCAAAAGCTTAATTTGTCGCATGGAGTCGCCGTCGGAGAAAAAGAACAGACCTAGTTTTGATGATATCTACATGGAACTGGCCATGAACCTGGCGGGCCGATCTCACTGTGTGAAGATGAAAGTGGGCGCGGTATTGGCCAAAGACACACGCATTGTTTCCCTGGGCTACAATGGCCCCCCGGCTGGCACCCACAATTGCGACGAAGAATGGCCTGATGGCGGATGCGCCACCAGCTTCAAAGGATCCTGCTACCTGGCACTTCACGCCGAAGAGAATGCCATCCTTTACGCCGCCCGCAACAAAATGTCGCTGGAAGATGCCACCCTGTACGTGACGCTATCACCCTGTCTTTCCTGCGCCAGAACCATCTATACCATGGGCATCCGAAAAGTGTTGTATCTGAACTCATATGCCGAATACAAAGGCCTCCCCGCCGATGAAGGTGCAGAATTCCTCAAGCGTTTCGGTGTAGCTGTTGAAAAATACCAGCCTGCCGGGTTCATCCCTTTAAACGAAGAATTGAAATGAACCGTCGCATATCCATCTGGCTTCCGCTTATTATTGCCGTGGCATTGGTCATGGGAATCTTCCTGGGCGCCTACCTCCCCAAAAGCGGACCGGTAGACGGTGTACTCCCCATTCGCTCCATTACGGGCCATTATGACAAGCTGAGCCAGATCCTGCGCTACATCCAGAGCGAATATGTAGACACCGTTGATATGGACGAATTGATGGATGAATCCATTGTCAACCTGCTCTCCGAACTGGATCCCCATTGTTACTACATACCTGCAGACGAACTGGCGGCTACCTCCGAACCGCTGGAAGGGAATTTTGAAGGCATCGGGATTGAATTCAACATCCAGGAAGATACCATTGTGGTTGTGGCACCCATCTCAGGCGGCCCTTCCGACCTGTTGGGCATTCTTCCGGGCGACCGCATCGTTGACATAGAAGGTAAGAAAGCCGCAGGCGTGGGCATCACCAACCAGGATGTGATGGACAAGCTGCGCGGTGAGGGTGGAACAAAAGTGTCAGTGAAGATCTACCGCCATGGACACAAGGATTTGCTCCCCTTCACGATCACCCGGGGCGAAATTCCCCTGTACAGCGTGGATGTCGCCTTTATGGTGAACGCCAACACAGGCTACATCAAGATCAGCCGGTTCGCCAGGAATACGTATGACGAATTCATAGAAGCGGTAGACAAACTGAAGCCTCAGGGAATGAAACAGCTGATCCTTGACCTGAGAGGCAATCCGGGAGGTTACCTGGATGCAGCCACGCTGATTTGTGATGAGTTCCTTTCCCGCGATAAACTGATCGTTTATACCGAAGGTAAGGCCCGTCCGCGTACACCTTACTTTGCCACCGCCAGAGGAAGCTTTGAAAAACAACCCCTGATCATTTTGATCGATGAAGGATCGGCCTCCGCGAGTGAGATCGTGGCAGGCGCCGTGCAGGACAATGACCGGGGAACCATTATCGGGCGCACCAGTTTCGGGAAAGGACTTGTCCAGGAAGAATCCCGGTTCCCCGATGGGTCCGCCATCCGGTTAACCATCGCCCGGTATTACACGCCCACCGGCAGGTGCATCCAGAGACCCTACAACAAAGGCATCAAGGCCTATTATGAAGACTTGTACAGCCGTTCCGATATTCATGGCGGCGGACAGGACAGCATTCCTGCATCCGACACCACCCAGAAATTCACCACACCCGGAGGAAAGGTGGTGTACGGTGGTGGTGGCATCCGACCGGATATTTTCATTCCGGTTGATACGGCCGGGTACAGTTCTTACCTGAACAAATTGATCACCGAAGGCGTCATCAACCAGTTCTGTTTTCACTATGCAGACGTACACCGGAAAGAACTTGAAAAGAACTACACGGCCGAAACATTCAAACTAAACTTCCAGGTGACCGGTGCCGTGAAAGACGAATTTATCCGCTACACCACAGAAAAAGGTGTACCCTACAACGGAACCGGATGGGAAGAATCGGGCCAATGGATCAGCCTTCGTGTAAAGGCTGGCATCGGGCGCCAGATTTGGAGAGAAATGGGATTTTATCCGGTACTGCTGGAAGACGACCCTGTTTTCCTCAAAGCCCGCGAACTTTCCACTGAAACGATTAATTGAGAAACGAACGCTTCGGCTTGTTTTCAAGGATAGACTTCGCAATCTCGTCACACAGGATCCATTGCTTCACCGGGCTGGTCACAAAAGCATATTCATCCGGCTCAGACAAATTTCCAAGGTTGAGTTCAATGGCCGGAACCTGGTTGGTTTTGAGGATATACGAATTGGCATTTTTAATGCCGTTCATTTTCAATCCCTTCAGTTGACCCAGCCGGGACATGAGGTCATCACTCCATTTACGTGTAGCGGAAAATGACGGATTCTGGTTGCTGATGAAGCATTCCACCCCGGAACGTTCGGGGTCATGTCCGTAATAGTTGAAATGCAGCGATAGGAAAAAGTCGGCCTCCAATGCCTTGGATGTTCGGTCGGCAGGTGTCATCTCCTCATCCTGTGTACGGGTCATGATGACCTTGATGCCACGGGCTTCGCACACCTGTTTCAGATGCCAGATAAAAGAAAGGGTCAGTTCTTTTTCGCTGAGGCCTCCGGGCAGAATAGCCCCGACGTCATCTCCCCCATGACCGGCGTCCAGGGCGATAACGGATTGTTTGCGTAGATTTTTCTGCCACGTGTAAACGAACGAGGTAGTGACGGCTACCACGGTCATAAAAATCAGACTTTTGCGCACCATATTCATCTGATAATTGCCATTAAAATTAGAACTCCTAAGGGCCGAAAAAGCGGGAAGACCATCGGTCCCCCGCTGATTTCAATTGCCATTGCCGGAGATAAGGTAGCCGTCCCCCACCTCCCAGTACCAGGCGGGGGCCGGCTGAACAAGCTCATCATACCTCCGTTACTGACAAGCTTGCTATTTCTTCTTACAGCTTCGAACCGCGAGGTTCGCCCCCTGACTTCCCAGTATCAAGTCAGGGGACGGAACCACCTCACGCTGCCGCATCTCTGCGAACAGGAGCCTCATCCTTCCCGCAAAAGAGGGATTCAATCTTTTCAATTTGCGGATGGGTACCCCGGTCAATGACCGGGGCCCTCTTCCGCTGGCCGTGTCGCACCTCCGTTTGCAACCCGGCCGTAATTATTGTTGAGCACTCATTGATGACGTATAGGGTGTTTCTTCAACCCAACGATCAATGTAGAAACTTTGAAACTCGTCACTCCACTCCACTTCCAGGTAAATCGGGGAGCTTTTGCCCTGCACCCATAATTTCCTGTTGATGCCGTCCGTTTCAATTTTCACCACACCTGCATAGGGCGTGTTCATTAATATGTAATTTTCTACTTCCTGGTTTGACACACTGGGTGCCGCAGCCATTGTTAGGGTGCCCATCGCCATCAGACCGGCGCATAGGAATCCCCTGAACCAAATTTTCATGTTGCCCTCCGTTTTTTGGTTAAAAGAAATTCTATTGTTTCGTGACTCAAAGGAAGAGCTTTGATCGGCCGAAAGACACGGACAAATCGAATATGGCCGTTAGATTCGAGTAATGGCAAGCGATTAGGACGATGTTATTCTTGTTAATTTGATGTGGATATCTTAAATTCGTTCAGCTATGAAAGTGATCGTCGCCATCCTCGAGTCCATGAACCCCAAAGAGCTCAACAACGTGCGCAAGGGGCTCACCCAATTCGCCACCAAACGGGCCAAAAAGCCTGGTCCGGAGAACAGTACCTCCCTGAAATTACTTGAACTTGCCCTTGAACATGGGGACAATTGGACGGATACCGATTACTGCCAGGCTATGTATGGCAATGATCGCGATGGACGCTTCCGCAGCCTCAAGCACTGGCTGACCCGTCGCTTAATTGAGCTTCAGGTTTCAGATGTTTGCTTGAATGCACGAAATGAACTAGGTGGCTTTTCAAAAAAATACCTAGCCCGTATTCGAGTTAACAGGCTTTTAAATTCCACATATATATACTTTAATACCGAAAAGGGGAATCGAGTACTAAGCTTTCTGTTCGATCAAATCATCCGAGAAGGTGAGCACTTCGAGTTATTCGAAGAACTGGCAAAAGCATATTCATTGATGTCCTTCACTTTGGTTTTACAAGAGGATTATGGCA